>CAZASU010000379.1:0-1509 GCA_964487785.1 uncultured Gemmatimonadaceae bacterium | reverse complement strand
TCGGCGGCGGCCCGTACCATGGCTGGCTGGACCCGCTCCGCGCGGCGGATTGCCTCTGCCAGGGTGATCATGGGGGCCTGAGCGGCGGCCGCTCCCGCACCCGGGGGAGATGACATCAGAGCGGCAAGGAGGAGACGACGCAGCAGCATGTGTTCGGTCGACGGAATCCGGTTGACGGCGTTAAGTCAAAGAACGAGAGACTTGCCGTAAAGTTTCAAGAAGGAACGGCGATGCCGGGTCGCGGCGCTAGCGGTCCGCCCGGCGCCGAAACGCTTCCCGGCCGGCCCCAAGCGCGAACCAGGCACAGAGGGCCGCCACCACATAGGCCGACTGTTTGGGCAGGGCCACGAACAGCAAACCCAGAGCAATGAATATGGCACTGATCGGTCCGAAGACCGACCGGCGGGCGTTACTCGCGATGGCCCGAAGCACCAGCGCGGCTCGGTGGCGGGCTTCCCGCCCAGTCCTCTGGTACGTCTCCGACCCCGCTTCTGTTGGGGTCTGGTGGGTCAGCACTGCAGGGAGGGCCTGGCTGATCCTGCGGGGAGCCCGGATCGGACGACTGGCCACCTCGCGGCTCTTCCCCATGTCCCGGCGGAACTGCGCTGCCATGGCCTCGGCCAGGCGGGAGTCCTCGATCAGCACATCCAGCTCGTAGTTTCCCAGCAGGCTCGACGGGTTGAGGTTGCTCGATCCCACCCGGACCCATCGGTCGTCGCAGATGATCGTTTTGGCGTGCAGCATTGGGCCGTCCCACTCGTAGATCCGCACGCCGCTTCGCAGCAGATCCCGGTAGCCGATGCGCGTGATATTGCGGATGAGCGGGAGGTCGCTGGAACCGGGGACCAGAAGCCGCACGTCGACCCCGTCTTTGCCCGCGTCGCGGAGCGCCTGGAAGAGGCGCGGCGGCGCCACCAGGTACGCGTCCGTGATCCAGAGCCGCTCGACGCTACCGGCAGCAAGGAGCTCTATCACCCGGTACGCTCGCTCCCGGCCCGGCTCGCCGCTGATAACGCGCACGTCCGCGCCGCCCACCGGCTCCACCACTCCGGCGCTCTGGTCGGGTGGTACCTCCGATCCGGTGAGCTCCCAGACGTCCACAAACGTCTGGTCCAGCACCGCGGCCGCGGGGCCATGAATATCCACCGCGGTGTCTCTCCAGGGTTGGCCTCCGGGCTGACTCTCGCCGGTCCACTCGCATCCTATGCACAGTCCACCCAGAACGGCACGTGAGCCGTCGGCCACGACCAGCTTTCGGTGATTGCGAGACACGTTGGCCACGACATCCACCAGTTCGGGCGGGTGAAAGGCCCGGACATCTACGCCGGCTTTGCGGAGATACCTCCAGAAGGCGCGAGCAGTGGCCACGGATCCGAGCCAGTCATAGAGGACCCGTACGTGAATGCCTTCCCGCGACCGGGCGGCCAGGAGCTCCGCAAATCGCCACCCCGCGGCGTCGCTCCGAATGATGTAATTCTCGAAGTGCACCCACCGCTTGGCGCCGGCGAT
>CAZASU010000378.1:0-1511 GCA_964487785.1 uncultured Gemmatimonadaceae bacterium | reverse complement strand
ACCGCCGCGAAGCTGGGCCTGATCGGGCTCCCCCGGCCCATGAAGCAGCTTGCGGCCGAGCCGTGGGACGCGATCGTGGTGGGCGCCGGGCACAACGGCCTGGCGTGCGCCACCTACCTGGCGCGGGCCGGGCGCCGAGTGCTGGTGCTGGAGCGGCGAGACCGGGTCGGCGGTGCGTGTACGCTGGAAGAGCCCTGGCCGGGCTACCGAGTCTCGCCCTGCGCCTACGTCTGCGGCCTTCTGCACCCGCTCGTAATCGAGGAGCTGGGCCTCATCGAGCATGGCCTGGACTGGCACCAGGCCGCTCCGGGTCTGTTCGTTCCCTTCGACGACGGCAGCAGCGTGCAGCTGTGGGGGGACGACGATCGCGCCGACCAGGAGGTCGAGCGCTTCGCCCCGGGCGACCTGGCCGGATGGCGGGCCATGACCGCTCTCAAGAAACGGGTCCGCGACGCCCTTCGCCCCGAGGGGCCGGCCGACGTGTGGATCGGGCGGGCGCCCTCGCGGGACGAGATCGAGCGCCGCCTGGGTGGAGACCGGGACGCGATCGCACTGCTCTTCGAGTGGTCGATGGTGGAGTTCGTCGAGCGCTACCTCGACGACGAGCGCCTGCAGCAGTCGCTGCTGGGGCAGGGAGTCATCGGCACCAAAGCCAGCCCGCACCAGCCGGGCACGGCGTCCATTCATTTTCATCACGCCTCGGGCCGGATGGGCGGCATACCCGGCATGTGGGGCTATGTGAAAGGAGGCATGGGGCTCGTCTCCTTCCTCCTGTGCGACATAGCTCAGGAGGCGGGCGTGGAGGTCGCCGCGGGGGTGCCGGTCAGCCGGATTCTGCCAGGCAAGGGAGTGGAGCTGGAAGGAGGCGAGCGGCTCCGCGCCCCGGTGGTGGTCTCGAATGCGGATCCGCGCACCACCCTCACGCTGCTCGACGGCTCGGCCGACTCGGCGTGGCGAGCCCAGGTGGAAGCCGTGCCGATCACCGGGTGCACGGTAAAGATTACCGTGGCATTGGAGGAGCTGCCCAACTTTACGGCGCGGCCGGGAACGCTGGAGCCGCACCACTATGGGCAGGTTAATACGCCGCTCTCCAAGGACGCCTGGCAGACCCAGCATCAAACGGCGCTGGCCGGCGATCTACCCGACCGGCTCTGGACCGAGCTCTACTTCCAGAGCTCCCATGACCCCAGCGTTGCGCCCCCCGGCCGGCACACGATGAGCGTGTTCGCTCAGCCGGTGCCGTACGCGTTTCGTCAGGGCGACTGGGACTCCCGCAGGGACGAGGTCGCCCGGGTAGCGCTGGGTTCGATCGGCCGCTTTGCCCCCAACATCCCTGCAGCGGTCCTTCACCTGGAAGTCATGGGCCCGCCCGATATCGAGAGCCGGACCGGGCTCACCGGCGGGCACATCTTCCAGGGCGAGTGCCTGCCGGAGTACATGTGGGAGAAGCGGCTCACGCCGCGGACCCCGATGGAGGGGCTGTACCTTTGCGGTGCGGGGACGTATCCGGG
>CAZASU010000377.1:0-1516 GCA_964487785.1 uncultured Gemmatimonadaceae bacterium | reverse complement strand
GTCATTTCGAGCGTAGCGAGAAATCGGGCGGGCTTACGTCGGATATGGGAGCCCAAACGGCCAGATGGGCGATTTCTCGCTACGCTCGAAATGACGCGCCGTGCTAGCGCTGCCCCGCTGCCGCGCTGTCCCTGGCCGGCGCCGGCGCCGGCGCGGGCACCCGCCTGAAGCTGTCAGGCTGCACCTGCACCCGTTTCACCCCGACGCGGCCCTCCAGCTCGTCCGCGATCCGATCCGCCTCATACACCTTCCGGAGCGACTCGACGATGCCCTCGGAATGCACCGCCACCGCCCGCCCCACCTCGTCGGTGTAGAGGAACCGGTTGGGCAGCTGCTCGATGTTGCCATCGAAGACCAGCCCGACGACTTCGGCATTCTTGTTGATCACCGGGCTCCCCGAGTTGCCCCCGATGATGTCGCCGGTGAAAACGAAATTGAACGGCTGGGACAGGTCGAGCCGGCCGCGGTGGGTCTTCCACCTCTCCGGCAGCCGGAACGGCGGCTTGTCATCGAACTCGGCCGAGCGGCCGTAGAGGCCGTAGAAGCTGGTCTTGTAAGGGGCGATGGTGCCGTTCATGGGGAAGCCCTTCACCACCCCGTCGCTGATCCGGAGGCTGAAGGTCGCGTCGGGCGGGAGCGAGCGGCCGTAAGCGGCAAAGATCGCCTGCCCCACCTTCTCCGCATTGGCGGAGATCACGTCGCCGAGCCGGGCCGAACGCTGCTGCACCCGCATGGCGATCGGATTGAGCCTCCGGGCCAGGACGACGAGCGGATCCTTGGATGCGGCGACGGCCGCGGCACCACCCTCGATCAGCGCGGCCCGTGCGGCCGAGTCGGCCAGCGTGGTACCGTTGACGGCGGCCTCGGCGGCGACCTCGGGGCTCCGCCCGCCCAGGAAAGCCTTGAGGTAGGGATCGTTTCGCGGGAGATCGTTGCTCGCCTGGGTGAGCCAGGCCTGCAGCATCTGCTTGTCCTGCTCGGTGTCGCTGGGGATGTCGCCCAACAGCGAGCTCCGGATGACCTCGAGCCCTCCACTACGATACTGCGGGAGCCGGAGTGAGTCGGGGAGCTTGGCCTGCTCCGGGATCCGAACGATCCCGCCGGCCACGTTCATGAGCGGCGACCCGCTGAGGCTGTACCAGCGCTGCTGCTTGGCGATGGCGGCCTGTTCCCGCTGCGCGCCCGCGATCGCGTCCCAGGACGTGCCGTAGCGGGCCCGGAGCTTGGGATCGGCGGCGATACGGCGGCGAAAGTCGCGCTCGAAGGCGCGCTTCTTGGCCATGAGGGCACTGTCCTGGAGGCCGGAGAGGTAACCGGTCACCGCTTTCCTCGAGTTCTTCAGGCTGAAGATCTGGTTCTCCAGCGCGCGCCGAGTCTCCTCGTCCTTCTTCGAGAGCTCTTCCACGACTGCCAGGTTCCGGTCGTAGGAGGCGAGCTGAGCCGGATACTGCACGTCGCGCAGGTACTCCATCTGGGCGACGGTCAGCAGGCGGCCGGTGGAGCCGGGGTTGCCGGT
>CAZASU010000376.1:0-1537 GCA_964487785.1 uncultured Gemmatimonadaceae bacterium | reverse complement strand
AGCCCGGCGAGAAACTTGGAGGGATCTATCTCTGGCCTACATGACATGTCCGCTATACCATAGAGAAACCACCTGAGGCCGCAAGCCCATTGCCGAATAACACCGCTGCCCTCGAAGCCGCCCTCTCCGACCGTTACCGAATCGAGCGTGAGCTCGGCCGGGGCGGCATGGCCACCGTCTACCTCGCGAACGACCGTCGCCATGAGCGGCAGGTTGCTCTCAAGGTGCTCCGCCCGGAACTCGCGGCTACGCTGGGCCCCGAGCGCTTCCTGTACGAGATCCGGATCGCCGCCGGCCTCCAACACCCCCACATTCTACCCGTCTTCGACTCCGGGGATGCAGCTGGCCAGCTCTGGTACACCATGCCTTACGTGGAAGGGGAGACCCTCCGCCAGCGGCTGCTCCGCGAGAGGGAACTCCCGCTCGACGACGCCTACCGCATTGCCGTCCAAGTGCTCGGCGCTCTGGAGTACGCGCACACGCACGGCGTCATTCACCGGGATGTCAAGCCGGAGAACATCCTGCTCGAGGGCGATCAGGCGGTGGTGGCGGACCTCGGAATTGCTCGGGCCATAAATGCTGTCGGTCAGGACCGTCTGACCGAGACCGGGTTTTCGCTGGGCACCCCGGCCTACATGAGCCCGGAGCAGGCGTGCGCGGAGCCAAACATCGATAGACGCACAGATATCTACAGCCTCGGGTGCGTGCTGTACGAGATGCTCGCGGGCGAGCCGCCCTACACGGGGCCGACGCCTCAGGCGATCGTCGCTCGACGTCTCACTGAACCGCCTCCGCGCCTCCGCACGATCCGGGATGTTTCCGAGTCGCTCGAGCAAGCCATTCACAAGTCGCTCGCCCGGAGCCCTGCAGACCGGTTCGCCACGGCGCGTGACTTCGCCCGCGCTCTCTCGGAGACAGTCACCCCCGGCGCTATGCCCGCGGTGTCCCGTACAACTAGCCAGGCACCGGCGCGGAGGCCCAAGACTGCAGCCGCAGCGCTGCTCCTATCGCTGGCCGTGGGTCTGGCGGGGATCGTGTACCTGAAGCGTTCGGCACTGGATGTGCCGCTGGCGCCGACTCAACTCGCTGTGCTCCCCTTCTCGGTGTCCGGCGCTGGGACCTTCGGCTATCTCGCTGAGGGGATGGTGGACCTGCTGAGCCGGAACCTGAGCAGTGCGGAAGCGCTGGTGACCGTGGACCCCGGCCGAATCATGTCGGCGGTCCGCAGCCCGGAGGAGCGCGGCGTACAGGACGCCGGCCGGGGCCGCGACATTGCCCGGAGGCTTGGTGCCGGGCAGTATATTCTCGGCAGCGTCCACGGGTCCGGCAGCCGTCTCAGGATCCAGGCACAGCTCTATCAGCAGGATTCCGCTGCCTCTCGGCCGATCGCGCAGGCGGCGGTGGAAGGGGACAGCACCGCGCTGTTCCGATTGGTGGATGAGCTCTCCGCTCAGCTCCTGGTGGGCCGCGGCGGCGGGCAGGGAGCGAGGCTGGCACAAACGGCCGCACTGACGACACAATCGCTCCCAGCGCTCAA
>CAZASU010000375.1:0-1548 GCA_964487785.1 uncultured Gemmatimonadaceae bacterium | reverse complement strand
TGAGCCTGGCCCCCGAGCTCCTCCAGATCCTGGTCTGCCCCAAGTGCAAGGGCGACCTCGAGTATCGGGTCTCGCCCGAAGCCCTGGTTTGCCACGCATGCCGTCTGGTCTATCCAGTGGAAGACGGAATCCCCATCATGCTGATCGACGAAGCCAAGCCGCTCTGAGCCGGATCGGCAGAAGCCAGGTGGTGAGGGTTTCGTCCCCGGTTTGACTTGTCATTGCCAGCGGCCTAAGTTAGCTACACGTAACTCCTTACGAGAGGCAATTGGTGCGGACTCGTCCGACGATTCTTTTCTTTTCGCCGGACGGATGTCCGGTCCCCACCCTGGTGCGCCAGTGGGCGGCCGCGCATGCGTTCCCCCTTCTGGCGCTAAGCCAGCCGGACGACGTCGAATCAATCGTTTTGCGGGGTCATCCCTGCATGCTCTTTGTCGATGGAGACAACTCGGGAACCACGGGAGTGGGGCTCGTCCGGCGGCTCAAGGCCGACGCCTTTACCGCGATCGTGCCCATCACCACGTTGGCCGGCACCCACCACCCGGAACAGGTCCAAGCCTGGTTCACCTCCGGTGCGGACGAGGTCCTGACCGGGCTGTTCTCTCCGGCCGAGCAGCGATCCCGGATGGATGCCATGCTGGTGCGCACCGAGCGGGACGTGTCGGTCCACCCGTCCACCCGGCTTCCCGGCACCACCGAGATCGAGCGCGAGATCCGGCGCCGGCTCGAGTCCAACCAGGAATTCGCCGTCTGCTACGCGGACCTCGACCACTTCAAGGAGTTCAACGACCGGTACAGTTATTATGATGGCGACCGGGTCATCTACATTCTCTCGCGAATCCTGCACGATGTCGTGCGGGGCCTGATGGGGTCGCGTGGCTTCGTGGGTCACATCGGGGGAGACGACTTTATCTTCGTCATTCCCACCGGAGAGATCAGCCCGGTCTGCAGTGAGATTCTCGAGGTCTTCGATTCTCTGGTGCCACTGCAGTACAACGAGCAGGACCGAAGGGCAGGGTACTTCTTTGGGAAGGACCGGCGGGGCCAGCTGCACCGAGTGCCGTTGATGACACTGTCGATCGGCATCGTCACCAACCGGAACCGCCGATTTGCGCATCCGGCGCAGGTGAGCGAGCTTGCCACCGAAATGAAGAGCTACGCGAAGACGCTGCCCGGGTCGGTGTTCGTGGTAGACCGTCGGCAGGGCGTCACCGGGGAAGAGCGGACCGGACCGACCTCCAGGGAGCAGGCCTGAGGATCATGACATGAACGTCACGTGCCCGAATTGCGCCACCGTCTATCGCGTCGACCCCGCTAAGGTGCCTGCGTCCGGCGTGCGGGCACGCTGCGCCGTGTGCAGCGCAGTGTTTGCTGTTACAACCGCGCCTTCGCCGCCACCGACGGTCCACCCCCCGCGGGCCGAATCACCACGAGCCGAGCCGCCCCGTCCCGAGCCACCCCGCAGCCAGCCGAGCCGCACCGAAACCGCGCGGAGTGAGCCGAGCCCGACGGCGGAGCCCACGGTGTCGCGCCCGTCGAGCGGCCCGG
>CAZASU010000374.1:0-1548 GCA_964487785.1 uncultured Gemmatimonadaceae bacterium | reverse complement strand
CCCCGATGGGCCACGTGGGACGAATTCCGCCGGCTCGATGCGCTCGGGCTGACGATGTACGGTCAGATGACGGCGGGCTCCTGGATCTATATCGGAACCCAGGGAATCCTCCAGGGAACCTATGAGACGTTGGCCGAGTGCGCCCGGCAACACTTCGGGGGCACGCTCGAGGGGCGGCTCGTGGTCACCGGGGGACTCGGTGGAATGGGAGGTGCCCAGCCGCTGGCAGCGACGATGAACGGCGCGGCGTTTCTGGGTGTGGATGTGGACGAGGAGCGGATCCGACGGCGAGTGGAAACCCGCTACTGTGACCGGCTCGAGACGGATCTCGATACCGCGCTGGAACTGGTCGAAGACGCCCGAAGAAAGAAGCGGCCGCTGTCGGTAGGGCTGGTCGGAAACATTGCGGAGGTTCTCCCGGAGCTGGTACGCCGCGGGGTGGTGCCGGACGTGGTGACCGACCAGACCTCGGCCCATGATCTCCGCCTGGGCTACATCCCCGCGGGGATGACTCTCGAGGCCGCCGCTCGATCGAGGGCTACCGATCCGGTGGGGTACGAGAACCGGGTGCTGGACTCGATGACCGCGCACGTCAGGGCAATGCTCGACCTCAAGGCCAAAGGCTCGGTCGCCTTCGACTACGGCAACAACCTCAGGGGTCAGGTAGCCGATCGACGCGGCATGCGGGAGGCGTTCGATCTGCCGGGATTCGTGCCCGCCTTCATTCGTCCGCTCTTCTGCCGTGGTGCCGGTCCCTTTCGCTGGGTGGCGCTTTCCGGCGACCCGGCCGACATCGCCGAGACCGACCGGGCGGTACTGGAGACCTTTCCCAGCAATGTGGGCCTGGCTCGCTGGATCCGGCAGGCGCAGGAGCGCGTCGCCTTCCAGGGCCTGCCGGCACGCATCTGCTGGCTCGAGTACGGCGAGCGCGCGGAGATGGGGGCGCGGTTCAACTGGCTGGTAAGGAAGGGGAGAGTGGCGGCGCCGATTGTGATTGGCAGAGACCATCTGGATACCGGTTCGGTTGCCTCGCCCAATCGCGAGACCGAGGGAATGCTGGACGGCTCCGACGCCATCGCCGACTGGCCGCTGCTCAATGCCTTGCTCAACACTGCCTGCGGCGCGAGCTGGGTCTCCATTCACCATGGCGGTGGCGTCGGCATCGGCTACTCCATCCATGCCGGCATGGTGGCGGTGGCCGACGGCACCGACCTGGCCGATGAAAGACTCCAGCGGGTCCTTACCGCCGATCCGGGAACCGGCGTCATGCGCCATGCGGATGCAGGCTACGACCTCGCGATTCAGACCGCGAAAGAGCGGGGCGTCGACCTACCGATGATTGATTGAGTCCTGCATGAGGGTGCTCGCCAACATCGGGCAGCTGGCGACTTGTCGAGCCGACGGCGGGCAAGGCGACATTCACGTCGTCCGGGACGCGGCAATGGCCTGGGACAACGGTGTGATCGTCTGGGTCGGTCCCGCAAGCGACCTGCCGGCGGTGTACCGCACCGCGGAACGGGTCGATGCGGGCGGGCGGCTGGTGATACC
>CAZASU010000373.1:0-1550 GCA_964487785.1 uncultured Gemmatimonadaceae bacterium | reverse complement strand
CGCCGGAAGACGCCATCGCCTACGCCGCCGCCCTGGCTCAGGTGCACTTCCAGTACTTCGTGGATTTCGGCAAGGTGCCGACCATGCGCGACTCGGGAGCGGCCGGGGCCGGTGGGGCCGGCAGCAACCTGCGCCAGCGCCTGAGCCGTCCGATCGACGACTTCGGCTTGTCGGTGCGGTCGCTCAACTCGCTCAAGAACTCGAACATCCGGACCCTCAAGGATCTGGTGGAGTTCTCCGAGGACGACCTGCTCAAGGTCAAGAACGTGGGCGAGAAGGCGCTGAGTGAGATCGCCGAGCTGCTGCAGCGGGAAGGACTCAACTTCGGCATGGGCTTCGAGGAGGTCGACCTGGAGCTTCGGATTCTGCGGGCCGGCGTTGCACCGGTGGTGCAGCCCTCGACCGGGGCCGGAGAGGCGCTCTAATGCGGCACCGCGCCAAAGGCCGCCAGCTCTCCCGGACCTCGACTCACAAGCGGGCGATGCTGAACAACATGGCCACCAGCCTCTTTGCTCACGGCCGGGTCGTCACGACCGAGGCCAAGGCCAAGGAGCTGCGGCCGTTTGCCGAGAAGCTCATCACCATGGCGCGCCGCGGCGATCTGCACTCCCGCCGCCTGGTGGGCCGCCGAATCAAGGATCGAGAGATCCTGGGCCGGCTCTTCTCCGAGATTGGCCCCCGCTTCGCGGCCCGTCCCGGTGGATACACCCGGATTCTCAAGATGGGACACCGGGTGGGCGATGGCGCCGATGTCGCACGGATCGAGCTTCTTGCCGAGTAGTCCCGCAACGCTTCGCGGACACAACAAAGGGGACCTTCGGGTCCCCTTTTTTCAAGCGTACGCCCGCAACGCGTTGCGGGCTACCCCTCGACCAACCGACGAATCAGCTGGCCTTCTTGATCCGGTTACTCTTCAGGCACTGGGTGCAGACCCGAATCCGCTTCGGTGCGCCCTCGACCAGGACCCGCACGGTCTGCAGGTTGGGGTACCAGCGCCGCTTGCTTCGGTTGTTCGCGTGGCTGACGTTGTTGCCGGTGACCGGCCCCTTTGCGCAGACAGCGCATACCCGTGCCATAAGTTCTACCCCTAGCTCATGTTCGTAAACGCGGTAAGCCCACAAAACTAGCGAGGCTGCCCCCATGACACAACCTCATTCCCCGGCCAAACGTGCCTAAAGCGCTGATCACCGGCGTCACCGGGCAGGATGGCTCCTACCTCGCCGAGCTCCTCCTTTCCAAGGGCTACGAGGTGGTGGGCGTCGTGCGTCGCACCAGCCACCACAGTTACGAGCGGATCGAGCATCTGCTCGACCGCATCGAGGTGGTGGCGGCGGACCTGCTCGACCAACACTCGCTCACCGTGGTATTGCAGGACACCCAGCCGGACGAAGTCTACAACCTCGCCGCGCAGTCCTATGTGCCCACCTCCTGGACCCAGCCGGTTCTTACCGGAGAGTTCACCGCACTGGGCGTCACCCGGATACTGGAGGCGGTCAGGCTGGTCCATCCGACCGCCAGGTTCTATCAGGCGAGCTCCTCCGAGATGTTCG
>CAZASU010000372.1:0-1553 GCA_964487785.1 uncultured Gemmatimonadaceae bacterium | reverse complement strand
GTTTCGGTGCCGCGCACACTCGCTGGTCTCGTTGGGACCGGTACCTCCGTTGGGCCTGGGGCCATAACCCTCGGGAGATAGATCTTGAAAGTGGTTCCCCGCCCCGGCTCGCTGTAGACGTAGATGGTGCCGCCACTCTGCTTGATGATGCCGTAGACCGTGGAGAGGCCCAGCCCGGTTCCCTTACCCCGCTCCTTGGTGGTGAAGAACGGCTCGAAGATCCTCCCCTGGGTGGCGGCGCTCATCCCGATGCCGGTATCGGTCGCAGCCAGCATGACGAAGTCCCCCTCGGTAGCTCCCGGGTGCTGGCTGGCGTAGGCACGGTCCAGAGTTACGTTCCGCGTCTCCAGGGTCAGCTTGCCGCCCCCCTCCATTGCGTCGCGGGCGTTCACCGCCAGGTTGATGATGACCTGCTCGATCTGCCCCCGATCCGCCCGGACCACACCAAGTCCCGTCTCCGGAAGAATCGCCAGCTCGACGTGCTCGCCCAGCAGGCGGCCGAGCATCCGCATCGTATCGGAGAGCACGGCGTTGAGGTCGAGCAGTGTGGGCTGGAGCATCTGCCGCCGGCTGAATGCCAGCAGCTGCTGGGTAAGCTCGGTGGCGCGGGCGGCGGCGCGGTCGATCTCGAGCAGGTCTTCGTGCTTCTGGTCTCCGGCCGGAACCGCCTTCAGCAGGAGGCTGGTGTAGCCGATGATGGCGGTCAGCAGGTTGTTGAAGTCGTGCGCCACCCCGCCGGCCAGCTGTCCGACGGCCTCCATCTTCTGCGACTGCCGCAGCTGGCTCTCGAGCTTCTTGCGCTCGGTCAGGTCCGCCGCCAACACCATCACCCCGCGCACCTCGGACAACCCGCCATAGAGCGGCGCGAGGGCAAGGCTCAAGGTGACCGGTCTCCCGTCCCGCTGCTGCCATCGTGTCTCGAGATCGATGAACGATTTCCCCTCCAGCACGGCGAGATGGTGCTCGCGGAATTCTCGCAGCTGGTCGGGAGCAATGGCGGGCAGGACGTGCCCCAGCACCTCCGACGCCCGCCAGCCGAACAGCCGCTCGGCCGCTGCATTCCAGCTGGTGACCTTGCCGGCAGGATCGAACGCGAAGATGGCGAGGGGAGAGGCCTGGATCAGGGCCGACAAGGTGTCGCTGGTGTTCAGCAGCGCGGTCTCGGCGCGGCGACGCTGGGTGATGTCGGTAAGGCTCGCGATCGCCTCCACCAGCTGTCCGGTTGCGGGATCGAAGACCGGAACCGCGTCCACCAGGCACCATCGCTCCGAGGGTGTGCCGGTGAGCACGCCGTGCACCACGCCGCGAACCGGCAGTCCGGTCCGCCGCGCACGGCTGAGCGGGTGAGCATCACCCTCCGCCGAGCTGCCGTCCTCGTGTACCACCCGGTGATCGGCGCCGGGAGAGCCGGCCAGGACTACGTCGGTGGTGCCGAGCAGATCTCGAGCGGCCTGGTTCGCGTGCACCACCTTGCCAGCGGCATCTTGCACGATGATCCCGCACGACAGCGCGTCGTAGAACCGACGCAGGCGCTCGGCCTCGTGGGCTCGCCC
>CAZASU010000371.1:0-1556 GCA_964487785.1 uncultured Gemmatimonadaceae bacterium | reverse complement strand
TGATCGCGAAGCCGGAGGATCGGGCGTTCATTCAGCTGATGTTCGGAAGGCCGGAAGAGGAGTAATCGGAGCCGGACACCGTTAAGAGTCTATAGGAAGCCTGAAATGCTTACTGCGACCCGATCAGGGCGACGAACGGCTCTCCTCCCGCAGCACGGCCAGGCTGGCGGCGCCCAGCGAGAACAGGGACTCGAACCTCCCCTTCACGCCGATCTTTGCCCCCTTGCGCGGCGCACTACCCTGGTCGCTCACGACGGTGATGGTGCCGGTCTTGTCCTTGAGCTGGTAGGCGCCGACGCCGAGCCCGCCGGCGCCGCCCTGGACCTCACCCTGAACGCGGACCGTCTTGCCATCGTAGCGGGATGAGTTGTCGAGCAACTCGCCGATCGGGGTAACGGACGCGCAGCCGGCAAGCACGAGCAATGCGCCCGCGAGCGGCAGGAATGAGAACGACCGTCGGACTGCAGTGGCTGTACTGGTCATATCGCCTGCTCCGGGGGTAGGAAATTCGTTATCGTCCGCCTCACTGGGTACTCTCGAAAGTAAATCTCGGCTCTTCACCGCACCTGGTCCAGCGCACCCGCACGAACCCCTGCATATCATCGAAGGTGCCGGCCGCGTGCAGCTCGCCGGCCTTGATGCGCTGCACCGTGTCGGTGCAGCTGGCGTCGTACTGGAGCAGGGTGGGCGTGGTGACCACCAGGACGAAATGCTCGGCGCCCCGGGTCCAGTCCGCGGTGCCCGCAATATCGAGCGCGCCGCTGGGCAGCGGCTCATTGATCTGGAGCGGCGCGGCCGGGGTGTAATTGACGACCCACTGCTTGTCGATGGCGGCGTCGGGGTGCCCGGCAAAGGTGCGAATGACCTGGAGATCGGCGGTGAGCAGGAGTCCCGCGGTCGACCCGCTCAGGCTGCGGGTGCCGTTCCGGGTGACGTCGTAAATCACCTTGCTGTCGGCGCTGGTGAAGCGGGAGCGGAGGCCGGTGAGGGTGGCCTCGTAGCCGAATCCGGCGTTCGAGGGAGCCGGATCCTGGATCCGGAACTGGCCCACGACATCCAGGGTGCCGCCGCGCCAGCCGGTGAACCGGCAGGGAGGGGCAGTAAAGAGGTAAATGGCGTCGTCGGGGACCCCGTCCCCATCGCTGTCTGCCGCGGCGGACGGACTGACACAGGGTTCGGCCCTGATAGAGGTCGCGGTCCCGGCGGCCTGGGTGGTGCCGATGGGGTCGAGGGCGCTGCCAAGAGTGAGGGCGCCGAGCCCGGCTTCGACCTCGTCCCGGAGGCTGGCGCCCACGTCGCTGGTGAGGCCGTCCGCAGGCCCCGAGCCGCTCGAGATCTCGGCCTTGCAACCGAGCGCGGCAAAGGCGGTTAGGGCTGCAGCCAGGAAGGTCAGCCTGGTCCGGGATTCGGTCATGCGTGCTTCTCCTTCTGGTGGCGCCGTGCGACCGGGACTCCGGGACAGGACGGCCGGAACCCCGCTCCCTCCAGCGGCAGGCTTCGAGTTCGTATGCCCGTGGCCTGGGAGCATAACCCGGGCCCAGGAGGAGGAACAACCC
>CAZASU010000370.1:0-1570 GCA_964487785.1 uncultured Gemmatimonadaceae bacterium | reverse complement strand
ATAGCCTATAGTCCTTTATCGTCGTACCTCACCCTTACAGAGGCATCATGCCGACTAACCCGGGACATTCCCTGACCCTGGCGGCAGCGCTGGTCCTGCTCCCAGCGGCCATCACCGCGCAGACCCTTCCTCCTCCAGCCCACCGGCAGCTGGCGCGGGCGATTCTCCGGGAGCTGGTCGAGATCAACACGGTCCGCCTGATGAAGGAGCTGTCCAGCCGGTCTTGAGGCAGGCGACCGATTCGCAGCGTGTGAGCCTTGTCACCACATGCGCCCGTCCTGCGATCTACAATCCGTGACTCTGACCAGGGGGAACCATGGAATCAGCAAGTTGTATCCTGCGGGCCGGCCTTCTCGGAGCGCTGTGCCTGTTGCCGGCCTGCGGAGGTGATCGGAGCGCGGCGCGGGAGCCGTCGAGCGTCGCGAGAGACACCAGCGCTCCCCCGCCGGAGTCGGCCCAGACTCTTCGGGCTCGCGCAACCATCGCAGGGCCCCCTGGCTCCGGCATCAAGGGAGAGGTCAGCTTCGTCGAGCTCACTGGAAACAAGCCCGTGCCCGGCGTGCAGATCGAGGCGCGCATCACCGGACCTGCGGCCGATTTGGCCCCGGGTCCCCACGGGTTGCACATTCACCAGAATGCCAAGGGTGGATGTGTCCCGCCATACACCTCGGCGGGAGGTCACTTCGATCCGGGACCAGCCAGCAACCCCGATCCTGACGTGAACCATCCCTTCCACACGGGGGACATCCCGAACCTCGTGGTTGACGGGAATGGAGTTGGCACTCTCCACGCGACAACCAGCCGGATCACGCTCTCGCCTGGCCCGCTGAGCGTGTTGGACGAGAACGGCAGCGTGATCATCGTTCATGAGAAAGCGGACCAGGGGATTCCTGGTCCGGCCAAATCGGGTGTCTCAGGAGGACCCCGCATCGCCTGCGGCGTGGTTGAGCGGAGCCGGGGGGGAAACGAGTAGCCCAGGATCTATTCCCGAGATTGCGGTGAGCCGGGTCACGGCTTCCCTCCTCCCCTGGTGGCACTATGCACCCTCTCATTCACCAACCGTTCGCCGGCCGGCTACGATCCGAGGCGGCGATCACTCACTTAGGGAGCCAGATCATGGGTTTACTTTCGAAGCCGATCAAGACCCTGGACGACCTCTTCGTCCACACCCTTCAGGACATCTACTACGCCGAGCAGCAAATCACGAAGGCGCTGCCCAAGATGATCGCGAAGGTGACCGATCCGCAGCTCAAGCAGGCGTTTCAGACCCACCTCGGCGAGACCAAGAACCATGTCACCCGGGTAGAGCAGGTGTTCAAGATGCACGATGAGTCGCCCAAAGCGGTCACTTGCCCCGCTATCGACGGGATCATTTCAGAGGCCAACGAGATCATGGGCGACGCGAGCGACCCTGAGGTGCTCGATGCGGCCGCCCTCGCCGCAGCGCAGGCAGTGGAGCACTACGAGATCACCCGGTATGGTACGCTGGCTGCGTGGGCTCGCCAACTCGGCCGGAACGACTGCGCCAGCGTACTGGAGCAGAACCTGGACGAGGAGAAGGCCGCCGACC
>CAZASU010000369.1:0-1576 GCA_964487785.1 uncultured Gemmatimonadaceae bacterium | reverse complement strand
CCGGCAACCCGTTCGCAGTGCCCGAAAGTATAGCTGTCCGACGATTCGATCGACTGGCCCCAGTCCCGAACGACGGTAAAGTACGTCTCTTCCAGCCGCCGGACCTTGGTGGAGACATCCACCAGGTCCACCCGCGCTTCCAGGCGCCCGAACAGCCGGTGGGCCGCGTTGAGGAGCCGGAGTGCCTCCTGGTTCCGTCCCATGACCTGATAGAGCAGGGCCAACTCGCGTGACGCCTCCGCCTCACTCAGGATGGATCCGGTGCCCACGGCAAGCTCGACCGCGGAGCGGAGCCGGGACTCGGCCAGGGCGTGGCGCCCGGTTTCCCGGTACACCCGGCCGATGACCTTGTAGGCGTCCGCCTTGTCCAGGCGGGAGCCCAGCTGGTCGAAGATCCCCAGCGCGGTTTCCGCGTTCTGGCGAGCCTGCTCATAGCGCTGGCGGGCGAGGTGCACTTCGGCGTGGTTCAGCAGCCCGAGGCCCTGGAGATGAAGGTCGCCGATTCCCTCCGCGATCTCGAAGCTGCGGCGGAAGTACCCATCGGCATCGTCCCACAGCTCGCGGTCGGCGCTCACCATGCCGAGGTTGTGGTAGGCGATGGCACAACCCCGGTCATCACCGATATTCTCGAATGCCACCAGCGATCGCTGGTAGTGCACGAGCGCCTCGGCTAGGGCACCCTGGATGTTGGCCAGAATCCCGAGGTTCTGCTCGGTGCGGCCCCGAAGCTCGGCGCTGGCGCCGCCCAGCTCCAGCGCCCGGTAAAACTTCTCCCGAGCCGCCTCCATGGCGCCGCTCTCGAAATCAAAAACCGCCATGGCGTTAAGCGCTTCGGCGGCCAGCACCGCATCGCCGATATCGCTGGCGGTCCGGTAGCTGCGGTCGCACAGCTCACGGGCTACGGCCGGCTGATCCCGGTGGTGGTGAACCACCCCCAGCCGGCGCAGCGACTCGGCCAGGATTCCTCGCTCCCCATCGCGCTCCGCGGTGTCGATGGCGGCCTGATAGCACTGTATGGCCTCGGCAATGCAGCCGGCCCGCTCGTGCCCGCGGGCATCCCGTAGGAAATCCCCGGCGCGATGGGGCCCGGTGTCCTGGGTCCACCGCGCCTGGGGGCGTAGGTTCTGGTCTTGGCTCACGTCTAGAACGCGACGGCGTACCGTGAGAAGTGATCGATCGGCGCGCTTACCGTCTTCCTCTTGAAGAGGTCAAGCGAGCGCAGCACTTCCAGGATGGTGAGCTTCTCGTCGGTATATACGATGTGCTTGGGAAGCAGCACGACCAGGCAGTTCTTGTAGCTCATGGTCAGGGCGGCGGGCCTCTCGAAGCGCAGTCCTTCCGGACTGAATCGCAAGGAGTTGGTCCGCCCCGTCATCTGCTCGGCTGTGATCCTGGTTTTCTGGCCGAGCGCGCCGCGGGGAATCACCAGCGTGTGACTGCCCACGTCGATCCTGCCGCCCTCAGGACCGATGGTTTTCCGGGCGACCGCGTAGGGCTGAGACTTACAGACGAGCAGGTCAGTTACGCCGAGAACCGTGCCGACGGCGCCATTGACAACATCACTGAGGAGGCCGTC
>CAZASU010000368.1:0-1583 GCA_964487785.1 uncultured Gemmatimonadaceae bacterium | reverse complement strand
TGGTTCCTGGGGCCGCGGGGAGAAAACGCCGAGCTGCTGGAGCGGCTGATCGTCGAGGCGCTCCGCGATCACGTCTTCTGGCGGCGGAACTATCACCCCGAGGACGGCTTGACCATCCGCGAGATGGACAAGCGGCGAGAGGGTTACGAGCAGAGCGTTGCCGTGCTGACGCAGGAGCTCATGGGGCTGCTGGCCCAGCTCAAGCGGGATGTGCCGTTCTTCAGTGGGCGGTACAAGGGGCACATGGTGGCGGAGCAGACCATCGCGGCGCAGGTCGGCTACTTCGCCACCATGCTCTACAATCCCAACAACATCGCGGCCGAAATATCCCCCGTGACGACCCGACTCGAGCTGGAGGTTGCGGGCGACCTGGCGCGGATGATCGGCTACGACCCGGCGAGGAGCTGGGGACACCTCACCTCCGGCGGCACCATCGCCAACTTCGAGGCGCTGTGGCTCGCCCGCAGTGTGCGCTATCTGCCCGTCGCAGCAGCCGGCGCTGCCACGGAGCTGGGCCTGGAGCTACCGGTGCAAACGGCCCGGGGCTCCACGGTGCCCGTCGCCGACCTGCCTCTCTGGGATCTGCTGAACATTCCGGGTGAAGCCGGCCTCGATCTCTGGGAACGGCTCTGGCGCTCGGGCTCCCAGGCGGACGTGAAACGCGCGGTGGCTAACCACTCGCTGGCGGCAATCGGCTACCAGGAGTACAGCCGCCGTCTGGCCCTGGACTATGGCGATCCCCTCCCCGCCGGTGTCGTGCTGGTGGCGGCCACGGCCCACTACTCGTGGGAAAAGATCGTCCGCGCCCTCGGTATCGGGTCCAACCAGCTGGTCTACATCCCGCTCGACACGCGCTTCCGCATGAACGCGGATGCGCTGTGGGAGCGGGTCGCCGAGCTGGCCCGACACCGGCAGCCGATCCTGGCCTGCATCAGCGTCTGCGGCACGACGGAGGAGAGCGCGGTGGACCGGCTCGACCAGGTGCTCGAGATCCGGGAGCGGGCCGAACGCGAGCTCGGTGTCACCTTCCATGTCCACTCCGATGCCTGCTACGGCGGGTACGCGGCGGCATTGACCCGCAAGGCCGATGGCACCCGGCGGAGTGCGGCAGAGATCCGGGGCGCGGCGGGGACCGATTGGCCCGACGCCGACTGGGTCTCATCGATAGCGGCGCTGGGCCAGGCCGACTCGGTCTCCATCGATCCGCACAAGATGGGCTATGTCCCCTACTCCGCCGGCGCCATCCTGGTGCGCGACGGCCGCACCCGGCACCTCGTCGCCACCGACCCTCCGTATCTCTCGCCTCCGGACGCGGCCACGCCCGCCATGGAGCGTTTCCTCGGCCGGTACATCCTGGAGGGATCGAAGCCTGGAGCCGCGGCCGCTGCCGTCTGGCTGAGCCACAAGGTGCTGCCGCTCAATGAGAAGGGGTATGGCTTCCTCATCGAGCAAACCATGGCCGGGGCACGGCGACTTCATGCGGCTCTTTGCGCGGCCGAGCTCGCACCCTTCCGAGTCGTGCTGCTGCCGGTGCCGGACATCAACATTGTCTGTTACGTCGTCTTCCACCCCTCGCTCGACTC
>CAZASU010000367.1:0-1604 GCA_964487785.1 uncultured Gemmatimonadaceae bacterium | reverse complement strand
TCGGCGTCATGCTCACCGCCCTGCTCGGCTGCGGTGACCGGAAGAGCAACGAAACCGGTGGTGTGAGCGATACCTCGAGCACCGTCACCACGCCACCCGCCGCGGACGAGCCCATCGAGGCGCGCGACTTCTCCTTCGACGAACGGCAGGGGTTCGCCGGGTCCATCCGGCAGCAGCTCACCGAGCTGGACGGCCGGATCGAGCAGCTCGCGGCCGAGGCCAAGTCGAAGGGTGGCGCGGTGAGCGACCGGGCGCTCGCCCGCATCCGTCAAAACCGCAAGCTCGTTGACCGGAACCTCGCTCAGATCGACAAGGCGACGGCGGACACGTGGGACGACCTTAAGGGAAGGGTGAATCGTTCGGTCGAGGATGTGGCCGAGGCGGTTGAAGGCGCGATGCCAAAATGACATTCCTCGCTGCGCTCGGAATGACGCCCTTTGCCGCCGCTTCAGTCCTGATCCTCGTCAGTCCCGCGACTCTCCCGGCTCAGGTCCCCATAAAGGAGTGGCCGG
Source organism: uncultured Gemmatimonadaceae bacterium (assembly GCA_964487785.1). Taxonomy (GTDB): domain Bacteria; phylum Gemmatimonadota; class Gemmatimonadetes; order Gemmatimonadales; family GWC2-71-9; genus CAVVWJ01. The sequence continues at coordinate 1,092 of CAZASU010000367.1, read as the reverse complement.
TCCCGTACGCCGACTCCCGCCCGCGTGATCCCTACATCGACGGTAAGGACCGGGTCTGGTTCGTGGGTCAGAAGGGGAACTACCTCGCCTACCTGGAGCCGGAGAGCGGGACGTTCAAGCGGTACGAGCTGGAGGGCGGCGCCCTGCCGCACAATCTCATCGTGGATCAGAAGGGGATGGTCTGGTACGCCGGCAACGGGAACGGCCACATCGGGAAACTCGATCCGGCGACGGGCAAGATCACCCGGTATCCCATGCCGAACCCGGAAGTCCGGGATCCGCATACCCTGGTCTTCGACGACAAGGGCGACATCTGGTTCACCGCGCAGACCTCGAACTTCGTCGGGCGGCTCCGTACCGGCACCGGCAAGATCGACCTCATCGAGGTCCCGACGCCGAACGCGCGGCCGTACGGAATCGAGATCGACTCCAAGGGCCGGCCCTGGTTCAACGAGTTCGGCAACGAGAAGATCGCCATGGTCGATCCGGTCTCCCTGAAGATCCGGGAGCACCCGCTGCCGAGCGACCGGAGCCGCACCCGCCGGATCGCCATCACCTCCGACGACCAGATCTGGTACGTGGACTACAGCCGCGGATACCTGGGACGCTTCGACTCCAGGGCCGGTCAGTTCAAGGAGTGGGCGCTGCCGGGTGGTGCGGGCTCGCTGCCTTACGGGATGGCGGTCGACAGCCGAGACCGCCTCTGGATGGTGGAGACCGGCTCGCAGCCCAACCGGCTGGTAGGGTTTGACCCCACCACCGAGAAGTTCTTCGGGCTCACGCCGATCCCGAGCGGCGGCGGCACCGTGCGGCACATGATGTACGACAAGCGCAGCGGGCAGATCTGGTTCGGCACCGACAACAATACGATTGGCCGCGCGCAGGTGCCGACGGCAAGTACGCCGCCGTCATCCTGAGCGTCTACGTTGAACGGGCCACCCAGGAGGGTGGCCCTCTACGTGCTATTCGAGCGATTCTTCGCTGCGCTCAGGATGACAACCTAGCCTATCGCGCACCAGCAAATCATGAAGTAGCTTAGCGGGCGCCCTTTTCTACCATCCCGTCACCTGGAGGCACCATGGTCAGCCTTGG
>CAZASU010000366.1:0-1614 GCA_964487785.1 uncultured Gemmatimonadaceae bacterium | reverse complement strand
GAGAAGCGCGCGGGCGACAATGAACGGAGCGGAGATCGAGCCGGGAAGGTCGAGCTGATGGCCAATGGGCGGCATGCGGGTCCACGAGTTGAACACATGCGCCACGCCATGCTCCCGGAGCACCGCGAAGTACATGGGGGTGAGGAACTCCTCGTTGCGGATCTCGACCGCGAATTGTCCCTCCCGCGGTAACGCCGAAAAGAATTCGTCCAGCCTGGTGGCAAACCCCTCGGCATCGATCCCGCTCGCTTTCGCCAGAGTCTGAAACTCGAAGATGAACGGCCCGGTGTGCTCAGCGAAGTGGCGCTGGTAGGGCTGATATATCTCCTCCCCGAACAGGTCGGCATTGAGGAAATCGGGGTTGGCCTTCCCGGCCCGTGCCGGGTCCTGAGCCTTGGTAAAGGTGTGGACAGTGAGCTGGCTCCAGACCTTGCTCAGGCAGGGGAAGCCCGGCGGCAGACGCTCGGCGTAGCTCCGAAGCACCTCTTCTGTCGGTGGAGCGTAGAAGGTCGAGTCGATTCCGACGGTAGCGAAGAGGGGAAACGCGGCGTACTCCTCCAGCATCCTTGCCGCCGCCCCTTTCGAGCCGTAGTCTCGATGGTATACCAGCCCGCGCCATCCCGGGTAATTCCAGGTCGATGTACCGAACCGCACCGCGGGTGGAATTCGGCTTCCCAGCCGCTCGAATTCGGCGAGATCCAGGGTGCTGCTCTCGGGACCAGTCATGAGCGCCTAAGGCTCGGGGACGATCCTGAAGACCCCGCCACCAGCCTGGAGTATGTAGAGCTCACCGGCGGAGTCTTCGCCGAAGCTGACGATCGGCCCTCCTGGACTGAGCGTCGGCCAACTGGCTTCATCGGTCACGGCGCCTCCGGTATAGCGAAAGCTCCTGACCCAGCCCTGGCAGAAATCGGCGTAGAAATAATGGCCCTGAAGCTCGGGGATGGAGCTGCCGCGGTAGACGTAGCCACCGGTAACCGAGCACCCCTCCTGGTGGCTGTATTCCAACACCGGCAGAGTCAGGCCAGTCCGATCGCACCCTGAACCGCGGAAACATTGGGAGCCTTCCATGATGCTCCAGCCGTAATTCACGCCTCTCCCCGCGCCATCCGCCGGCGTCGAGACGTCTATCTCTTCCACCTGAGTCTCACCTACATCGGCAATGTAAAGATCTCCAGTGGCCCGGTCGAAGCTGAACCGCCATGGGTTACGCAGGCCATAGCTCCACACTTCGGGGCGGGCATTGGGATTTCCCGCGAACGGATTGTCGGCCGGCACGGTGTACGGATCTCCGGCTCGCAGGTCTACGCGAAGGATGGAGCCGAGCAGGTCCGACGGGTCCTGGCCGCGTCCCTCGGGATCGCCACTCGAGCCTCCGTCGCCGAGACCCAGATAGAGGAAGCCATCGGGTCCGAACGCTACCTGTCCCCCGTTGTGGTTGGACGCCGGCTGGGCAGCCGTCAAGATCAGCTGTTCGCTGGCAGGGTCGGCGCGATCCGGATCGGCGGAAACCTGGAAGCGAGACAACGCGGTGTTGCCGGCCGGATCGGTATAGTGGACCACGAAACGTCCATTGGTGGCGTATTCCGGATCGAACGCAAGGCCGAGCAGGCC
>CAZASU010000365.1:0-1621 GCA_964487785.1 uncultured Gemmatimonadaceae bacterium | reverse complement strand
CTCTGGGCCCTGTGGAGGAGCGATCGCCGCGCAGGGCTGGCCGCGCTCGCCCTGCTCGGCACGCTGTCGCTGGGGTTGGTGTACTACATGAACTTCAAGTACGGGTTCTCCCAGTTTCCCGGTGAAGAATCTCTGCCTCGCGAGGTCCGCGAGCGCGACTACTTCTTCATCGGGTCGTTCGCGGTGTTCGGCATATTCGTCGCACTGGGGCTGGGAGCGCTCATGCGCGCCATCGTGGAGTTCCTCCGCAATGCCGGGACCTCGACCAGCCGCTGGGCCGCCGCTAGTCCGGTGCTCGCCCTGGCCCTGATTCCGCTTTTCGGCAACCGGCTCACCGCCAGCCGGGCGCATGAGACCCTGCCTCGTGACTTTGCCCACGACATCCTCGAATCGGTCGAGCCCTACGGCATTCTGATCACGGCCGGCGATAACGATACCTTCCCGCTCTGGTACGCTCAGGAGGTAGAAGGCATCCGCCGCGACGTCACCCTGGCCAACCTGTCGCTGATGAATACCCGCTGGCATCTGCGGCAGCTCCAGCGGCGGCAGACACCCCAGTTCGACGCGGCTGAGGCGGCGGCGCTCTGGAAGCCGAGTCCGGCGGAGGCAGGTGTGCCCCTCACTGATTCCACTCGGGGCGCCAAACCCGCGCTGCCGGGCTGGCCCTACCCCAGGGAGCCGGTCTTCAGCCTGAGCGCCGGCCAGCTCGACAGCTTGCCCGAGGTGATGCAGGTGCCGGCCAACGGGGGAGTCGCATTCGACAGCCTGAAGATTGCCTTCGGGCAGGACTACCTGATGCTGCAGGATCTGGCCACCGTCTTTCTGATCCGCGACAACATGGGTAAGCGGCCGATCTTCTTCAGCTGGAGCGACGGCGGCTACCCCGATCAGACTCTGGGGTTGAGCCCTTATCTGGTGTCCCAGGGGTTCGTGCGGAAGCTGATGCCCACGCCGGTCGTTGCCAACGACTCGATCGTACTGAGCCCCAGCCTCGGCTTTCTCGACCTGCCTCGAACCGAGAAGCTGTTGTGGGATGTGTATCATTGGCCCGCGGCCACACGCAATCGGCCCCGAGGCTGGGTGGACCGGCCATCGGGGTCGATTCTTCAATTGTATGCGGTGGTGTACGGCGGGGCGGCGAGAGCCTTTGCAAGCGCGGGGCAGAACGCGCTGGCCGCGCGCGCGGATTCGGTTGCCCGGGGGGTGACGCAGAACCTCAGCCCCGGGCCCTTCTAGTCGATATCTCGCGGCCTCACCTGGCCGACGTTCAGCCCGGCGGAACCACCGTTCCAGCTCGCCCACGTCAGCGGACAGCCAACGCCGAACGGCGGATCGGGATGGCCGGTACGCCCGAGAAGGTCGTGCAGCATCTCGTGCCTCACCACCATCTCGTCCATGACCCAGTCGCCCGCAAGGAAGATCTGGTGATTGGTGCGCCAATGCCCCGCGCACTGGCCACTGGAGCACGGGAAGCTGCGCCCTTCTATGACGGACCAGTGCAGCCGGTCGAAGTCTCCGGTACGGCCGGAACACACTTCCGTCTTGGCAAACCATTCGCGATAGATTGGCGGCGGATCGAGCGGCACGTCCCCTTCGGGATCAAAGCCGCATCCGGTCAGCG
>CAZASU010000364.1:0-1622 GCA_964487785.1 uncultured Gemmatimonadaceae bacterium | reverse complement strand
TCACCCATACGGCTACCGCGGGCACGGCGACGGGAGTGGTGAAGGTCTCGGGCGATAATCAAAGCGCCAGCCCTGGCGCCGAGCTGGCCCTGCCCCTGGTGGTGCAGGTCCTCGACGGCGCGGGTAACCCGATTCCAAATCGCCCGCTGACCTGGACGATCGGAGAAGGCGGAGGAAGTGTCGCCCCGGTGAACACCACCACCGACGCCCAGGGCAACGCCAGCACCCGCTGGACGCTGGGCGCCAGTGCGGGCCGCAACACGGTGAATGCCGTCGTGTCGGGATTGGCACCCGCCACCTTTAACGCAACGGCCACAGCGGGTGCGCCGAGCGCGTCGAACTCTACGGTGTCCACATCGCGAACGACTATCGACCCGGGAGAGCCGAGCCAGATCACAGTTACTGTGAGGGATGCCGGCAATAATCCAGTGGCTGGAGCCGCGGTCTCGATCGCTTCAACCGGCACGGGCAACACCATCAGCCCGGCCTCGGCTTCTACCGCCGGTAACGGCGTGGCGACATTTACCTTCAGCTCCACGGTCGGGGAGACCAAGACGATCACGGCTACGGCCGGCGGCGTGGCGATAACCGATGGGGCAACAGTCACAGTTCGGAAGGCCTCGTCAAATACCCAGATCGAGTCTGACGACCCCGATCCCTCCACGGTCGGTCAGCCGGTACGCGTTGTATTCACGGTGACGGGCACCGGCGGAACGCCCACTGGTCGGGTCAACGTCACCGCGGACGGTGGTTCGGAAACATGTTCCGCTACCGTCGCTGAGGGCTTTTGCGACATCACGTTTGCCTCAGCAGGAGGCAACCGCAGGCTCACCGCCACGTATGAGGGCGATGAGCGCTTCGCCGGCAGCTTCGATCGGGATAGCCATGCGGTGCTCCCGGGGGCCCCGGCGGCCACTACAACGACGATCACGAATGACACGCCCGATCCCTCAAATCCTGGCGTAGCAGTCACCGTCAGCTTCACGGTGACAGCATCCGGCGGAACTCCGACTGGGAACGTCGAGGTCACCGATCCATTAGGCGGGAGCTGTACTGCAAGCGTTGCGGCCGGCAGCTGTCAGTACACGCCGGGCGGAACCGGTCCCCGGACGATTACTGCCACGTACGCAGGCAGCGCCGGATTCAACGGCAGCGCGGATACCGAGGAACACACCGTCAACACCCCGCCGCAGGCCGGCTTCATTCCGCCAGTCTGCACTGTGGGCGTGTCGTGCTCCTTCAGCGATAACAGTACCGATGCAGATGGAAATGGAACCATCACGAGCTGGACTTGGACCTTTGGTGACATCAACGACCCTAGTGGCCAGTCTGGCTCGACTGTAAGCCATATCTTCACGGCAGAGGGGTCCTACCAAGTGACATTGGTGGTCACGGATAATCAGGGTGCATCCGACTCGATTACCAATCAAGTAGATGCCTTTACTACGCCTCAAGGCGTGCGCCGGCGGTAGCTGGAGCTCGGGGCGTCTCGCAGACCTGCATGTGATCCACCTCATATCGGCCGAGCCAACCGCGCGCTAACCTAGTGTTTCGCGCGGTTTTAACTCAAAGGCTCCGGCTCCTCGTGAATCGGCTCTCGGCTCTCCTCGGTGGCATCGGCG
>CAZASU010000363.1:0-1661 GCA_964487785.1 uncultured Gemmatimonadaceae bacterium | reverse complement strand
AGCGACACCGGCGGCCCCAGGATCTCCCGCCACACTACGGCCCGGCGGAGCTCCTGGGGAGTGTAGCCGCGGGTGGCGGTGTGCTCGGCGGGTTCCTGCCCGATCGGGCTGTCGAACTTGACGTGGTCCTTCTTGGTGCGGGCGGCGTCCCGAACCGACGCCGCCGTGATCCGGCGGGCCACCAGCTTCTCGGCGTCTTCGTCCTGGGTGAACTCTCGCCTCGGAGCACGGTGCACGGCCTGCTCCAGGCTTACCACTTCCGGCTCGCTCTCCCGAGACTCGCGCTCTTCGAATTCCTCGGCGTCGGGCAGCGGAAGGCTCGACGGCCGGCTGGTCGGACCTGCCTGCTCCAGAGCCCGCTCGAACTCACGTAGCACCTGCTGCAGTCGGGAGCCTTCCCGCTGGGTAGCGTCAGCTCGCGACGGCGGTGCCGGCTCGACGGGAGCCCTTGCCTGAGGCGGGGACGGCGGCTGGCTTTTCCGCTTGAGGCCGGTGAGCAGATTGAAGAGAAACCAGAGAGCGCCGAGAACGAGGACCGCATCGAAGTCCACGGCTCAGGAACCCTGCGCCGAATTGGCGTCGCCCTGACCGGCGATCGCCTGCCGCATGGTCGTGTCGGCCTGCATGTTCCGGTAGCGCTGGTAGTCCATGACGCCGAGGTGCCCGTTGCGGAACGCCTCGGCGATCGCCAGCGGGATCTGGGCCTCGGCCGCGATCACCTTGGCCCGTTGGTTCTGCGCCTCGGCTTTGTACTCCTGTTCCATGGCGACCGCGAGTGCCCGGCGCTCTTCCGCCTTTGCCTGCGCGATCCGCTTGTCGGCCTCCGCCTGATCGGTCTGAAGCTCCGCGCCGATGTTCTTGCCCACATCCACATCGGCGATGTCAATCGACAGGATCTCGAACGCTGTTCCGGCGTCGAGACCCTTGGACAGCACGGTCTTGGAGATGAGGTCGGGGCACTCCAGGACCGCCTTGTGCGAAGCAGCCGAGCCGATGGTGCTCACGATCCCCTCGCCGACTCGCGCCAGGATCGTCTCCTCTCCAGCCCCACCAACCAGCCGGTTGATATTGGCCCGAACCGTGACCCGTGCGAGGGCCAGCAGCTGAATGCCGTCCTTGGCCATCGCCGCCACCTTCGGGGTCGTGATCACCTTCGGGTTGACGCTCACCTGCACCGCCTCGAAGACGTCCCGGCCGGCCAGGTCGATCGCAGTGGCCTGTTTGAAGGTGAGCGGGATACCCGCCTTGTCGGCCGAGATCAGCGCGCTCACCACTCGCTGGACGTTGCCGCCGGAGAGATAGTGCGCCTCCAGCTCATTGATCTCGAGACTCAGACCCGCCTTCGAGGCGTTGATGAGCGGGTTGACGATGTTGGATGGATTGACCTTCCGGAACCGCATGCCGAAGAGGGTCAGGAACGACACCGGCACGCCGGAAGCCCAGGCGGTAATCCAGAGCCCGACAGGGATAAAGCGGAAAAAGATGATGAGCAGGATGAAACCGATGAAGATGAGCGCGAACACGACGCCCAGACTCAGTGTGGATTGGTCCACGAGTACGTCCTTGAAGTAAGAGAAAAGGTCAGGAGTCAGGAGTCAGGAGAAAGAATCCTCATTCCGAGCCCTTCGCTGCGCTCAGGACAAGCTCCGCGAGGAATCTAG
>CAZASU010000362.1:0-1706 GCA_964487785.1 uncultured Gemmatimonadaceae bacterium | reverse complement strand
GTTCCGCCGGGCTGAGCCTGGTATCGGCAAAGGGCGTCAGGGTCGGAAAGACGATATACGACTCGCGGAGGACCTGCGCGGCATCGGGGTCGCGGCTGCGAGGGAACAGCCGGTTCTCGCGATCGAAGACATTCTGATCGGTCGCGACGGCCAGGCCCAGCAGCCCGAGGTAGGTGCTTCCTCCGCCTTGAGGCCGCTCGGAGCGATTGACCGACAGGTTGACCTGAAGCGAGGGAGGGTCGAGATCTGCCCCCGCAGCGCGATATATCTGCCGCATCTCGTGCCGAAAGGTCACCGCTTCCGGCCCTCGCTTGGGCTCGACGATCAGCCGCAGACTGTCGCTGGATCCTTGCCCCTGATCCTCGGACGGGAAGCTTCCGACGGCTGTTCCGCCAGCGGTCGTATAGCTCACCGCCAGGTAATCGTTCTGGTCCAGCTTGGTGGCAAGCGCGAACCACAACCCGGATGGATCCAGGTAGTAGTCGCTGCCCTGAATGAGGAGCTGCCAGCGCACCGGCCCGAAGCCCTGGGTGGGGTCGATCGTCCTGCCCAGCGCGGTAATGCCGCCGAGATTGGGGTCGGCTCCGGTCTGGTTCTGGGGAGGCCGGTAGCGGTACACCCGAACCTGCGCCGGGCGGGCGGTAGCCGCCACCGAGGCAGCGGAAAGATTCAGGATGTCGATGCCGGGATAACCGGGCAGCGTGGTGGTCGGATCGACCACCCAGAAGAATCGGCCGGTCTCAAAATCCAGATCACGCAGCTGGCGGTCCTGAGGCTGGCTCGTGGTCTGGCCGATGGTGTAGACCCGCTCGGCAACCTGACTTCCCTTCTGGGTGGCGGCCAGCGCCTGGAACTGAAACGAGCCGACGTCGAACCTGGCGTTCACGCCGAAGTTATTGGCCGGGATGGCCGCGGTGATGAACCGCGATGGGGGAGGCTGGAAGGTGACGGTTCCGACCTCTATGCGGCGGATGATCTCGTCTTCGAGTCCCTGGTAGTAGACTTGAATGTTGTTGTTGGCGCTGAAATCCCGCTCGGTGTCGTAGTCGACGTTGACATGCACCCGCCGTCCGATCGTGCCGCCGGATCGGAGGTTGACCTGGTTATCGAGTCTGGGCGGCTTGAAGCCGCCGCGGCATCCGGAGTTCGGGTCGAGCAACAGGGCAGGACTGCAGCGCTCGTTCCGCAGCCGGTCGGTCCGGAGCTCCAATCTGACTTGGCCGTCGAGCGCCAGGTCGGCATACTTCGGAGAGAGTCCCAGGACCCCCCGCCGCTGGCCTCGAGTATCCGTGCTCTCCGGAGCCTCGTCCCGGATGGCCTGACCGTACAGGGTAAGGTTGCGGAGCGCGGCGGTCCGCTGCACTCGCGCTGAATCGAGCACTGCGGTGATGGTGCTGTCCCATGCCAGCCCCCGCAAGGCAGGCGTGGCCCGGGGCGCCCCGAGCCATGGCGCCCGCAGAACCAGCGGCTCCTGGAGTGACAGCGAAGCCGTGGGGAAGGCCGGCCGAACACCCATGAAAGTCGTGTCCGTTCCGACCTGGGCAGCTGTCAGCCGGGGGAGCACAGCAAGGCAGAACAAGGCGACGAAAGCGCGCGCCACTCTAGCGAAGTGCAACGATATAGGAGTTTGAGAGAAGTGGATCGGGGAATATAATGGAACGACGAAACCCTTACAACTATACAAGTTAGCCAACGTGCGCCTGCTC
>CAZASU010000361.1:0-1710 GCA_964487785.1 uncultured Gemmatimonadaceae bacterium | reverse complement strand
CCACGAACGGTCCGTGAACCGCGCGGGTACGGGCGCGGATGGCCGCGATGAGGATGGAGCCGGCGGCGTAGTTCATCATGTAGCCCGGGGAGTCTACCAGCTGACCCCGCATCGCCCACCAGGAGAGCCCGGGGTGAGGGCGAATGCGCAGGTAGTCGTGGGTGAGGGTGGTCCACACCTGGTTCGGGTCGGCGCCGGGATCTCGCTGCATCCGCATCTCGAAGAGCGCCCACGTCACATCGAGCACGATGCCGCCATACCGGCTCCGGAGGCCGTCGGCCAGCGGCACCGAGTCTCCCAGCCAGTGCTGCTGCCATTCCGGCTCGTACACGTCCAGCGCGACGAAATCGGCGACCGCCTCGGTGAACGGGTCGCTGTCGGGCCAGTCACTGAAAGCGGGCCGGCTGCGAATGGCCGCGATGTGCACCGCGTGGCCGGTCTCGTGCAGCAGCTCGTTGAGGTTATCCAGGCCGCCGGTGCGGTAGGTGGCGAACACCCACGGCTGGCCCGCCCGCCAGCCGCCATTGATGAAACGCGGGCGGCTTCCGAAGGTGCAGTACGCAACCGAAGTCTTGCCCTGGCGAGGCTCCAGGTCGTACTGCACGCCCAGCTTTTCCACGTCCGCGCCGAGCGACCGGTAGACCACACGGTTGAGCGAGGTCAGCCGTTCGCGCGAGATCAGCCGGCTCAGGCGCCGGCTGGCCCGCCCCGTCTGGTAGTACCAATCCCACGGCTCGATCAACGATTCAGGGTTGACCTCCCGCCACGTCTCCAGCACCCGAAGCAGCCAGCGCTCGAGGGAATCGGGCGGCACTCCCGAAGCCCGTGCCTGCTCCGCCGCTGGAAGCTCGGCGTTGCCTCTCGCCTTCACCTCGCGGGCGATCAGCAGCCGATAGGGGCTCCCCGGCTGATTGTCCCGGTTCACGCTGCGCCACACCGGCTCCAGGCTGAGAAACAGCTTCCGGCGCAGGGTCGGGCTCTCGGTGCGGCCGAGCGCTCCGAGGATCGACAGCCGGTCCAGGGTATCACCTTCCATGACCACATGAGACTGAGCCCAGCCATAGCAGGCGTAGACCCGTTTCCGTAGCGAGTCGAGTCCGCTTGGCGCAGCCGCCACCGCGCCGGTATCGTAATCGCAGGCCGGCTCTGTCTCGGCGGCCACACCACGTGATGCGTTCGGTGCAGCGACCGGGCCGAGATCCCGCGCCAGGGTGCGGCGCATGATGCCGAGCGCGCGAGCGTCATCGCCGCTCAGGGCGGCCGAATCGACCGCAGCCAGGCTCGCAGCTACCCGTGCTCTGAGTGTATTGTGGGACAGGACTAAGGTCGAGAATGGAGGGGCATCGTTGATCCCGGTATCACCAGTCTCGATGTTGACGTCGATCCGGTCGCGAATTGTCCGAAGGTCTGCGTAAAGGGACTCGGCTGCCGCGAGCGCCCGTCGTTCGGAAGGATTCCACGTGGATCGAGCGGCGCAACCCATAAAGACGGGCGCCAGTAGAACGGGGATTCTAAGGCGAAAGAATTGGTTCACGGCCCAGAAGATAGCGCCGGCCGTGGCCGGCGCTCCAGACTGTCTTCTGATAATTCAGGTCGGGCGGACCCTCAGACGGCAACCCGGTTGACGCGGGCTTCGGCGATGACGGTCAGCTTCTGGTCGGCGGCCTTCTCCTCGTCCAGGTTCTGCTCCAGTACGCTGGCGCAGTCGTT
>CAZASU010000360.1:0-1712 GCA_964487785.1 uncultured Gemmatimonadaceae bacterium | reverse complement strand
CCCAGGGCCCGTCGCTCCGTCTGGCCGAAGCGGCTCCGGTCGCCGCCGTTACCGGCACCAGACTCACTCCTGCGGTAGCGCCATCGGGTCCCGCGCCTCAGAACCTGCGGATCCAGTCGCAGGGGCCGGCCGCGCATAGGCTGTCCTGGGATGGCCCCTCAGATGCCTGGTCCTACCTGGTGGCCTTCCGCAATACGGCCGCCGAGCCATTTCACACGGTGAGCCCCTATCAGGTCGACCCGATCTTCGATCACAAGGCATTGGTGAACCCGGGGGGCCAGTACCGGGTGACCGCTTCCTACCAGGATGGGCGGGAGGGAACCACGGATTTCGTCTACGCCAGTCCGCCCCTGCCACAGGTGCCTAGCGGCTTTACCGTGAAGCGGGTCGGTCCCAATCGGGTGGTGTTGCGCTGGCAAGCGGTTCCGTTTGCGAAGACGTATCGCGTCTTCGGAACGGGCCAGCCGCAGGATGGCAGGATAGTCATTGATACGACGACGGTCCTCTCCGACCTTCCCTTCGGCAGTAACAGTTGGCAGGTAACGGCGGACTACGGCGGCGTCTACGCCACTGCTGGTCTCCCGGCGGTGAGCGTTACACTGGCCACGAACGTTGTGGCCGAGGGGACGACGCACGGGCCGAAACGGCTCTCGGTCCGGACTTTCGGCGGTGGTGGGGTGCAGGATTGGTCTTGGTCCTCCGTCCCTATCGCTTCGGATTACAAGCTTCTCCGAGCCGTCGCGCAGGACTCTCCCACCTGCCTGATCCCCGCCCTGGCCCCCACCTGCGGTGTCTTCGCCGAGGTGGAGAACCTGTATTACCGCCCTGACAGGCTGTCGGCGAGAGATCGCACAGCGACTATCGGTGAGACCTACCTCTACAAGGTGCTCGCCTACAATGCCGCTGTCCCGATTGGCGAGTCGCCGGTCGTCCGGATCAAGATCCGGCCGCGGCCATCCGGGCTGACGACTGAACCGTGGGAATGGGGTGACGACTGAATCGTGCCAACGGCTACGAGCGATTACGTCGTGATTCTACGTGTCGAGCGCATTCCATAGCCTCTTCGAGCGAAATCATTCGACGCATGATCGCAGAGTTCTAGTGACTTCACCAATCAGTGTGAGAGGATGGTACCATGAGCTCGATAGTCCGCGTGGGAATGATCGGTCTGCTTGGGCTCATCGGCCTGGCCCCCGCGCCGCTCGCAGCGCAAACCACTCTGACGGCGACCGCTACCGGACCCACCACGGTGGTCCTGACGTGGACCGTGGCAGGGGAACGCAACCAGGTATTGGGTTCAGCGGACGATCGGCACCGGCAATTTTGCCAACCTCAACACACCCAGGATCACCGGCACCACGCTGTATCTCCAGGTAGAGCGGATGTAGTAGGGCGTCTGCCTGAGTGCGCCGCGTAGCAATGGACTGACTTCGGATCACAATCGTTCGACGTAGCATCCCGCCCACGGACAATCCAGGAGGGTATTACCCATGCGCACCACGGTGGTGGTTTGTCTCACATATGCCGGACTCCTCACGACGGCGGTCTTCCCGCGGCAGGCCTTCTCCCAGGTGCCCACCGCGGCCAGCGAGCCGGTCGTTCGAGCCCCTTCACGGGCAACCATGGGGGCGCAGCCAGCCACGCCGCAGGCCGCACAGCCCGAGGCTGCACCGCAGGCGGCCGGCGCTCCTGCGCCAGTCGGCGCGGCCCCG
>CAZASU010000359.1:0-1712 GCA_964487785.1 uncultured Gemmatimonadaceae bacterium | reverse complement strand
CTCCTCTCCGACCATCCGGGCGCCCGGCTCGGCCTCCAGCAGGATCTCGGTGATCATCCGTTCCGCGGTGCGATCGACCTCGGTCACGAAGTCGCGGCTGCCCTTGAGGGTCCAACCGCTCGGATCGGCCGGCCGCTGGACGCTCCTGAGGTAGGCCCCGGCGCGGGCGGCGGCGACCTGTGCCAGATGCAGTAAGTCTAAGGCAGACACAATCTTGCGTGCCTAGTTTCAGCAGGGTAACTTGCCGACATGCCACGAATATTCTCAGGGATTCAACCGTCCGGCGAGCTGCACATCGGCAACTGGCTCGGCGCGGTACAGAACTGGGTCAACCTCCAGCGCAGCTATGAGTCACTGATCTGCATCGTGGACCTACACGCCATCATGGGAAAGTACGACAAGGACACCCTCGCCCAACGTACCCGCGACATGGCAATCGGACTGCTGGCTGCCGGAATCGACCCCGAGCAGGCGACGCTATTCGTCCAGTCGCATGTGTCCCAACACTCTGAGCTTCAATGGCTCCTGAACAGCGTCACCCCGCTCGGCGAGCTCGAGCGCATGACCCAGTTCAAAGATAAGTCGCAGAGGTTCGAGAGCGTGCCGGCGGGTCTGCTCAACTACCCTGTCCTGATGGCGGCCGACATCCTGCTGTATCGGGCGGATCTGGTACCGGTGGGAGAAGATCAGGTTCAGCATCTGGAGCTCACTCGCGAGATTGCACGAAAGTGGAACGCGGAGTTCGGGCGGGGCGAGGAATTCTTTCCCGAGCCACAACCCATTCTGACAGAGGCTAAACGGATCACCGGCCTGGACGGCCAGGCCAAGATGTCCAAGAGCCTGGGCAACACGATCGGGCTGCTGGACACCGCTGACGAGATCTGGCGCAAGCTGCGGCCGGCCAAGACCGACCCGGCCCGGGTCACCCTGAAGGATCCTGGGAACCCCGAGATATGCAACATTTATCATCTGCACAAGTATTTCTCGCCGCCGGAGACCGTTGCGCTGGTCGCCGAGAACTGCCGGGGGGCCAAATGGGGGTGCCTCGACTGTAAGCGGGTACTGGCCGATAATATGATTGTCACCCTCGCGCCCATCAGGGAGCGGGCGCTACAGCTCCAGGAGAGCCCGCGCCGGGTGGATGAGATCCTGGCGGAGGGCGCCGCGGTGGCCCGCCGGCGGGCTTCCGAGACGATGGGGGAGGTGCGGGACCGGATGGGATTCCTTCCGGGACGGGGCTGACGGGCGGTCATCGACGGGGTCCGCCAATGCGGGAGATCCTGGGTTTTTCCCCTACTGTGGCGGGCATTAATGGAAAAGATCATCAAGGCGGCGGTTGAGCGCGGCGCCTCGGACCTGCATATCAAGGCGGGTGACGTTTTCCGGGCGCGGATCAACGGCAAGCTGGTGGCGCTCACCAAGCAGCGGCTGACGCCGGATCAGACCAAAGCCATTGCGCTGAAGCTGATCAGCAACGACGAAGACCGGGCCAAGATCGATCGGCTACGCGATTTTGACTGTTCCTGGGGTATGCCGGGAGTAGGCCGTTTCCGGGTCAACGTCCTCCGCCAGCGCTCCTCCTTCATGATCGTCATGCGGGTCATCCCGTTTACCGTGCCGACCATCGAGTCGCTTCGGCTACCGGAGGTGCTCAAGCAGATCGCCGAAGCCGACCGGGGTCTGGTGCTGGTCTCGGGAGTGAGCGGCAGCGG
>CAZASU010000358.1:0-1723 GCA_964487785.1 uncultured Gemmatimonadaceae bacterium | reverse complement strand
CCGGAGCCCGAGCCGGTGGATGTGCAGGACACAGCCCGGGAGATGTGGAACGAGTTTGCGGAGCGGGCCGCGGCACGCGCGGTGCAATTCGAAGTTGATATCGCCCCCGGCGCGGGAACGGTGGTGGTGGACGCCGATGCCCTTCGCCAGGTGCTCACCAACCTGCTCGACAATTCGCTTCGCTACACCAGACGCGGGGGCCGCATCGTGTGCCGGAGCCGCCTCGAGGACTCCGGGGTGGCGATCAGCGTGGCGGACAACGGCTCCGGAATTGCCCACGAGCATCTGCCCCGCATCTTCGAGCGGTTCTACCGGGCCGACCATTCCCGCTCGCGCGAAGAGGGTGGCACCGGGCTGGGGCTCGCCATCGTTAAGCACCTGGTCGAGGCGCACGGAGGCAGAGTCTATGCGGAGAGCGAGCGAGGGGCCGGCACAACGGTCACCTGCTGGTTCCCCGACTCCGCGGTCTCAGCCCGGAATCCCTTAGCTGCCGCCTCGCACACTTCGCGGTAGCTCAGATCCAGCTGGTTCTCGCAGATGATCTCGTACGCCACCAGCCGGGGCGGCCACAACGGGCAGGCCGCTGGCCATGGCCTCGAGCACCACCAGGCCGAGTGTTTCGGTCACTGAGGCGGCCGGTTCCAGCCATGAGGAGATGGATCACTCCTCGAGGCAGGCTTTCGCTGGCGAGCCTGAAGGCGTGGATGATCTGCTCGGCACGCTTTTCCGGAGCGAGCCGGCCGACATAAACGAAGGTGAACCGGCTGCCCATGCCCAGCGCCGCCCGCATAGCCTGACTGCGACGGCCCGGGTGAAACAACTCGGCATCGACCCCTCTGCCCCAGACCTCGACGTTGGCAACCTCGAGCCGCACCAGATCCTGGCGGGAGATGGTCGAAGGAGTAAAGACTCGGCGGCTTCGGCGATGAAAACGGCCCAGGTAGGACGATACCGCCCCCCGGAGCCATGAGGTCCCGTACGCATCGGCGTAACGAGCAAAGTCGGTGTGATAGGATGACACCAGTGGAAGCCCGGCTCTCGCGGCGGCGATCTGGCCCATCCGGCCGACCCCAAACTCGGTGGCGCAGTGAACCAGATCCGGCTTGAATCGCTTGATGAGATCGTGAATGGAGCCGGGACGGGGTAGCGCCAGCCTCACCTCGCGGTAGCGTGGCAGTGGTACGCTGGGCACACTGACGACTTCAACCGGCCTGCCTCCGGTACCGGGCTGCAGACCCCATTCAACTGGGGCGGGTAGGTGTCGGTGCAGTACAGAACGCGCATCGCGGCTCCAGCTATGGACAACCAAAGTTGCCGCTGGCGGATCACAGTTCGGCGAAGGTGCGGTCTCGATCAGCATCGAAGCCAACGAGGGATCGTTACGGGCTCGTAGCGGGTCCGCGGCGAGATGGTTGCTATGGCCGGCCATCTTCACTGGCATATGGACACCACGATCCTGGCCCGGCTCGGTGCCCACGACAGGGCGCTCATGCAGCGTTGCGTCATCGCCCCGTCGGCGTCGAGGTCCTCCCTGTTGGGATGGACCACCCTCACTCACCTCGGTGGCACGGTCCCGTCACTTCTGGCGGCCGGTCTCCCTCTACTTGCATGCTGTGTGGTGCACCAGGCGGCCAGGCTGGCGCTCATAACCCTGGTCCTCTCCCACCTGCTGGTGCAGATGGTCAAGCGGGCAGTGGTGCGGCACCGCCCGGCCAAAGTCGAG
>CAZASU010000357.1:0-1729 GCA_964487785.1 uncultured Gemmatimonadaceae bacterium | reverse complement strand
CGATGCTGCAGGCCACCCAGGACCAGTTCAAGACGACCGAGGAGACGCTCAAGGGGTTCGAGTCCCGGAAGCGGCAGCTCGAGCGGGCAGAGCAGCGGCTGGCACGGGCCGAAGCGCTTGCCATGGGCATCCGGGCAACTGTCGAGACGCTCACCGCGCAGAAGACCGTCGTCGATCACGCGATGGAGTCGGCCGGTGCGCTCGGGTTCCAGATGAAGCAGGCCGAGGCCCTGATCGGTGCGTTGCGCCGGGAGAGGGACCTCGCCTGCGACCTCAAGGCGGCGGTAGCATCGCTATCGGCGGAGGACGAAGAGGAGACGCAGGCCGGGACGACCAAGTAACACCAGACTGCTCGCCAAAAGAGAAGAGGCCCGGGAGAACATCCCGGGCCTCTTCTCTTTTCCGTGCTGCGCTGTCTGCGCTATTCCTCTTCGTCTCCGGCTCCCGCCATTGCCGCGGCCTGGTTGATGCCCGATTCGCCCAGCTTTGACAGCTTCTGGTCTGCCGCTTCCTCCTCTTTGAGGGTCTGCTGCAGCAGCCGTTCGGCCTCCGAATAACCCAGGAGAGCGGCATAAGTGCGGAGACAGCCATACGCGGCGATCTCGTAATGCTCGACCCGCTGGGCCGATGCGATCAGGGCGGCGTCGATGACGGCCGGCGCGCCCTCTTCCTCCAGGACTTCCTTCCCCTCTTCCAGGAGCCCCTCCATTCCCTTGCACTTCTTGCCGCGGGCCGCCTGTCCCAGCTCCTTGAATATGCGCTCGAGGCGCTGAACCTGGACCTCGGTCTCCTTCAGGTGCGCGGTAAAGGCCTGCTCCAACTGGGGGGACTCCGCCGCCTTGGCCATCTTCGGCAGCGCTTTCAGGATCTGCTTCTCGGCGTTGTACACGTCCTTCAGCTCTTCGAGGAAGAGTTTCTCCAATGAATCGAGACTCATGTTGCGCTCCTTTTCATCTTCTTCGCCGACTCTTTCACCTGCTCCGTGACCATCATGCCGGCTTCCTGCACCGCCTGCTTGACCTCCGGAGCGTGCTCACTGATCTCGGTGCGCACCGTTTCCTTGACCTCACGACCCGCCTCCGCGGCGGCGTCCTTGACCCGCTCGGCGGTCTTCTCCGCCCGATCCATCAACTGGTCCCGAGCCGGGCCCATCATCTCGTTCTCGCGCTCGGTGCCCGGCAGGAGTAGTCCAAGCGCCAGGCCCATGATAGTGGCCCCGATCGCCACGATGAGGGGATTTTCGTTGGCGGCGTGCTCCAGATTGGTTTTGACGCGTTGCGTCTGCCTCCGCGCCTGACCGCCGAGCTCGCCCGCCCGCTCCTGAGCCCGCGTCTTCAGCTCGCCTACGTCACTCGCCAGCTCGTCTGCGCGGCCCTTGATGCCGGAGCCTTGCTGCCATCCATCACCCTGCCGCCGCTCGGCTCCGGTATAGGAAAACCGCGCCATCCGGTTGCCGGAGACGTCACTTTTCGACCGCTGGGTCAGGAGCCATGTCACCCCGGCGCCTACGGCGATTACCGGGAGTGGGTTCTCTCGGATCACGTCCACCAGCCGGGAGCCGGTGCGCCGAGCCTGCTCGCCGACGTTGGAGACGGCATCCTGCGCCACGTGACGGATGGCGCTCTTGGCCTCGTGTTTGAGATTGTCGGGACTCAGCCGGTCGCCCAGCTCATCGATGTTCTGACTCATCCGGGCACGGGTCTCTCCGATCTCGCGCTCGATATCTTCA
>CAZASU010000356.1:0-1734 GCA_964487785.1 uncultured Gemmatimonadaceae bacterium | reverse complement strand
GTGGGTCCCACCTGATCTCCCAGGGAGGTGGAGCGATCGGCGGTCAACGCCGAGAGCTCGCCTTCGGGTGTGAGCCTCGCGGTCCAGCGGGTTCCCCATGCGGGAACCAGCGAATCCAGCACTGCCGGCACTCCGCCGGCCGAGGCCTGAAGCGAATCGAGCACGATGGTGACCTGGTATCCCGCGGTGTCCGGCAGGAGCGTCAGGTTGAGATATGCGGTGCGGTCGATGAGCTGTTTCTGGCTGGCGCCGCCCGGTAGCAGGAGCGTCAGGCTATCATACCGCTGGAGAGTGTATCCCGCGTTGCGGATCGGCCGGTAGATCACGCCGGTCGGCGCTGGGACACCCGGCACACCGGGGCCGGGTTCCGGGGTAGGACCGCCGGGCTCGCCGGCTCGCGACGTGGACGAACCACAGCCGGCCAGCGCAAGCGAGGTCACCACCGCCAGGATGCGCTTCACCGTGTCTTCCCGCTCACTTGAGGGTTGTCACTTTAATCTTCTGCACAATCGTGATCGGGAGCGGCTGAGGTGCAAACGACCCCGAGATTTTCAGCGATGACTGCTGCTGCCAGTCCCCTCCCAGGTAGCGACCGTCGCTGCCTACGTAGTAGGCGCCTTTGCCGCTGCCGCTTCCCTCGATTCGTGCCGGCCCGCTCGGGGTCGGTTGGGTGCCCGCCACCGACGAAGTGAAGTCCTCCGTGATCCGGACCGCCTTCCTCGTGCCACGAGTCTCGTTTGCCGATGCCTTGTAGGCGCTGACCCGCCGCACGGTTACGCTGTCGGCTCCCACTCCGTTGACCTTGGCCGTCGTGTCGGCCCAGCTGTCACCAACCCTCAGGCCGGCCCTGATCCAGGGAAAGAAGTCGCTCAACAGACCCTGGATCTGTGCTGCGGCAGAGGTGCCGGTGATCGGCTCCAGGCCGAGCGGCTTGCCCGACTTCTCCACGAAGCCATGGAACTCTGCGCCGCGGGCGCTGTCGAGCACGGCGGCAGGAATCGGGGTTGTGCTATCGCCCCGCACCGAGTCTACCACCACCCGCATCGCCTTGCCGCCGGCGCTGTCGGCCAGGACCACGGTGATGAAGCTGGACGTAGTGAAGGAAATGCTCTGCTTGGCCCCGCCGGCGGCGGTCGCGTCGATTTCCTGAGACAGCGACTGGTCGATACGGTACCTGGTAGTAGTCGGCGGCAAGTCTGAAGCGGGAAGAACCAGGGCAGCGGCAGCGAGCGCAGAAAGACCGGCGGAACGTGACAGCATCTGTATCCCCATAAAATAGGAGGGTGTGGGACTGGAAAAGGTAACCGCCAGCCACCCCCAAAACCAACAGCCCCCCGGGATATCTCCGGGGGGCCGCTGCTGGTCGAGCCGTAAGCCGAGTTCTGTTTCCCCTTTGTTCAAGAGGAGATGGTCATCTGTCTGGGATGGCCGTCGCCGACCACCTCTAGCAGCCTACCCGCGGCTTTGTCGGTGTGGGTCACACCTCGCCGCCTATTTGGCCTTGCTCCGACTGGGGGTTACCCTGCCACCGCTGTTACCAGCGGCGCGGTGGGCTCTTACCCCACCGTTTCACCCTTACCCCTCGGAAACCTTGCGGCCTCCTCCGGGCGGTCTCTTTTCTGTGGCCCTGTCCGTCGCCTTCCAGCGCCCAGGCGTTACCTGGCAGTCTACCCTATGGAGCTCGGACTTTCCTCGGGAACCTTGCGGCCCCGCGACCATCGCGCTTGACCAGTG
>CAZASU010000355.1:0-1752 GCA_964487785.1 uncultured Gemmatimonadaceae bacterium | reverse complement strand
AGTCCGGCGAAAGGCGTGCTGTCCTAACCTACAAGAGCCGACGAAGCGGAGCCAGGTGCTGACTTAGCCGCGCCCGTGCGAACCATAGTCTTGCGCCTTCCGGGACGATGCCGTATCGAACGAGAAGCGATTCTCACCCGGAGGCCCCAATGGCGACGTTACGACCCGATCCGACCTTCTATCCCTCAGCCAAGCAAGCGGCGGAGGCGCCTCCCGAAGAGCTCGCCTACCTCGCGATGCTGAGCCCCAACGTGTCCCGGCCCGATGCCATCGGCGTGGTGGACGTGAAACCGGGCTCCAAGTCCTACGGTCGCCTGGTGGGGCAGTTCGACATGCCGAACTTGGGCGACGAGCTGCACCACTTCGGCTGGAACGCCTGCAGCGCGAGCCTCTGCCCCTGGGCCGCGCATCCGCACGTCGAGCGGCGTTACCTGGTGGTGCCGGGGATCAACTCGTCGCGGATCCACATCCTGGACACCAAGTCCAATCCCCGCCGGCCCGAGCTGGTGAAGGTGATCGAGGCGGAGACCCTGGCGAAGAAGACCGGGTACGCATCTCCCCACACGGTCCACTGCGGACCCGACGGGATCTACCTGAGCGCGCTCGGCGCCCCGGACGGCAATGGCCCCGGGGGCATCTTTGTGTTAGACCATGACAGCTTCGAGCCGAAGCGTGCCTGGGAGCGGGACCACGGGCCGCAGCGGCTGGCCTACGACTTCGCCTGGCACCTGGGCCACGACACCACGATTACCAGCGAGTGGGGCACCCCCAGCATGGTGCGCAACGGCCTGGTGCCCGAGCTGCTGCTGGGCGGGAAGTACGGCAACTCGATCCACGTCTGGGATCTCCGGAAGGGAACCCACCGGCAGAAGCTGGAGCTGGGCCCCCAGTATCAGATGACGCTGGAGCTGCGTCCCGCCCGCGATCCGCGGAAGGCCTACGGGTTCCTGGGCGTGGTGATCTCGCTGGAGGACCTCTCGGCCTCGGTCTGGGTGTGGTATCAGGACGGGAAAGGCGGGAATGGCGGGAAGGGAAGCAACGGCGGTGAGTGGAAGGTGAGGAAGGTGATCGATATTCCGGCTGAGCCGGCCGATCCGGCCGACCTGCCGCCGCTGCTCCAGGGGTTCAAGGCGGTGCCGCCGCTGGTGAGCGACATCAACCTGTCACTGGACGACCGGCAGCTCTACGTGTCGTGCTGGGGGACCGGCGAGCTCAGGCAGTACGATGTAACCGACCCATTCAACCCCAAGCTCACCGCCACGACCCAGATCGGCGGGATCGTGCGGCGTGCCGCACATCCGAGCAAGCCGAACAAACGGCTCAACGGGGGGCCGCAGATGGTGGAGCTGAGCCGGGACGGGCGCCGAGTCTACCTGACCAACGCGCTCTACTCCCCGTGGGATGGGCAGTTTTATCCCGACGGGATCGAAAGCTGGATGGTGAAGCTCGACACTCGGCCCGAGGGCGGCATGGCGCTCGACCCCAAGTTCCTCCTCGGGATGGAGCAGGGAGTCCGGTGCCACCAGGTCCGGCTCCAGGGCGGCGACGCGTCGTCGGACTCGTTCTGCTTCTCGTCATGATCGACTCGACGATGTCGTGGCCCGCACTCCTGGCGCTCGGGGCCGGTCATGGCATCAACCCCGCCATGGGCTGGCTCTTCGCGGTGGCCCTGGGGCTCCAGCGCCAGAGCCGTGGGGCGGTATGGGGAGCCTTGACGCCGCTCGCGGTTGGGCACGCGCTGGCGATCGCCGC
>CAZASU010000354.1:0-1757 GCA_964487785.1 uncultured Gemmatimonadaceae bacterium | reverse complement strand
GCGCCTCGAACGCCGAGGGTGCCTGGACGGAGGTCGCCTCGGCGGCCAACATCGCCCAGGACGTGTACGACCTTCTGCTCGTAATCTACGATGGAGCCACGGCGACTGTCAGTAAGATGCACCTGCTCGACATCGGGGTGGACCCGGCAGGCGGCACCGCGTATACCGAGCGAGTAGCAAATATTCAATGCGGCATGTCGCCACCCGCTGGCCTTTCACTCGGGCTGCGGTTTTACGTGCCACTGTTTATCCCGGCGGGCGCCTCGGTGGCGGTGCGGATTCAGGGGAAGGACGCGACAGCCGGTACCGTGCGGGTCGTGGCGCAATTCGGCGGCCGACCGAGCCGTCCCGAGTTTACGCCAAAACTCACCCGTGCGGAGACGCTTGGGGCCATTACCACGAGCCGAGGGGTCGTGGTCGTGCCGGGGGCCAGTGCAGCCGAGGGTGCCTGGACCTTGATCGGCACCACGACATTTCCGTGGCGCTATATCCTCCCGACGTTCCAGCTGGACGACAACATTGCCAACGCGACCATAGTCTATCTGGATGTGGCCCAAGGCAACGGGACAATCTTTACGGTTTTAGCTGAGGATCTTATGTGGCTGAATACCAGCACCGCCGAAGTCATGCAGGGTGGCCCCGGCCCTAACCCACAACTGTGGTGCAACATCAGGGCCCCTGCGGACATCTACGTCCGGATTTCGCAGGACCGCGCGACACCCGACTCGAATTTTAGCGTTCTCGTCACCGGGATGGGGTGATCTTATGGCATCAGTCGTTTACGCAACGGGCTCGCCGACGCCCACCGGCACCACCGAGTATTCGCTGGCGTTCGCCGCCAACAAGTCGGCCTCGGTCAAAACGGACCCCGGCACGTATGTGGTCACCATCGACTCCAGCGCGATTCTCGCGGGCGAGCTGTACACGGCCCGGGTGTACGAGGCCGCCGTAGCGGGGGGCACCTCCCGCGAAATGGTGTCGTGGCCGCTGGCGGGCCCCGGTGGCGTGGAGCAGTTCCCGGCGCCGGGCGGAAGCCTATGGCTCGCGAATGGTTTCGACATCACCGTGCAAAAGGTCTCAGCCGCCGCGGACCGGGCGCTGCCGCACACGATCGAGCGAATCTTCTAGCGATGCTGTCCGCCGTCGTCGAGCTGGGGGCCAACACCCTCGCAGTCTACCAGACTGGCTCACCGACTCTCGGGGCCGCCGAGTTCTCGTTTGCGAATGGCTCGACCACGCTGGCGGACAAGACCGATACCGGCGCCTTCGCGCTGGTCCTCGACGTGAGCGCGTTGGTGGAGGGGGATCGGTACGAGGTCCGGCTGTACGAAAAGGGCAACCGCTTCCACCCGAAACGGCTGGTGACATCGTGGCCTATCGAGGGCGCGCAGTCGCAGCCGATTCATCTGTTCACCGCCGGCCGAGGGCTCCAGCTCGGGAACGGGTGGGACCTGACGGCCGTCAAGCTCGCAGGCACGGACCGAGTCGTGCCGTTTACGCTCTGGGTGCGTGGCCCCGGCCAGGCGGGAACGCCTGTTGGCACCCTAGTCTGGGGCACAGCTGTGACCTCCTACGAGGCACTGGCCCTGGTGGTTGGCGAGGCCACCGCGTCCTACGAGGCCCAGTTGCCCGGCGGCGCGGATCCGTCTGGCGGCTTGGTGTCCATCGGCGCCCGCCGCCGCCGCCGCCCGCACTGGCAGACCTAACGACCCCATGAGCCGCGCCCTGAAAGTCGGGCTGTGCATCGCGGCCTTCCT
>CAZASU010000353.1:0-1774 GCA_964487785.1 uncultured Gemmatimonadaceae bacterium | reverse complement strand
CCGTGGGCGAGGACGGATCGCTGGTTCTGGAGCATCCGCTCGCCGACAGCGAGTGGGCAGTGCGGCACGTGCTTCAATACGGCCCCGATGCCGAGGTGCTCGAGCCAGTCGAAGTGCGCGACGCCATTAAGCGCCGCCTCGAGGCGATCCGCGTCCCGTGAGCAACAATGTGGGGCAACGCCATTTTGTCGACGTCTGGAATCCGTCCTATGCGTCCAACGCGATGGAATCGCACCTCGGCGTCCTGCTGGACTGCGCCCGACGCTACGACGCTGGAGAGGTTGAAGAGGAGGAGATCTATGTGTGGTGGGGCAAGGTGCGTTCGCCTAATCGGCAGCAGCCGCTCAAGCACCTGAACTCGGCGCTTGGCATCGGGCGGGAGTTGGACACTGATCCCGACCGCGAAGGCCATCTGTATCTAACCGACTACCGCGCGCTGTATGTCGCCCACGTGGACCAGATCAGCCAGGAGGACGTCCGCTCCATCAACCTCACCCACGTGCCGGCTTACTACACCCGAAACCATCTGGAATGCGACTTCTGGTACCGGCTGGCGGACATTCGCCGGCTGGTGGCGGACGACACCCTGGCCGTAATCGGGGAACTCAAGAAGTTGCGCAATGTGGATTACCACGATCGTCCCGTGTCCCTCTACGGCGGCATGGTGGATTTGCCACTCGTCGTCTTTCGTACCGACGATACCCGCTTCTTCGATCCCTCTGTGCGGGACAAAGTCACGGAGGGCATGCTGTGGGCCGAATTCGACGCCCAGTCGGTGGGACTCGGCGCGATGGAGCGTGAGCTACGGGAAAACCTCTTCGGAGACGATGCCTGGATGGCGCTCGAGCCTGCGGCCCGCACCTTCATCGCCACCGCGGAGAAGATCTTTCGGGACCACCGCTCCGATGCGGCGTTCGACTTCGGACCGGTAATCGGAAATTTCTCCAAGGCCGTGGAAGTCACCTGCAATTCCATCCTCCGTGGGGTGTTGGGACGTATTCCCCTCGATGCACGAAGGGTAAACATCGATGGGCACACGGTGGATTTGGGCGAGGGGCGGCACCTCACACTCGGTGAATTCGCGCGCGTGGTCGGAGGTGAGCGCTCCCTGAATGCCGCGTTGACTCAGCGCCTGGAGCACGGCGCCTGGTTCACGGGTAGCCTTCCGGCAATTGTTGACGACCTCCGGACTGTACGAAACCCCGGCACCCATGCCGAGCGAATCGAACGTGAGGTGGCCACCCGGTGGCGCGATCGGCTGGTCGGTGTTGGAGCCCAGGGAATCCTGGCGGAGCTCGCCCACGTCCGACCCCGGCTATAACAGGGGGGGGCAGATGGGCCGGAACAGCTCCTCGAGGGAAAGCTCGAAGGGCCGCGATGCGCCGGCGGGACGCCAGACGAGACGCTCGCGCTCGAAGACCGGGAAAGTATCGGCCGGCGACCAGATCTCGACCTGGCGTTCATCCGGATCCACGATCCAATAGCACGGGATATTCTGCCGCTGGTACTCCACCCGCTTGGTGAAGCGGTCGGCTCGGCGCGACGAGGGGCTCAAGACCTCGACCACGAGTAGCAGGGTCTTCACCCGAGCCCAGTCGAGCGTACGCACCTCCTCGAGCGGCGCCACGAACAGATCCGGCTCCACCAGCGTGTCCGGGCCCCAGGAAATGTCAGAGCGTGACGCAAACACGTGTCCGACCGGCTCGGCCCGGATGTACTCCTGTAGCGCAAGATGGAGCCGGCCGACGATGACCTCGTGCCACATCCGCGGCGC
>CAZASU010000352.1:0-1778 GCA_964487785.1 uncultured Gemmatimonadaceae bacterium | reverse complement strand
CATCATTCACATGGTGCTCAAGTACCACAACACGGACTACACCAGGCTCCCCAATGAGGACGCGGTGCGGGCCGCCATCCGGGCCGGGAATCCCCCGCCGGCGCAGTACATGATCCCCTACTGCAGCGATATGAAGGACATGGAAAAGCCGGAGGTGAAGCAGAAGTACATCGAGGGACCGATCGCGGTCATGAACCTGCTGCGTCCCGGCTTGCCCAATATGAGCAAGAACCTGACCCAGTGGTTCCTGTTCGTTCTGCTCGTCTCGTTCTTCATCGGCTACGTCGCGGCTCACGCGATTCCGGCAGGAGCACGGTATCTCGACGTCTTCCGGGTGGTCGGCGCGGTGGGGTTCCTGGCCTATGCAGCCGGGCAGATCCCCGAGTCGATCTGGATGGGAAAGCCCTGGAAGGTGACCTTGAAGGGAGTGCTAGATGGGCTGGTGTACGGGCTGGTGACGGCGGGGACGTTTGGGTGGTTGTGGCCGCGCTGAAGAGAATGTCACCCCGAGCGTAGCGCTCGGGGTGACAACCTACTCGCTGCTCGCCGGCTCCCGCCGCTCCGTCAGCAGCCGCTCGGTGAAATCGAGCCGCTCCTCGAGCTGGCTCACCCGGGTCTCGAGCGCCTCGATATAGGACTGCTGGTCCCCGGCATTGTCGCGCGCGCTCCTCCTGATCTCGCGACCTCTCGAATTGTAGAACTCGCCGGAGTCATACCAGCCGCTGTTGGGGGCGTATGCGCGCGGTCCGACCATTCTCCTGCCCTCCCGTCGGTGCCAGAACCTGATCGCCATCCAGATCACCACCATCCAGAACGCAAATCCGAAGAACCCCATCGTCGTCCCTCCGAATTGTTCGTACTAGACCTGCCTGCCACCCGCTTCGCGGGTACCCGGCCCGCCGCCCCCCTGCCCCGCCTTTAACGCCTCCTCGATCTCGCCCGCCGCCTTACGCAGGATCTCGGCGGCTTGCTTCAGCGCCGGATCATCCGGGCCCCGCCGCCAGGCCTTCTTGAAGGTGACCGCCGCGAGGTGCGCGAACGCGCTCTGGACCTCGCCGACGCCGCCACCGGTGAAGTCGCGCACCGTCTCCCGCACCCGGTCGAGAATCTCGTCCAGCAGATCCCGGTGTTCCTCCAGGTAGCGCTCGCCTTCCGGGGTCACGTGGTAGACCTTCTTGCCGTCGGTATCGACCGCCCGCACGTAGCCCTCATCTTCCAGCAGCTGGAGCGTGGGATAGACGGTGCCGGCCGAAGGGGTGTAGCAGCCGGCCATCTTCTCCTCCAGCGCCTTGATGATCTCATAGCCGTGGCGGGGCTTCTCCTTGAGCAGCCGGAGGATGACGAACTTGACCTCGCCCGACTCGAACATCTGAGAGCGGCGGCGGGAGCCACGGCCCCCGGTGTTGAACACCCCAGCCCACATCTTGCCCCCAAACGGGAATCCAGGCCCGAAGCCCCAGTCGTCTCGTGGGTTACACATGCTTTGACCTCCGATACTGCGTGAGAGCTAACGTACGATATATCGTACGAAATAGCTAGCGCCTCGTCAAGAGGGCCGCGACCACGCGCGATTCAGCCCAGGTTCATCTTCCTGAGCAGCGCCTTGAATCGTGGGTGCGAGTGAAGGCTGGTGAACAGAAACGAGCCCTTGATCCCGTGCACGTAGCCGGCTCGCTCCTCGTAGGCTCGGTCCAGAAAATCCATCGCCCGGTCCGGGTCGCCGAGGCCGGTGTAGACATACGCCATGTGGTAGGGGGAGACATACCTCTCCTGCGATA
>CAZASU010000351.1:0-1780 GCA_964487785.1 uncultured Gemmatimonadaceae bacterium | reverse complement strand
CGGGCTATGTTCCGCGCCGAGTCCCGTGCCTAAACCCACCGTTGCCGCCCTCATCCCACTCAGCCTGCTCGAGGCCCTCCGGAACCTGGACACCCCGGTCGAGGACGGGATGGACGAGCTTGCCGAAGAGATCGCGGTGCGTCGTCTCGGGCTGAGCCCCACCGTAGCCGCACAGATCCAACGCTACCGCCAGACCGCCGAGCGGGGCGGCACCGTCGACCTCGATGAGGTGCTGTCGGTCATCCGGCTGGTGGGCCGCAGGCCGGATGCGGCCCTGGTGTTTGCCGACGCCGGTCGCCGTGCCGCCCGGTACGCGGCCCGGACCCGGGGGCGGTCATCACGGACCCTGGCTCGCATGTCTCCCAAAGGAATGGCGCGGCGGATTACCCTCGGGAACGTGGCGCGGCTGGCGCGCACGATCTTCGATGGCGAGCTCGATTCCCGTGCCCCGGTGGTCGAGTTCAAAATGGCCACACCGCTTTCGATTGTTGCGCTGCCGGGTGGGGAGGCCTGTCTCTTTTACGGGTCGGCCTATCTCGAGTTGCTGCGGGGGCTCAGCGGTTTCGAGGGAGCCCTGTTGCACCAGAACTGTCGCTCCCGCGGAGATGACGCCTGCCTCTGGCGCACGGCGACTGCGGAAATCTACGAGTGATCGATCCGGCCGAAGTTCGCGACGCGCTCTCGAGCTCGGGAGCCGATGGCTGGCTGCTCTTCGACTTCCACGGCCTGAATCCGGTGGCTGGACGGGTACTCGGGCTCAAGGGGATGAATACCCGACGCCTGTTCGTGCTGCTGCCCAAAACAGGCGAACCGGTCGCCGTGGCCCACAAGATCGAGCTCCAGGGTCTCGAGGACTTTCCCGGCCGCGTCATCCCCTATGCCCGCTGGAGCGAGCTCCACGAGGCGCTTGCTTCCCTGGTGGCCGGCCGCACCCTGGCGATGGAGATCTCGCCCGAGGATGCGGTGCCCTATCTCGACCGGGTGCCGTACGGCGTGGTGGAGCTGCTCCGCCGGCTCGGCGCCACCGTGGTTCCTTCAGGATCGCTGGTGTCGCGCTTCGCCGCCCGCTGGAGTCCTGCCGAAGCCGAGGACCACCGGGCGGCGGCGGAGATCCTGGCCTCGGTGGCCCGAGAGACGCTGGCGACAGTGGTGCGCGAGACCGGGGGCACGCTGACCGAATCGGCCCTCCAGGCCAGGGTCATGGCCGAGGTGGAGGCTCGCGGACTGGTCTTCGATGCACCGCCGATCGTCGCGTTCGGCGCGAACTCGGCCAAGCCACACTACGAGCCCCATCCCGGGCGGGACGCCACCCTGGGAGCCGAGAACGTGATATTGCTCGACCTCTGGGCCGGTCGAAGCCACGCCACCGTTTTCGCCGACCAGACCTGGATCGGATTCGCGGGGAGCCGGCCGCCGGAGCGGGTAGAGCGGGTCTGGCAAGTAGTGCGGCGGGCGCGCGACGCCGCCATTGCAACGGTCCGCCGGGCGGCGGCGGAGCAGCGCCCCATCGCGGGCTTCGAGGCGGATCGCGCGGCTCGTGCCGTGGTCGAGACGGCAGGCTTCGGCGATGCCTTCGTGCACCGCACCGGACACTCGATCGATCGGGACCTGCACGGCTCGGGGCCTCACCTCGACGACTATGAGACCCACGATGACCGGCTGCTGGTACCTGGAGTGGGGTTCTCGGTCGAGCCGGGGATCTACCTGCCGGGAGAGTTCGGCATCCGGAGCGAGGTGAACATGTTCTGGGGTGAGCAGGGACCCGAGGTGACCCCGCGGG
>CAZASU010000350.1:0-1787 GCA_964487785.1 uncultured Gemmatimonadaceae bacterium | reverse complement strand
AAAGCCGAATATGTACCGAAGTTGGAGCCATAGGAGTTGCCTATCCAGGACTAAGTGTTGTACGTTAGTTCCAGATAACAGATAAATGGTACTAAGACACTGGAGTTAGTTCTGGATATCCAGTAAACAGAACTATGGCTCCCCCTTGGTTCTGGATGGGCGCCTGAATGATCGCGGACGACTCCTTACCGGAAACCGACCGATGCCGGGACGACTGGTCCAGCGCACGTGGCAGTACAATCCGACCAGCAACGCGCCCGCCAAGTACCAGCGCGCCTGTCACTACGAGGCATTCATTCCCGACCCGCTCATGGGGTCGCCTCCGACCCTCGACGCCATGGTGGTGGGAATGTTAGCCGAAGCGGAGCAGGCAATTCGCGCCCTGAACGTCAAAGGCGGACCGGAGCTCGCCCCGCTCGCCCGGTTGCTGCTTCGGACGGAGTCAATTGCCTCGTCTAAGGTCGAGGGGATGCAGATGGGCGTCCGGGACCTGGCCCGCGCGGAAGCCAAGGCGGAGTCGGGAATGAAGGCGAGCGCAACGGCCGGCGAGATCCTCGCCAACATCGACGCCATGGTCCTCGCGGTCGACGAGGCCGCGCTCGCGGCGCCCTTTGGGGTAGGGGAGATTGTTGCCATTCACAACCGGGTTATGGCGCAGGCTGAGAACGCGCGGATCACGGGCCGCATTCGCACGGACCAAAACTGGATTGGTGGCAATGACTACAATCCCTGCGGCGCCGACTTCGTCCCGCCACCGCCGGAGGAGGTCGATCGCCTCCTCGCCGATCTCTGCGATGCGATTAACGACCGACGGCTTCCTCCTCTCCTGCAAGCGGCTCTCGTCCACGCACAGTTCGAGACGATCCATCCGTTCGAGGATGGCAATGGGCGAACGGGGCGCGCCCTCATTCACGTGATCTTGAGGCGGCGTGACGTCGCGCCCAGGTATCTGCCCCCCATCAGCGTCGTACTCGCGGCAGCGAAGGATCGGTATATCGAGGGACTAACCCGCTTCCGCTCCGATGGCACTGGCGCATGGCTTGAGCGCTTCGCCGGAGCCACTGCCCGCGCCGCCCACTTGGCGGACGTGTATCTGGAGGCGGTCGCCGCCTTACGTGAGCAGTGGCGCACCCGTCTCACCCAGTCACCCGCCGCCCCGCGTGGCGATGCAGCCGCGTGGGCCGTCCTGGACATCCTGCCCGCGCATCCCATCATCACCGCGCCCGTCGCCACGGCCGTCACCGGACGCGCTAAGGGCCGGATCTACGAGGCTTTCCAGCAGCTCGAGAGTGCCGGCGTCCTTGTGCCACTCTCCGAGTCACGTCGCAACCGAGCCTGGGAGGCTGTCGGACTACTCGACCTCATTGAGGGCTTGGAATCGGGTCAGCTTCCGACTGGCGATAGCACGCACATAGGACCGTGAGGCACGGGTCGGCTCGCCAGAGATTCGGGGAGTCCAGAGCTAAAAGACGCGGGGCGGATCCGAAGACCCGCCCCGCGCAGTCACTGTCCCGCTGTCCCGCTGCCCCGCAGTAGGGCGCATGCCATGCGCCCCTACTGCACCGCGTTCATCATGTCGAAGATCGGCAGGTACATCGCTACCACCATGCCGCCGACGATGACACCGAGCACCACGATCATCACCGGCTCCATGAGCGAGAGCAGCGACGAGACAGCGACGTCCACTTCCTCGTCGTAGAAGTCGGCGATCTTGGTCAGCATTTCGTCCAGCCCGCCGGTCTGCTCACCGACCGCGATCATCGAGATGACCATCGGCGGGAAGACCT
>CAZASU010000349.1:0-1796 GCA_964487785.1 uncultured Gemmatimonadaceae bacterium | reverse complement strand
ACGGTTCGCGAGCGATACGGCCAGGCCGCCTTGCGGGTCACCACTGGGGAGAAGACCTCGTGCTGCTCCACCAGCTGCTGCGGCGGCTCGGGAGACCCCATCAGCTCCAATCTTTACACTCAGGCCGAGACTGCGAGCCTGCCGGAGGAAGCGGTGCTCGCGTCGCTGGGCTGCGGCAACCCCACCGCTCTCACCGAGCTGCACGAAGGCGAGGTTGTCCTCGACCTGGGCTCCGGCGGCGGCATCGATGTGCTGCTCTCCGCCCGGCGGGTTGGCCCTTCTGGCAAGGCATACGGGCTGGACATGACCGACGAGATGCTGGCTCTGGCGCGGGAGAACCAGCGCAAGGCCGGCGTCGAGAATGTCGAGTTCCTGAAGGGTGAGATCGAGGCCATTCCGCTGCCGGACAGCTCGGTGGACGTGATCATCTCCAATTGTGTCATCAACCTCTCGACCGACAAAAACCGGGTCATCGCCGAGGCGTTCAGGGTGCTCAAGCCGGGGGGCCGGTTCGCCGTCTCCGACGTGGTAATCCGGGGCGAAGTGCCGTCCGATGTTCGGCAGAGCATGGAGCTGTGGGTGGGTTGCGTGGCGGGAGCCCTGACGGAGCAGCAATATCATCAGAGCCTGTGGCAAGCGGGGTTCGAGGGGATCGGGATCGAGCCGACCCGGATCTACGAGTTCGAGGATGCCCAGGCGTTTCTCGCGGGGACCGGGCTTGCCACCGAGGAACTGGCCCGCGAGGTGAGCGGCCGCGTGATGGGCGCGTTCGTCCGCGCCCGCAAGCCGGCCTGGAAGAGCCTGCGGTGATCTACGCCCTCATCTCGGACATCCATGCCAACCTTCCGGCTCTGGAAGCCGTACTCCAGGACGTTGGACGTCGGGACGTGGGTGCCACCTATCATCTTGGTGACCTGGTCGGTTACGCCCCCTGGCCCAACGAGACCGTGGCCCTGCTTCGTGAGCGCGCGATCCCCGGCGTGGCCGGCAATTACGACTCGACCGTCGGGACTGACTACAAACACTGCGGCTGCCGCTACGAAGACCCACGCCAGGAGGAGCTGAGCCACGTCAGCTACAACTGGACCCGGCAACATGTCTCTGCCGCCACCAAGGAGTTTCTGGCCGGACTCCCGTTCCGCATCGACCTGCTGCCGAATGGCGGGCATATGGCGGGCCCCCGGGTGGTTCTGGTTCACGGCACCCCGACCCTTAATACCCTCTATTGGATGGAAGACCGACCTGACGACTTCTGCCTGAAGATGGCTGGCCATGCCGGAGCCAAGCCCGGCGACGTGATCGCGTTTGGCCACGCCCACATCCCCTGGCACCGCGTGGTAGGCGGCATCCATTTCGTCAACACGGGGAGCGTGGGCCGACCCAAGGACGGCGATTGGCGCGCCGGCTACGTTTTGCTCGAGGTGAGCGACGGATCCGTTGTGACGCGATTCGTCCGTGTTGAATACGATTTGGAGCGGGCCATGCGAGGCATCCGGGAGAGTGAGTTGCCCGACGACTTCGCCGAATACCTTCGCACGGGCGGACGACCCCCCGTCACCCACGTGGAGTCGCGATAAAGCATTCGGTTTCATGACTAAATCGTTCACGGCCGGTCTCTCGTTTCTGGACCGCTTCCTGCCTGTCTGGATCCTGCTGGCAATGGGGCTGGGTCTCGGGCTTGGACGAGTGTGGCCGAACCTCGGCGTCCTGCTCAACCGCGTTCAGATCGCGGGCGTCTCGGTGCCCATCGCCATCGGCCTCTTCTGGATGATGTACCCGGTGTTGGCCAAGGTCCG
>CAZASU010000348.1:0-1797 GCA_964487785.1 uncultured Gemmatimonadaceae bacterium | reverse complement strand
GACTCCAGCCGCTACCGCGAGGTCGGTGTGCCCGGCGAGTGGGTATCCCCTTCTGAGCCGCTGGACGAGCTTGCCTTCCTGTACTTTCTGCGCACCGCTCCACTTCAATTGGGCCGGTCTTACACCTACTCACGCTATTTCAGGACCGGCTACAATCCAATCCAGGTGGTCGTTGCCGCTGCCCGTGAAACGGTGGCGATGCCGGATGGAAGAAGCGTGCCGTCGATCCCGGTGGAGGTCACCTCGCGGGGAATGACCATGAAGGTCTGGCTCACGGACGATGCCCGCCGACTGCCGGCCCAGCTGGAGCTGCCGTTGCCGTTCGGGGTCGTGTCGCTCGTGCTGGCGGGCAGCCGGTAAGGCGGGTAAGGCTGCACCGGTGTCATCCTGAGCGCAGCGAAGGATCGTCCCGGGTGCAGCCTTACCCGCTCAATACCGTCCTAAATAATTATCGATCTCCCACTTGCTCACCTGCAGGTTGTACTGCAGCACCTCGTTTCTCTTGGCCTCCAGAAACCGTTCCGTCAGGTGCTCCCCCAGGGCCGCCCGGATCACGTCATCCTTCTCCAGCGTCTCCAGCGCCTCGTGCAGGTCGCGCGGCAGTTCGTCGATCCGGTACTTCCGGCGGTCCCGGTAGCTCATGGTGAAGATGTTGCGGCTGACTGGTTCTCGAGCCTCCAGTTTGCGCTCGATTCCGTCCAGGCCGGCCGCCAGCTGAACCGCCAGGGCGAGGTAGGGGTTGCACGAGGGGTCCGGCATGCGGAGCTCGCAGCGGGTGCCGAGGCCGCGCCGGTCGGGAATGCGCACCAGTGGCGACCGGTTGCGCATGGACCAGGCGACGTTGACCGGGGCCTCGTACCCCGGTACCAGCCGCTTGTAGCTGTTGATGAGAGGATTGGTGATGGCGCAGAACCCGCGGGCGTGCTGAAGGAGCCCCTCGATGTAGCTCAGCGCGACTCTGGAGAGCTGATGCTCCGCCTTGGGGTCGTAGAACGCGTTTTCCTTGCCCCGGAAGAGGGACTGATGGGTGTGCATCCCGCTGCCGTTGATCCCCTCGATCGGCTTGGGCATGAATGACGCCATGAAACCGAAACGACTGGCCACATTGCGGACCACGAACTTGAACGTGGTCAGATTGTCCGCCGTGGTGAGCGCGTCGGCGTACTTGAAGTCGATCTCGTGTTGGCCGGTCGCAACCTCGTGATGTGCGGCCTCCACCTCAAAGCCCATCTCCACCAGCTGCTCCACGATCACCCGCCTGATCTCCTCACCCCTATCCACCGGACCCAGATCGAAATAGGCGGCCGAATCGTGAGTAATGGTGGTCGGCGAGCCATCCGGCGCCTTCTCGAAGAGAAAGAACTCGGCCTCGCACCCCGCCATCATGGCGAAACCCAGCTTCCTGGCGCGCTCCACCTGGCGCTTGAGCGTAGTCCGGGGGCAGCCGGCGAACGGCTGCTCGTCGGGGGTGTAGATGTCACACAGCAGTCGGGCTACCCGGCCGCCTTCGTCGTCATAGGGAAGGATCCGGAAGGTGTGCAGGTCCGGCTTGAGGAGCATGTCGGATTCCTCGATCCGGACGAACCCTTCGATCGAGGAGCCGTCGAACATGATCTCCCCATCCAGCGCCTTCTCGAATTGGCTGCGGGGCACCTCGACATTCTTGTTGACGCCAAGGATGTCGGTGAACTGAAGCCGGATGAAATCGACGCTGAAGCGATGGGCCAGCTCCAGGACGTCCTTCTTACCGGCGTCGCCCAGGTCGGCGGGGAAACCCTGGAGGCTGGGACGTTCGGG
>CAZASU010000347.1:0-1806 GCA_964487785.1 uncultured Gemmatimonadaceae bacterium | reverse complement strand
CGACGCCTTCGGCAAGAGAGGGATTCGCCGATCCCGCCAACAGAATGAGCCGCATTACGGCACCTACGATGTGCGGGACTCGAGCGGCCCGCCATACCCGAGCCGAACTCGGAGCGAGGCCGCCCGACCACGGCATGCCGCGGCGCCACCCCGGCATGGGAGAAGCGCCAATGGCTTCACCCAACGCCGAATCTATGCGCTGCCCTTGAAGCCAGCGTGAAACTCGGACGAAGATGTCTGCCGACTCGTAGCAGAGGTCTCATCTGACCTTAATGGAAAACTCATGGGCGGAGTGGTAGTGTCTGCCAACCTCTGCTCATGAACCTTTCTGGAGGCGACAATGACATCCACAGCGCACGTCTGGGACAAGACCCTGTCGAAGGGCAACGAGTGGCTGACCAAGCTGGGCTACGAGCTCGCCTGCCAGGACGCACATGTTACCCTATTCGCCTTGCGATCCGTCCTCCACGCCCTCCGGGACCGGCTGCCGCCGGACGAAGCAGTCGATCTCGCCGCCCAGATGCCGCTCATCATCAAGGGCCTCTACTTCGACGGCTGGGATCCAAGTGCGACGCCGGTGAAGGCCCGCACCAAGGAGGAGTTTCTCGCCCTGGTGACGAAGCGTTTGCAGCGGGGGGTCCTGGATGCAGACCCGGAACGCGTGACCCGGGCCGTGTTCAAGCTGATCGCTGAACGGGTGTCCGCAGGGGAAGTCCGCGACGTGCGCGACATCCTGCCTGCCGCGATAGCGGAGTTGTGGCCGGCAGCAACGGATGCTTCCTAGCAAGGAGGATTGCCATGCCACGTTTTCTCGATACCGAGACGCTGTTCCGTGACCGGGTCGACGCGGGCCAGCGTCTGGCCAAGCGCCTCGAGTCGTACCGCCATGCGTCGCCGGTGGTGTTCGCCATCCCGCGCGGGGGTGTTCCGGTCGGCGCGGAGATCGCCCGCTCGCTCGACGCGGAGCTCGATGTGGTCGTGGCTCGGAAACTTGGGGCCCCCTTCCATGCAGAGCTCGCCATTGGGGCGGTGACGGCCGACGGCGAACGGTTCCTGAGCCAGGATATCATCAGCCAACTACGGGTAGACGACGCTTACCTCGAGCAGATCACGAAGGAACAGGGGGAGGAAGCGCGGCGGCGGGAGCAGCGGTTTCGCGGGGGCCGCCCACCGGTGGACGTCAAAGGCCGAACCGCCCTGCTGGTGGACGATGGACTCGCGACGGGGGCTACGATGCGTGCGGCTGCCCGCTCCCTCCGCAAGCGCGAGCCCGGCCGGTTGGTCGTGGCGGTTCCGGTGGGCTCCCGGGAAGCGTGCGCGGCCCTCCGCAAGGATGCCGACGAGGTGGTGTGCCTCGCCGAGCCGGATCCCTTCTACGCAATTGGGCTGTACTACGAACACTTCGAGCAGGTCGAAGATGCGGAGGTCCTACGCCTTCTCGAGCAGCCCACCACCGCCATACGCTGAAACATCGCAATTCGCCGTGGCCCTGGGCCAACCGCCTTGTGGAGGCGATCCCAATTCGCGGGTGACGAAGGCCACAAATGAGCTCGCGCTCGCCGCGCCGAGGTCCCGGCCCGCGCGCTACGTAGCCCAGTGCGGACTTCACGACGGGTTGTGCAAACGCGGAGGACAGGAACGCGGCAATATCTGGTGCCCGGTCATGAGCTCCCGCTCGACGACGTCATCGTTCCTGCCACCGTCGCTCTCAGCGCGCCGGTTACGGCAGCCGGCGGTGGCGCCTGGGCCCGTGATGAGTCGGATCCGGTGGCCGATCGGCATTGGGCCCCAGCCGGTGCTCGGCCG
>CAZASU010000346.1:0-1813 GCA_964487785.1 uncultured Gemmatimonadaceae bacterium | reverse complement strand
GTGAAGACCTGGAGCCGGGCCAGCACGATCCTGCCCGAGTTCGTGGGCCACACCTTCGCGGTGCACAACGGGAACAAGTTCATCCCGGTGTACGTCACCGAGAACATGGTGGGCCACAAGCTCGGTGAATTCGCGCCTACGCGGCTCTTCCGTGGCCACAGCGGCAAGATCGTGGCGGACAAGAAAGCCAAGCCGGAGTGACCATGAGCGGCCATGCGATCCAGCGGCTGGTGCGCCAGTCGCCCCGAAAGATGCGGCTCGTCATCGACCTCATCCGCGGCAAGGATGTGAACGAGGCATACGCGATCCTCAAGTTCAACAAGAAGCTCGCGGCCAAGCAGATCGCCAAGACGCTGAAGTCGGCGGTGGCCAATGCCGAGCAGAAGGCGCTGAAGGCAAACGCCAGCTTCGATGTGGACGCCCTGGTGGTGAGGAAGGCGATCGTCAACGGCGGGCAGCCGCTCAAACGGTTCACCGCGGCCGCCCAGGGGCGGGCCACCCCGATCAAGAAGCGTACAAGCCACGTAGAGATCTACGTGGAGACCAAGGAGAGCGAGTAATGGGTCAGAAAACGCATCCGATCGGGCTCCGGCTCGGCATCGTCAAGCAGTGGTCGTCCCGGTGGTTCGCCACCAAGGAGATGCCCGCGCTGCTCAAGGAGGACGAGCTGATCCGGAAGTACCTCAAGACCCGGCTGGGGCATGCGGCGATATCGGAGATCCACATCGAGCGCCGGCCTGGCAAGGTGACCATCACGGTCCATACCGGTCGCCCCGGTGTCGTGATCGGCAAGCGCGGCGCCGAAGTGGACAAGCTTCGCGACGAGCTGGCCCAGCTGACCGGCAAGGAAGCGGCGATCAACGTCGAGGAGATCAAGCGGCCGGAGCTGTCGGCTCAGCTCGTCGGCGACAACATCGCGCACCAGCTGACTCAGCGCATCTCGTTCCGCCGGGCCATGAAGCGGGCGGTCCAGAGCGCCATGCGGATGGGCGCCCAGGGAATCAAGGTGCGGGCCTCGGGCCGGTTGGGTGGAGCGGAGATCGCGCGCACCGAGGGGTATCACGAAGGACGGGTACCACTGCACACGTTGCGGGCGGAAATCGACTACGCGACCAGCACGGCCAAGACCACGTACGGCACCATCGGGATCAAGGTGTGGATCTTCAAGGGTGAGGTGGTCGAGGACGTGTCCGGCCGGACCTATAGCACGGGAGCCTGACGCCGATGCTCGCGCCGAAGCGGATCAAGTTCCGCAAGACCTTCAAGGGCCGGACCAAGGGGATCGCCACCCGGGGGAACACGGTGGCGTTCGGTGAGTTCGGGCTCATGAGCCTGGATCCGGGATGGGTGACCAACCGGCAGATCGAGGCCTCACGCGTCGCCATGACCCGCGAGATGAAGCGGGGCGGCAAGGTCTGGATCCGGATCTTTCCGGACAAGCCGATCACCAAGAAGCCGGCTGAGACCCGCATGGGCAAGGGCAAGGGCAATCCCGAGGGCTGGGTGGCGGTGGTGAAGCCGGGCCGGGTGCTGTTCGAGATCGAGGGGATCAGCGAGGATCTGGCCAAGAAGGCCCTGGCCTTGGCGCAGGCCAAGCTGCCGGTGAAGACGCGCTTCGTGAAGCGCGAGGAGATCTAGGCCGTGAAGCCGAACGAGCTGCGGGAGATGTCGGCGGAGAATCTCGAGAGCAAGCTGGCCGAGCTGACCGAGGAGCGTTTCCGGCTCCGGTTCCGCTCCGCCACCGAGTCGATCGAGAATCCCATGCGTTTCAGGGCGATCCGGCGGGAGATCGCGCGGATCCAGACGATTTTGA
>CAZASU010000345.1:0-1828 GCA_964487785.1 uncultured Gemmatimonadaceae bacterium | reverse complement strand
TTGATGCCGACCTCGTTGAGCACCTTGCCGTTCACCGTGAACGAGTCGAAGGCGAAGTTGTGCGCCAGCACGCCAAGGCTTCCCGCGTTGGCGTGGGCCCCGGTGAACATCAGCGTGCCGAAGCTGCTGTCGATTCCGGTGACCATCACCAGCGGCTTGGGAAAACCGCGCACCAGGATCGCCGAGCTGTCCAGGTCCCAGGGCAGCACGTTGGCGAACAGGTTGCCGCCGTGGCCCTCGTTCACCACGAAGCTCCGGGCGCCGGCCGCCCGCGCACCCTGGATGGTGGCATTCACCTCCCGGGTGAGCAGCAGGCGGAAGCGGTCCCAGTAGTCCGGGCTGGTGAGCTCCTTGTAGCGCTCGCCCTCGTTGCCGGCGATCACCTCATGGATGTCCACCACGCTCCCCATCCCTTCCATGTCCGGCACGAGGAACACCCGGAACCCCGCCTCGTGGGGAATCTGCTTGTGGCGGAACGGCGCGGATGACGGCGGCGGGGTCTGCGCCTGCACCACCGAGGCGAGGCACAGGGCCGCTGACACGACGAACGATCGCATTACGTCTCCTTGAAGTTCGATTTCAGGTGTCGCCGAGCACCAGCAGCTTGAGCTCGGTCATCTCCTCGATGGCGTAGCGCACGCCCTCGCGGCCCTGCCCGGATTCCTTGACCCCGCCGTAAGGCGCGTGGTCCACCCGGAAACCGGGCACGTCGTTCACTACCAGCCCGCCCACCTCGATCCGCTCGAAGGCGCGGAGAATGGTTCGCATGTCGTTGGTGAAGAGCCCCGCCTGGATGCCGTAGGCCGAGTCGTTCACCGCCGCGATGGCCGCGCCGAAGTCGGCGTAGGGGCGGACCGTGGTGACGGGCGCGAAGATCTCCTCGCAGTTGACCCGCATCCCGCCGGTGGTGTCGAGCAGCACGGCGGGCTCGAGCATGGCGCCATCCTGCCGGCCCCCGGTCGCGATCCGTGCCCCCGCCCGAACCGCCTCGCTGATCCACTGCGCCGCCCGCTCGGCGTTGGCCTGGTCGATCATCGGGCCGACGTCGGTCGTCTCCGCCATGGGGTCGCCGGTGCGGAGTGCCTTCACCGCGGCCACGAAGCGCTCGGTGAAGCGGGGATACAGCGTCTCGTGCACCAGGATCCGCTGGGTGGAGATGCACGACTGGCCGGCGTAGAGGTACCCACCTGCCACGCAGCGCCGCACCGCGTGCTCCAGATCGGCGTCCGGCTCGATCATCACGGCCGCGTTGCCGCCCAGCTCGAGCGTCACCCGCTTGGTGAAGGCGCGGCGGCGGATGGCCCACCCGGCTCGCGCCGAGCCGGTAAAGGTGATCATCCGGACCCGGGGATCGTCGATCAGCGGCGCCGCGACTTCGTTGCTGCAGAGGAGGATGGAAAGCGCGCCCGCGGGATAGCCGCTCTCCCGGACGATCTCACCGAGGAGGAGGGTCGCCAGAGGGTCCTGGGGCGGCACCTTGAGCACCATGGTGGCGCCGCAGGCGATCGCGGGCGCCAGCTTATGCGCGGCCAGCAGGACGGGAAAGTTGAACGGGATGATCGCCGAAATGGGCGAGAGCGGGAACCGGCGGGTGAGACCCCAGCGCCGCTCGCCGTGCGGCTGGAGGTCCATGGGGATCACCTCGCCGCCCATCCGCCCGGCCTCCTCCGCACCCTGGCGGAACACGAACACCGCGCGATCGATCTCGCTCCGGGCGAGCGCGAGCGGCTTCCCCGCCTCGGCGGCGAGGACGCGGGCCAGCTCTTCCCGTCGGTCCGCCACGCCCCCGGCGATCCGGTCGAGCACGGCGGCCCGGGCATGCGACGGC
>CAZASU010000344.1:0-1831 GCA_964487785.1 uncultured Gemmatimonadaceae bacterium | reverse complement strand
CTCGCGGTGGAGCGGCCTGAGCTCGCGGATAAGCTGGTCGTTGAGCCGGAGCATCCCCGGCTTCACAACCGGGCCGACCTCCTTCGACGCTTCCCAGGCGGCAAGCCGCACCGGGAGCCGGCGGCTGGTGCGCAGGGAGTCATCGATCGCGTTCGCCGTGACCGGCTTCCGGTTGAGCCTGAACCCGAAGCGCGCCAGGGCCTCGTTGGCCCGGCGGGTTCGAACCGAGTTGGTGGAATCACGCTCGACGATACGGGTGTTGGACTCCCACTCGGCCAGCGCGCTCTCATAGCTCAGGCGCTGGAACTCCTGGCCATACCGGGAGAGGTAGCTGTCGACGTCGGCATCCGCCACTCGCGAGGTACCCGACTGACAGCCGAGCAGGACCAGAAGACCGCTTACTTCAGCTCGGAGGTACACTGGGGGCAGCGTACCGCGCCAACCGGAATGGGCATCCGGCAGTGGGGGCAGTCCTTGGTGTTGGGTGCGGCGGCCGCCTCCGGCGGGCGCAACCGGTTCGCCATCCGAACTACGAGGAAGATCACAAACGCCACGATGAGGAACGTCACCAGGTTGTTGACGAACATGCCGTAGTTGATGGTGACCGCCCCTGCGGCGTGGGCATCGGCCAGCGTCGCGTAGGGCGGCGGCCCCTTGGGTCCCTCCTTCAGGAGAAGGAACAGGTTGGCGAAATCGACATTGCCCAGGGCCAGCCCGATGGGGGGCATGATCACGTCGTCCACCAGTGACTTCACGATGGTTCCAAACGCGGCCCCGATGATAATGCCCACGGCAAGATCGAGCACGTTGCCGCGCATGATGAACGCCTTGAATTCCTTGAGCACGTAGAGTCCTTTTGGAGGAATGTCATCCTGAGCGGAGCGAAGGATCTACCTCGCGGGGCCCATGACGCCAACCTGATTCGATACTTTAATGTGAATCCTTGAAGAAGGCCGGCCTTGTGCTGGTACACGCGCCGCGCCAAGTCAGCCGTCGTGCCAATGTAGAGGACTTGGGAGTGACTCGCCATGATGTAGACGTAGCAGGAGCGATCCCGACCCATTTGTCGGCAGATCCTTCGCTGGGCTCAGGATGACACACCTGCCAACTCCCATCAACGCTACCGCAATTGACTACCTATCATTTTTCCACCTCAACTGGCAGCCCCGCCGCGCGCCATTCCGCAAACCCTCCGGTGAACACCCGGACGTCAGGAAATCCCCTCGCCCGCAGTAAACTCGCGGCCATTGCCGCACGCGCTCCGGTCTGGCAGTGTACGAGAAGCGACCGGTCCCGCGGGATCTCATGGAGTCGTTGCTCCAGGTCGCCCAAGGGCAGGTTGAGTGATCCCGGGATGTGGCCGGCATTCCACTCTCCTCCCCCACGCACGTCCAGCAGCACCCCATCATTGGGCCGCTGCCGTTCAGTCGCTTCCAGCCCAAGCGCCGGAATCGTCTGCAGGTGCCCCTTCGACGTACGCCAGGCCTCGATGCTCTCGGTGCCGAAGTACCCCGCGAGGCGTTCGAGCCCGATCCCCGCCAGATCGCGCACCAGCTCGTCTACCGTCTGACCCCTGCGATCGTCGATGATGAGATAGTAGTCCCGGTCGTAGGGAAGGAGCGAGCCGGCCCAGGTGGTGAAGGCCCGGTTCACCGGGATGTTGATGGTTCCGGGGACGGCACCCAACACAAACTCCGGCGCCTGCCGGGTGTCCACCACAGTGCTTCCCTGATCCAGCAGGCTGGCGAGCGTTTCCACCGGAAGCCGGGCGGGACAGCGGATGCCGCCGAGCAGGCGGGGGCCGGACTGATTGATCCGCTTCATCTCGGCG
>CAZASU010000343.1:0-1860 GCA_964487785.1 uncultured Gemmatimonadaceae bacterium | reverse complement strand
CAATTGTTCAGGAGGCTGGATATCAATACAACACGGAGTACTTCCAATGAGCAACTGTACCGCCCTGCACCCCACAATGAACCACGCCCCTCGGGAACGAAGAATCCAAGCCGAAGGGTTTCGTGCTCCCGACGGCTTGGATCACTTCGCTCCCGGGGGAGCGTGACACACTACAGTACAACGACTATCGCCCACACCGGCGGCAGGGGGTGATCGAACCGTCCAACCGCTCTACTCGACCCGCTCGATTTTGACGGCGAGGTCGCGTGGGTCGGGCCCCCCACGGTGTTGAACGTGCACAAACAGCGTCCAGCTACGCTTGTCGAAGTAGATTCCGCTCGGCTCCGCCGCGCAGTCGATGAGGCTGGCAAAGCGCACCGTGGTGTCGGCGCTCCGGTGCTGCCCCCCCTTGCCGGGGGTCGCAACCCAGATGTCTGCGCCGGGTGGGGTAGATGGGTCCTCTGCGATGTACAGGTTGCCGGCCTTGTCGAGCGCAAGGTTGTCGGGCGAACGAAAATCATCCGATACGTTCAGTCCCGGACGGACATAGTCGTACACGAACGCGGTCGCATGATCGCGGCCACCCGCGGGCTCCCGCAAATCGACGCCGAGCACGCGATTCTCACTGGTCACGGCCACGTAGAGGGTCCAGCCGCCATGCTGGTTTCCAGTGCTGGTGAAGATCTCTACGTCTTCGGGCCGTCCGTAGCCGGTTGCCCCAACGCGCGTCGCCTCGGCATCGGAGTCGAGGGCGGCGGCGGCGGTGTTGAGCGGCACCCAGATGGCTTCCCCCGTCCGGTCGCCTGTGGGGCCGACGATCTTGAGCGCATAGAGCTGGCCGGTCGAGAGGTCTCCCCGGCGTGCCGGAACGAACTTGAAGATGTAGCCGCCGGCCGGAGGCGAAGACTCGGAGATTCCGTACAGGTTCCCCTGGGGATCGAACCGCAGTCCCTCGTGGGAGCGCGAGCCGACGGCGGCACGCAGCACAGCCGCACCGGTTTTCGGATCGATCTCGTAGACGTGGCCGCCACGAGCCGCCGGTAGACTGGGATCCTTCAAAGCTGAAATGACGGTTTCCTCCGCGGCCAGTATGGTCTTCCACGGCGTCCACACGATCCCGTCAAGGCGTTCCCAATCCGGCCGCTGCGCCAGCACCCGGGTCACATTGGTCTCCAGATCGGTGACCGACACCTGGCCGTTGCTCCCTATCTCGTGGGTGCGATACAGGAAGCGGCCGGCATTCGGCCCGGTCTCGTTTTGAGTGTTCATGTCCCAGAGATCCAGCGTACCGCCGTCCCCTTCGCGGGCGAAGACAGTCTGGGCGTATCCCGCCGGAAGCACGAATGGCTGCTCGGTACTTGGCCCGCAGACGGCCGAGGTGAGGAGCGGGGTGAACTTGAACTGACCATGGGTGGCGCTGCTGCTGGTCGAGCTGGAGCTCGGCTCAACCAGGCGATCAGCCTCGTCACAGGCTGCGGCGGCGCTGACAAGCAGCATTCCGGTCGCTACCCTCAAGGCATGTGAGACATGCATTAATGGCTTCTCCTGAGTGGGGGTCCATGACCGGCGGCGCGTCGATGACCACCGCGGTCGTTCTGTGCGCGAACATCGGTGCATGAGATAGTCCGATCGCGGCGGCACAACCCGGTGACGCGGAAGTCACGATGTCGTCTCGGCAGGGAAAGCGTGGGTGACAGGATTGCTACCAGGCAGGGGCGAGGCTGATACGGAGGACGGCCACTTCGGGGCTTCGTCGAGGGGAGACGGAACCATACGGTCGGGTGTTCGGCTCGGGTAAGAGAACGAGACTAAGCCCGCGCCGCGACCGCCAGGAGCATCTCCGGTCGATACACGAGCGCC
>CAZASU010000342.1:0-1869 GCA_964487785.1 uncultured Gemmatimonadaceae bacterium | reverse complement strand
AGGTACACGCGCCGACTGGACACGTCATTCCCCCCCGAGCGGTTTAGCGGGATTGCCGGCAACCTTGACCCCGTCGGCGATATCCCGTAGTACGACTGACCCGGCCCCGACGACCGCGTCCGAACCCACCACTACCCCGGGGATGACCGTGGCTCCCGCACCGATCCAGGTCCGCTCCCCTATCCGTACTTTCCCGCACAGGACCGCGCCGGGGGAGACATGGACCGCGTCCCCAAGCACACAGTCGTGCTCCACGATGGCACCGGAGTTGAGGATCACCCCGCCGCCAATGCACGCGCGCGCGTTTACCACCGCCTGGGCCAGGACGACAGTGCCAGAACCGAGCCGAGCTGAGGGACTCAGCACCGCCGACGGGTGGATGAGGGCGGGAAGCTCGGCCGCCGAGAGGCAGGAGAGCAGGCGCGCGCGCACAGTGTTATTGCCGATCGCCAGGGCCGTTGCGTGCCCATTGAGGCCGGGTATGAGAGCACCGCGGCTGAAGTGGTTCAGATACTCCGCCTCAGAGGCGACGACGCACCGGCCCGCGTCGTCCGCCACCCAACCGAGCTTCGCCGGATCGGCATCCACGTACCCCAGGACATCGTCGCCAACGGATCGGATCAGGTCGGCCACGACCCGCCCGTGGCCGCCGCTCCCCACGACGAGGAAGAGCCTACGCGGCTTAGCCACGGAAGCGCTCCATCGTCGGCTGACCGCGTTGCGCAATTCCCTCGCGCCTCAGCACCTTCCACACCGTGAGGAAGAGGATGTAGAGATCGAGGCGAAG
Organism: uncultured Gemmatimonadaceae bacterium; assembly: GCA_964487785.1. Taxonomy (GTDB): domain Bacteria; phylum Gemmatimonadota; class Gemmatimonadetes; order Gemmatimonadales; family GWC2-71-9; genus CAVVWJ01. The sequence goes on along the minus strand of CAZASU010000342.1, from coordinate 1,082 downwards.
CGATCGATGCTCGAGATACCAGAGGTCCAGCGCGAAACGCTGCTGCCAGGTGATGCCGTTGCGGCCTTTTACCTGAGCCCAGCCGGTGATGCCGGGTCTGACGTCGTGCCGCCGGGCCTGCTCCGGCGAGTACAGCGGCAGGTACTCCGGGAGCAACGGCCGGGGCCCCACCACGCTCATGTCCCCCCGGATCACGTTCCAGAGCTGGGGCAGCTCGTCAAAGCTCGTGCTTCGGAGGAAGCGTCCGAGCTGCGTCAAGCGCTCTCCATCCGGGAGCAGCTCGCCCGCCGGGTCGAATGCGTCTCGCATGGTGCGGAACTTGAGCAGCATGAACGGCCGCCCGTGCAAGCCGGTGCGGACCTGGTGGAAGAGCACCGGCCCGCCCAATCCCAGGCGGACGGCGAGCGCGATCAAGGCCATGAACGGCAGCAGCGCAATCAGCGCAGCCAGAGCAAGCAGCACATCGAGCGCGCGTCTCATCGGGCCGTCACCGCGATCACGTCCCTGGGGGCCAGCGCTGACGCCTGGGCGTGGAGCAGTTGCAGGTATTCTGTATGGAGAGCCTCCCAGATCGCTTCGGGGCGGAAGTCCCGCAGGACGCGGGCACGGCCTGCTTCACCGTGCCGCTGCCGCAGCGCCGGGTCATCGAGGTACCGCCGCATTGCTCCGGCAAGCGCCCCCGCGTCCCGCGGGGGGACCAGGATACCGGTTTCACCGTCTTCTACCGCATCAACGCACCCCGGAATCCGGGTGGCGACCACCGGCAGGTTCATCGCCGCCGCTTCCATCGGCACGTTGGGGAAGCCCTCGCGATAGGTAGGAAGCACCACCAGGTCCATAGCGGAGTAAAGTGGCGGGGTGTTCCGTTCCATACCCGCGAGGTGCACGCGGGAATCACCCCGTAGCGCCTGCACCACGCTGGGCGCCACCGGGTCCCGCGGCTCGAAGGGCCCGACGAGCAAAAGACGTGTGGACGGATATTCCCCACGAAGGCTGCGCCACGCCTCGGTAAGCTCGACTACGCCCTTATCGCGTACCAGCCGTCCCACGAACCCGATCACCAGCGCCTCTGCCGGGATGCC
>CAZASU010000341.1:0-1874 GCA_964487785.1 uncultured Gemmatimonadaceae bacterium | reverse complement strand
CGGGTGGAAGCTGTTCTACAAGAACGACAAGCCGATGATGACACCGGAGCAGGTGCTCGAGCTGTACCCGAAGCCGATGTACATCCAGTATCAGTAGCGGGCGGTAAGGCGGTAAGGCGGCAGCTGTCACCCTGAGCGCAGCGAAGGGGCCGAAGCTCAAATTGAGTTCCGGCCCCTCAAAACGTGACCGCGACAACGAAGCGCTATTTGAGAATCAGGATGCAGCACCTCGTTTTTGAACGCGTTCCTGACGCCAGCTCCACCTCGGCCGCCTTCTGCTTCTTGAACCGGGCGTCGCTCAGGATGACAACAAGCACTACCGGTCGAACCGAAAGATCTCCAGATCCGGCTTCCGCCGTTGCAGGAAAAGATCGAGCAACAGGTCCGCGGCGATGAGACTGAAGGTGATACCGTTGCCGCCATAACCCAGGGCGAAGTAGCCGTGGGGGAACTGGGGCACCGTACCGATGTAGGGCAGGCCGTCCTTGGTCTCACCAAACGTTCCTCCCCAACTCCAATCCACATCGATCGGGATCCGAGGGAAGAGCTTGGTGAATTGGGAGCGCAGCCTTGCCGTCTGGCGCGACAGCAGCTTGTCCTTCCTGTGCGCGATGGCGAAGGGCCGGTCGGCCCCGCCCATGATGATTCGGCCGTCGCTGGTGGTACGGGCGTAGAAGTAGGGCCGTGCCGTCTCCCAGATGAGGCACTGGTCTTCGCCCCAGCCCTCGAAGCCGTCCACCGGCGCGGTGGCGAGAGCGAAGGTACTGGTAAGCTTGACGATCCGTTGGTCCAGGTACTCGGGTGTCTCTTAGCCGGTGGCGAACACGACCTTTCGCGCCCGGACGCGGCACCCATCTCCAGTCGTGAGTTCCACCCCATCGTTGTCAGCCTTGATTCCTGAGACAACGGTGCGGTCGTATACCTCCAGCCCCAAATGGATCGCCTCCCCGATGAGCTTGTGAGCCAGGCGGTAGGCGTCCACCTCGCCCGCCAGCTGGGACAGTAGGGCGGCGGGCCGCCGGAAGGAGAACCGCTGCGCGATGTCCTGTCGCTCGAGAAAGTCGACCTCGATCCCCATTCGTTTGCGCGCGTCGTACTCTTGCTTCAGGATCTCGCGGTCGCACGGGCGGCTGGCGAGATAGAGGCTCTTCTTCCGCCGATGGCCGCAGCCGTCGCCGCCTTGGGTTGTCAGCCGCTCGATGCCGCGAACCGCCTCCTGGCAGAGCTGGTAGCTGCGCACCGCATGCGCCTGGCCCACCCGGGCGGTGAGCTCGCAGAGGGAGCTGTCGATCTCATACTGAATGAGCGCGGTGGTGGCCGCGGTGCTGCCGTGGCCGATCTCGCGGCGTTCGACCAGGACGACGTGAACCCCCTCCTGGGCGAAACGATGGGCTACGAGCGCACCGGTGATGCCGCCGCCGATGATGGCGACGTCGCAGCGCCGGTCCTGTTTGAGCTTGGGGTAGACGGCGAGCAAGCCGTCGCGGACGATCCAGAATGGCGCGCCCGAGGTCAGGTCCATTCGCCAAGGTAGGGCCTAAGGCGTGGTGGGGCCACTACCTGACGGTGCATAAGGCGCCAGGCACCTCATCCCGAGCGCAGCGAGGGACCGACCCCGTGGTTCCTGAAAACGATCGGTAAAGCTAAGAAGTTCGGTTGACCGCACTGCCAACAACCGGTACTTTTCCGGTCCTCCATGGCCGATACAGTGGCCACTTTGGGGCTGTAGCTCAGCTGGGAGAGCGCCTCGTTCGCAATGAGGAGGTCAGGGGTTCGATCCCCCTCAGCTCCATGTTGAAGGGCTATTGGCCCGAAAAAACTGCCCCTTGGTGTAACTGGCAACACGCCTGACTCTGGATCAGGAGAGTCCTGGT
>CAZASU010000340.1:0-1874 GCA_964487785.1 uncultured Gemmatimonadaceae bacterium | reverse complement strand
TTCAGGTAGAGCAGGCCGGCGGTCAGGCCGCCCACGACCAGGAAGAGCAGCACCCGGGTGGGCAGCTCGCGGGTATAGACGACCTGGTAGCCGATCTCCTGGAACCACCACCAGTCGACCAGCAGGGAGATAAGAGACGGAAAGAAGAACAGCCCGGCAAAGCCGGTGAGGAAGAGGAGGAAGATCAGTCGCCGTCGGGACAAGGGAACTCCTTTGGATTTGCGCTCAGCCAATCACCGAGGGAATGCTTCGGGCAGCCCGCCGTCTATCGTCAGGATATCACCGGTGGTGAACCGAAACTTGTCGCTCGCCAGGAGCACCGCAAGGTCAGCCACCGCCTCCGGTGGGATGAGGGTGGCACCCATCAGGTTCCGGCTCCGGTAGACCTTGAGCTGCTCCTCGACCGACACCCCGCGGCCGGCCGCCCTCTCCCGCACGAACTGGAGGAAGAGCGGGGTTTCGATCTGGTCGGCGTTGATGGCGTTCACCCGGATCCCGTCACCACCGAGCTCCACCGCCGCCACCCTGAGTGCCTGGAGCAGCGCGGCCTTGCTCCCGCCATAGGCCACGGCGTCCCGGCCCGGCACCAATGCCGCCTTGGATACCGAGGCCACGATCGACCCGCCCAGCCCTTGGCGCCGCATCACCACCGCCGCCCGGCCGATGGCTGCCACCGCACCCAGATAGTGGACCTCGAGCTGGTGCTGCAAATCTTCCCGCCGGATCTCGGTGATCGGGGCGAACCGGGGCGGCAGCCCAGCGGTGTAGAACAGGCAGTCGAGCCCGCCGAACTCCAGCACCGTCTGGCGAAACAGGGCGTCGAGGCTGGCGTCGTCCCGCACGTCCACCGCGGCCGACACCAGGCGCCCCGGAAACCTGGCCGCCACCTCGGTCGCCACGTCCTTCGACATCTGGCCGTTCAGGTCCGCCACCACGACGTGGGCGCCCTCTTCCGCGAACCGCATGGCAGCGGCACGGCCAATGCCGCTGCCCCCGCCTATGATAACCGCCACGTGTCGGGGCAGCAGCTTGCCGGCGCGCTCCCTGGCGACCTGCTCTTCCACCTTCCGCCGCTCCAGCGGCCAATGCTCGAACTCGAAGACATCGGCCTCCGGGATGAACTCGAAGCGGTCCACCGCCTCCGCGTTGGCGATCACTTCGAGCACTGACCGGTAACAAACATTGGCCGTCATCGCGCTGCGCTTGTCGCTGAAGGCGGTGATCACGCCGAGCCCGGGAGCCAGCACCACCTTGGCCCAATCGTCGAGCGGGCGCTCCCCCGCCCCGGCGTGGCGCTCGTGGTACTTCTGGTACTCGGCCCGCGCAGCCCCGAGCTGGGTTCGAACCCGCTCGGCCACCTGGTCGGCCGGTGCCTTGGGGTCGAGGTCGAGCCATACCGGCAGCCGCCCGGCTCGAAGCAGGTGCTCCGGCGTGGCCATTCCCCGGCGCACCAGCTCCGGCACCCGCTCGGCCGCCAGGGTGGACAGCACGTCGTCGGCGGCGTCGTAGTGGAGAATCACCCGTTCCGGCATGCCCAACATGCCTCGAACCACCGGCAGCACCAGCTCCGCCAGCCGGCGCCGCTCTTCCAGCGGCGGTACGGGCGCGCGAGCCGCTCCCAGCAGCAGGCGGCCCCGACGGCTGGCGGCCAGATAGTCATCGATACGACCCGCGGTCTCCAACAGGCGGGCGTGGCACTCCTCGGCGTCCTTTCCCCACACCACGAGCCCGTGATGCGCCAACGTGAGCCCGATCGCGTCGGGGGGAATGTTACCGGCCGCTCGCCCGACCGCCTGGGCGAGCGGAAAGCCGGGACGGACATAGGGGACATAGACGATAGTGCCCTCGAACAGCTCACCCACCAGCCGCTCCGC
>CAZASU010000339.1:0-1881 GCA_964487785.1 uncultured Gemmatimonadaceae bacterium | reverse complement strand
GTGTTGGCGGTATAGGTCCGCGGCGCGTCGGTGGTCCAGTTGAGAATCATCCGAAAGAAAATCGTGTTGCTCCACGGATCATTCAGGCCATTTCGGACCTGGACGCGCTGCTCGACCTCGGTGTCCGTGTTCGTGATGCTGGTCCAGGTCGCCAGATCCGAGCGACGCCATTGGAGGTCTCCAATCGGTTTTCCGCCGCCGAGGGATCCGGATGTGGTGCGAATGGTAACGATGGTCGTGTGGGACTGGTTACCGCCCGTGGCGTTGACGGTGAAGGTCACGCCCGTCGTGGAGTTGGCGAACCCAGCGAGGTAGTCGTTTGCCGTCGGAGCCGGAATGGTGATCGTCGCCCCGGCGAGCGCGAGGGTGGTCCGCGGGTTCTGGGCGGCGGCGGGAGATGCGGCAATCGTCAGGGCGACGAGCAGCGTCGCGCCGAGACCGAGGCATCCGGACAGAACCTTCCCTTCCGCCCGCATGGGCTACTTCACCTGCAGATCGATCTGGCCAGCGATCAATTCAGCGCCGCCGAAATCGAGGAGAGCGAGCACGACATATTCGCCACTGGTGAGCTCTGCCGGGACATCGATCATCAGCTTTCTGGGGGCGCCGGGCAGGGTCGGAAATTCAGGGATCGCCACCTGAGCGGCGACCGAGTTGTCCGGACGGCGGAACTCGAGACGTCCCTTTGCAACCAGATGCGTTTCGCCAGTGTTGTGAAAGCGGACGGAGATCTGACGTTTGGAGACCAACTCGGCGGAGTCCTCAACGGCCATGTCCTCAATGGCGGCGTCGCGCTTGAGGCCCGGGGGCATCACATAGACTTTGACGCCAGTGCGGAAGATGTACTGCAGCGAGCTGCCGCGTATGCCCACTCGTTGCGGGACCTCTTCCACGAAGAAAATGTCCCAGCATTCCTTGCGGAGCGCGGCTGCACCCTGCACAAGCAGGCGCACGGTCCGCGCTGAGCGCGGCTCGATGCGGACCGTCAAGGGCGTCGCAGTGAGCAGCTCACCGCACGAAGTGCCGGTGCTCCCCGCCGTGAGGAACCTGTTGTCGCCATTCTCGACACGGTCCCAGTCCTGGCGGGTGATCGTCGCCTGAACGGGGACATCCGAGGTGTTCGTAAGGGAGATGCTACCGGCTACCCTCGTCGCTCCCGAGGTGGTGATAGTCACCTCGAGGGGATCGACGAGCAGCTGTGCGGCGAGTGGGTGTGCCGAGAGGGCTCCAACAGCACAGAGGGCGAGTGCGGTTCCCCGCACTCGCCCTCTGTGCCCTGCGCCCGCCCGTGAGGGCGAGCGAGAGCTAGATCTCTGCATTAGTTACGGAGCTGACAGGGTGAAGACGATCGGCAAGCTGAACGTACCTTCGGCATTGCTGGCGCTCGCGAAATCGTTGGACCAGGTGGTTCTGAAGAAGGACGACGCAGCACCGCTGTTCGTTGCACCAGCGCCAGAGGTAAGTGTCGCGTCGGTGGCGGTGATTGCGAGGAAGGTGCCGGCTACAGCGTTCGACCACGCCAGGTCACCGATCGGCTTCACGCCGCTGCCCGTGTGGGTCCAGTTCGCTGCGTTGCCGGACTTGATCTTGAGCGTCCAGCTGCGGTTCGCCTTGATCGTGAAGGTCGGACCCGCGTTCTGAAGAGTCGCGCCTGCGTCGATGTCATCGGCGGTCGGGGCGGTCAGGGTGGTCGTCAGCGAGCTCATTCCGAGCTTCACCAGCGCTCCAACCGTGACGGAAGCCGTATTGGTCATATTGCAGCTGTTGGTACCGGCGCAGCTAACCTGTGCATTGGCCTGGCTAGAACCGAGGGCTGTTCCCAGCACCATCGCGGCCAGAACGAAACGAGTCGAATTCATTGGTCGTGATCCTATCGAATTT
>CAZASU010000338.1:0-1883 GCA_964487785.1 uncultured Gemmatimonadaceae bacterium | reverse complement strand
TACAGGCGCACTCAGGCCACGGGCACCAGATGCCGGGCTCGAGTCCGACATCCTGGGAGAGTGCCACCAAACACGATTGCCCCCACTGTCCCGCCGCGGAATGTGCCCGGGTGGCGCCCTGCGCGACCTCGTCGATTGCCGCACTGTCGGAAGCCTCCCTCACCGTCACTGATCTAGCCACCGATCGCGTGAGAGTGCGTCGAGTACAAGTTCATCCCTACTCCTCAACCCTGCAGCCTCCAACCCCACCGCCGCAACTGATCTCTTAGGCCGGTTTTGCCCGGCAGCCACGTCGGCTGTCCGGAAGCACAACGACCAGGAGGATCAAATCATGTTCAGTTTACGCACGGCCGCGGTGGCGGCCGGGCTCTGCACGTCTCTTCCTGCGCTAGCAGTTGCGCAGATCGACTACCGGAACCTCGACGACGACCGGCCGGTGGTCACCGAGGACGCCTACCCCATCGAGCGCTACGCGTTCGAATTCCTCGCCCCGTACCGCTTTGAGGCCGAGGACGGCGTCCAACTCCACACAGCAGTTCCCGAGGTCGAGTACGGGTTAGCCCGGAATGCGCAGGTCGGCCTCAAGCTGCCGCTCGCCGCTGCGAACGGGTCCGCGGGTACCGACTGGGGACTCGCCGGGCTCCGGGTCTTCGGCCTCTACAACTTCAACACCGAAAGCCACTGGCTCCCCGCTCTATCCCTCCGAGCCGATGCGACCTTCCCCGTGGGCTCCCTCGCTGGGGACGGAAGCCGTCTCACCCTCAAAGCCATTGCCACCCGTAGCTGGGGCCGGATGCGCGCCCACCTCAACGCCTCCCGCGGTTTCGGTTCGGAGGATGCTCTGGCCGTGGCCGAGCCGCTGAATCGTTGGAACGCAAGTCTGGCGGTCGACCGCACGTTTTTCCGGTCGAGCATCCTGCTCATCGGTGAGATTGCCGTCTCGCAAGCCGTTCAAGATGCCCTGACCGCGGTGAACGCCTCGCTCGGCGGGCGGTGGCAGTGGACGCCCACCCTCGTGCTCGACGCCGGGGTGACCCGCCGGCTCCGCTCGGACACCGGGCCGGATATCGCCCTCACGGTCGGCCTTTCACACGCCTTTGCGATCCGGGGGCTCATGCCCGCCGGTCCGCGATAAAGCCGGAGACAACCACCATGTCGTTCACCACCATTCTCAAACCGGCCCTGTCGTTCGCCGCCCTTCTGCTCGGTATCGGCGCCAACACCGCCACCGCCCAGGCTCAACGGGACGAGCAGTTCTACTATCCCGGCGGGTTCAACTGGCAGTTCCTGGCGAATTACCCGGCGGCGGCCCGCCTCTTCAACGCCTTTGACTACGGGCACGCGGTCCTTTACGAGCGCCTCTACACCAAGGGAGAAAGAGCAGGACCCGAGCTCGAGAAGGAGTATCGCTACCTCACTACCGACCTCCTCGTCCGCCCTCCTCGCTTCGCCGTGGCGGAAGAGGTGATCATGCCGGCCTACGCGAAGCTCGCCTGGCGGGCAAAGATCATGTTCGACTGGGCCCACATCTTCCACCGGCAAGTCTACGACGCCTACGCCGACCAACGCCTTACGCCCACCCGGCGGGATGCCCTCATCGAGCAGCTTACCGACTACTACCTGAGCAACCGGAAGTACGCCTTTACCGACCGGCCCAAGTCCATGGCCCTGATGGACGAGCAGTATTTCAGCCAGACGTTCCGGAAGACCCACCCCAAGTTCAACGGGCTGATCTGGGCCTACCACTGGCTGCAGGTGGGCCTGTACGAGCCCTTCCTGGAAGGTCAAACCGAAACGGAGCGGAAGGCCGGTGTGCAGGCGACCCTGGCGCGCTTCTGGTCCATGCTCGAGGATCCGCCCAGCCGTATGCCGAAGGTGATGCC
>CAZASU010000337.1:0-1897 GCA_964487785.1 uncultured Gemmatimonadaceae bacterium | reverse complement strand
CCCCGGCGCGCGCTGTGGCCAGCACTGCACCGGCACTTCCCAGCATGAAATGGCGACGGCTCAAGGGCATCGGTGAAGTCTCGACATGACCCTACGCGGGATCGCCCGGGGCATTTCGGCGGAACCAGTCCGGGGTCGGCCGCACCTCTTGTAGATGGCTGCCAGGGAAAAAGGGTTGCGCCGAGGGCAGGCCGAGCCCACCTATCACTGCATGCCATCGCTTCCCGCTGACACCCGCATCGGCCGTGTACGCCTCCGGGTCGGAGATCTCGAGCGTGCCCTGGCCTTCTACCGTGGCGTGCTTGGCTTGAACGTGAGCCGGGACGAGGGCTCGACCCTGACGCTCGGAGACCTGCTCGTCCTCGAGGAGCATCCGGGCATTGCCCGCCGGCCCGCGCGGCCGGCCACCACCGGTCTCTACCACGTGGCGCTCCTGGTTCCCAACCGCCGAGAGCTCGGCCGCTCTCTCCTGGGGTTGCGCCATGCCGGTTATCCCCTCCGGGGAATGTCGGACCATGCAGTGAGCGAGTCGCTGTATCTCGACGACCCCGATGGCAATGGCCTCGAGATCTATGCCGATCGCCCCCGGTCGATGTGGCCGGTTCGCGATGGCGTGGTGCAGATGACGGTGGACCCGATGGATGTCGAAGGGGTAATTGTAGCAGGGCGGGAGCGGCCCGAGCCATGGGCTGGACTTTCCCCTGAGACAGTCGTGGGGCACGTGCACTTCACCGTCGCCGGGCTGGAGCCCGCAGTCGCTTTCTACCGCGACGTGATCGGGTTCGACGTCATGATGAGTATCCCCTCGCTCGTGGCGGTCTCGGCTGGGGGCTATCATCACCACCTGAACCTGAACACCTGGGCTGGAGAACGGGCGGCTCGGGATTCCGATCGGGTTGCCGGTCTATCGGGCTGGCAGCTTCGGGTTCCGGACGGGAGCGCACGGAAGACGTTGATCGAGCGGGTCACGGCGGCGGGCGCCCTGACATCCTCATCGAATGGGGTGACGGCCACAGACCCAGATGCCGTCGCGGTCGACATTACCGGCTCGGACTAGCCGGCTTCATTTCCGGGGGAGCTCGATCCAGAAGCGCGCACCGCCACCGTTGTGGCCGTCGACCCCGATTTTCCCTCCATGCGCCTCTACGGCAAGCTTGCAGAAGGTGAGACCCAGACCCGTGGATCGCGCCTTGCCGGCCCGGCCCAGCGGCGCCTGGCCGAACTTCTCGAATATCACCTTCCGATACTCCGGCTCGACCCCGGGGCCGTTGTCGGTAACCGTAACCCGGACAACCCCATCGCTCGCTTCCACGCCGATCCGCACCTCGCCCCTGCGGGGGGCAAACTTGAATGCATTTCCCACCAGGTTGGCAACCACCCGCGTCACCACGTCTCGATCACAGGCAATGACGAAGGGCTGCTCCGCCCTTTCATAGACGATATCTATACCATCGGGGGGTGGGCCCAGGGAGGCAACCGCGCGGGGGAGAAGCTGCACCAGATCAGTGTCCTCCAGAGAGAGGGGCATGTCACCCGACTCGAGCCTGCTCACGTCCAGCACCTGACTTACCATCTCCTTCAAGTGACCGGCAACGGCGTGCGCGTCCCGGGCAAACTCGAGAACCTCGTCGTTTGAACCTGCGGCAACCGCCATCCTGAGGAGATCCAGGTACGCCTGAAGTCCGGTGAGCGGTGATCGAAGATCGTGCACGATCATGTGGGTCAGGGTGTCGCGCGCGGCCTCGAGCTCCTGGAGCTTCCGGAACTGGCTGGTGACCTCGTCGTGCAGCCGCTTTGTGGTCACCGCATTCCGCACCCGCAGCAACAGGTCGCCGGTGTCGATCGGCTTGGTGATGAAGTCGTTGGCGCCGGCCCCGATCCCCGCCAGGCGATCCTC
>CAZASU010000336.1:0-1899 GCA_964487785.1 uncultured Gemmatimonadaceae bacterium | reverse complement strand
CACCTGCTGCTCCGGATGGCGGAAGACGAAGGTGGCGACCGCATCACCCGCAAGCTGACCCACCACACGATCGCGCAGATGATCGGATCCAGTCGTGAAACGGTTTCCCGCACGATGCGAAATCTGGTCGAGCGCAGCATTATCGAGGTCACCCGCAAGGACATCACTCTCAAGGACCCTCGCTCGCTCATGCTGGCGGCACGAAGGTCGTGATCCGCGTCACAGAAGGCTGGTGACTGCCCCCGCTGCCGGCACCCCCTGCGCCCAAGAGGTTGCGGCATGACCGTTTCCCGCTGCTTGTGAATTGGTGTGACCCACCCGGTGACATTTTGGGGCACTCGAGGCTCCATCCCGACGCCGGGCCCCAATACGGCCCGCTACGGCGGAAACACCGCTTGCATCGGCATCGGTGGCCGCGATGGGCGCCTGGTGATCCTGGACGCCGGCAGCGGTCTGCGCCCGTTGGGCCACGAGTTGATGAAAGAGCGGAACGGCGTGCTCGCCGCCGACATTCTCCTCTCGCACACCCACTGGGACCACATTCAGGGCCTGCCCTTCTTCAAGCCGCTCAGCTCCCGCAATACGTCGGTGAACATCTATGGTGCGGCTCAGGAGGGAGTGCCGCTCAAGGATATCCTCGGCCGGCAGATGGACCCCATGGTGTTTCCGGTGCCCTTGAACGCCCTCGCGGCCTCACTCGCCGTCATCGAGATCAGTGAGGGCGAGTTCGAGATCGACGACTTTCGCGTCTGCACCTTTCGGTTACGGCATCCCGGCACCACACTGGGCTATCGGCTCGCCCCATCCTCCGGTGGCCGGGACGTTGCGTACGTGACCGACAACGAGCTCGGGCCGGGTGGAAGCTACGAGGTGCCGCCGGACTGGCGGGCCCGGCTGGTACAGTTCGTCGAGGGAGCCGACACGTTGATTCACGACGCCATGTATCTGGACCAGATCATTCAGGCGCGGGCCGGCTGGGGCCATTCCACCCCGCGCCAGGCCGTGGATCTTGCCGCTGAAGGTCGCTGCACGCGTCTGGTGCTTTTTCACCACGAGCCGGAGCACGACGATGAGGCAATGGACCGCCTGCTCGCCGACACCCGGCGCTACGCCGCGGAAGTTGCACCCAGGCTCGTCGTCGAGGCGGCCACCGAAGGGATGCGGTTCTCTCTCTGAGGGGAGCGATCATGAGACGGTATCTACTCTGGGGCCTTCTCGCGACAGCGGCAGTGGCGAGCACTGCCGTCGCGCAGCAGTCCGGGCCCATCGTGATAGCGGTCCTCCCGTTCGAGGACCGGGGCTCCTACGGACAGGACAAGGAAGTATTTCGCGCCCTGGAGTTGGGAATTCCCGCGACGTTTGCGGCTGAGCTGAGCCGGCACCCCAGGGTGCGGGTGGCGGATCGTGCCCGGATCAGCCAGGCTGTTCAGGCGCAGAATCTGGGACCCAACGTGCGAGCGGATGCGGCCACCGCCGCCAAGGTCGGCAGCGAGGCGGGTGCGCGATATGCGATCACGGGAAACTTCGCCGACTTCTACGGCAAATTCCGCATCGACGCCCGGGTGGTTGATGTGGCAAACGGTCAGATTCTGAAAGTCATTTCCAATAGCGATCCCATTCTCCAGGATCGTGCCGACCTTTCCCGAATCATTCAGAGTCTCACCGAAAAAGTTCTCGCCGCTGTGAACCTGCCTGCTGCCGGCAATGCACCCAGCGCACGGGCGGGCGCCGTGCCGACGGATGCACTGACGCAGTACAGCCTGGGGCTGCTCTACGAGAGCCAGGGGGACAAGACGAAGGCCGGGCAACACTACCAGCGGGCGTTGACGGCTTTCCCCGACTACTCAGAAGCGCGGGAGGGCATGCAGCGGGTGAGGTAAGCGGGGCAGCGGGGCAGCG
>CAZASU010000335.1:0-1910 GCA_964487785.1 uncultured Gemmatimonadaceae bacterium | reverse complement strand
GAGCTGATCAAGGCCCACAAGACCACGCTGGTGTTTGTGAACACCCGCCGGCTGGCGGAGCGGGTGTCTCGCCACCTGGCTGAGCGGGTAGGTGAGGATGCGGTGACGGCGCACCACGGCAGCCTTTCCAAGGAGACCCGGCTCGACGCGGAGGAGCGGCTCAAGACCGGGAAGCTCAAGGCGCTGGTGGCCACGGCTTCGCTGGAGCTGGGGATCGACATCGGCCACGTGGATCTCGTAGCCCAGATCGGCACGCCGCGGCGGATCTCCACCTTCCTCCAGCGGGTGGGCCGCTCGGGGCACACGGTGCACGGCACGCCGAAGGGACGGCTCTTTCCGCTCACCCGCGACGAGCTGGTCGAGTGCACCGCGCTTCTCCGGTCGGTCAGACAGGGACAGCTCGACCGGCTGATCATCCGCGACAAGCCCCTGGACGTGCTGGCCCAGCAGATCGTGGCCGAGTCCGCCGGAGAGGACTGGGATCTGGACGATCTGTTTCAGCTGGTCCGGCGAGCATATCCGTACCGCGACCTCACGCGTGGCGAGTTTGACGAGGTGGTTCACATGCTCGCCCAGGGGTTCTCCACCAGCCGGGGACGCCGGGGTGCCTTGATCCATCACGACGCGGTGAATGGCAGGATCAAGGGCCGGCGGGGCGCGCGCATGCTGGCGATCACCTCCGGCGGCGCCATCCCGGACAATGCCGATTACCGGGTGATCCTCGAGCCCGAGAACACCTTCATCGGCACCGTGAACGAGGACTTCGCGGTGGAGAGCCTCCAGGGCGACATCTTCCAGCTGGGCAACATGTCCTGGAGGATCCTCAGGGTGCAGCAGGGCACTGTCCGGGTTGAGGATGCCCATGGCCAGCCGCCCAGTATTCCGTTCTGGCTGGGCGAGGCTCCAGCCCGGAGCAACGAGCTCTCAACGGCAGTAGCGGAGCTGCGGGGCGAGGTGGAGAAGCGGCTGGGGGTTCGAGAGGACGCTATCAAATGGATATCCTCCGTACTCTCTCCTCATCCCGAGCGTAGCGAGGGACCTTCTCAGCTCGCTTCTGAAACTCGTGGAGTGGGTCCCTCGGTCGTTGCACTCCCTCGGGATGAGGAGGGCGTGGTCGAGGAGGAACCAACCAGAGCAGCCGCTCATCAACTCGTCGAATACCTCGCCGAGTCCAAGCGCCTGCTCGGCACGCTCCCCACCCAGGACACCCTCGTCGCCGAGCGGTTCTTCGACGAGGCCGGGGGCATGCAGCTCGTCATCCACTCTCCGTTCGGGAGCCGGGTGAATCGAGCCTGGGGCCTGGCGCTCCGGAAGCGCTTCTGCCGCCAGTTCAACTTCGAGCTGCAGGCCGCGGCCACCGAGGACGCGCTGCTGCTGTCGCTGGGGCCGCAGCACTCCTTCCCGCTGGACAGCGTCTTCAAGTTCCTGCACCCGGATACGGTGGAAGAGATCCTGGTGCAGGCCCTGCTCGACGCGCCCATGTTCGGCACCCACTGGCGGTGGAACGCCACCATCGCGCTTGCGATTGCGCGGAGCCGGGGCGGCCGCAAGACGCCGCCGCAGATCCAGCGGATGCAGGCGGAGGATCTCCTCGCCGCTGCGTTCCCCGACGCGGCCGCGTGTCTGGAGAACATCCCGGGCGACCGGGAGATCCCGGATCACCCCCTGGTACGGCAGACGATCGACGACTGCGTACACGAGATCATGGATCTCGATCTGCTCACCGTGCTACTCCGCCGGATTCATGTGGGGGAGATCAATTGCATCGCGCGCGATCTTCCCGAGCCTTCGCCGCTGGCCCACGAGATCCTGAACGCGCGGCCCTACGCCTTCCTCGACGATGCACCACTGGAAGAGCGCCGCACCCAGGCGGTCTACACCCGCCGCGCCTTCGAGCCCTCCTCCGCCGA
>CAZASU010000334.1:0-1911 GCA_964487785.1 uncultured Gemmatimonadaceae bacterium | reverse complement strand
GGGGAAGGTGACGCTTTCCAACTGGTCCGAGGTCGCATCCGCCGCCGACCGGGTCCGGGAAGCCGACCGCCGGGCCGACCGCTTCGCCGTGGAGGTCCATAAGAAGTGGGCCATCAGTATGGCGTGTATCACCTTCGTGATCATTGGGGTGGTGCTGGCGCTTCGCTTTCCACGTGGAGGGATGGGCTTGGTGATCGGCGGCGGTACCCTGATTTTCGCCATTCACTACATCGGGCTCACCGCCGGTGAGAGTCTGGCTGACCGCGGCCATGTGGCCCCCTGGTTCGCCATGTGGGCACCCAACATCGCGCTGACGGTCCTGGGATTGTTCGGCGTGCTGTGGGTGAGCCGCCAATCCGGGTCGACTCGCGGGGGAGACCTGCGGGAAGTGATCGACGGTTTGGGTCATGTCATCAAGCGGCTGCGGGGGATGGTTTTCCGGTGATTCGGAAGCTCGTCGCGAAGGGAGTGGCTGGACTCCGCCGCGGACTGCCGGTCAACGGGCTCCGCCAGCTCGACCGTTATGTCCTCGGCTCCTGGCTCCGGCTCTTCGTCATGGCGGCGCTCGGCCTTCCGCTGATCGCGATCTTTTTCAACCTCACGGACATGTTGAGCAAGCTGCTGGATCGCGGTCTCACCATGCGAGAGATTGTGATCAGCTACGTGTATGCCATTCCCGAATATGCCTTCCTCGTCATGCCGGCGGCGGTCCTTCTGGCCACTGTCTTCACCGTCGGGGGGATGGGCCGGCACTCCGAGCTGACGGCCGCGAAAGCCGGCGGCCAGAGCTTCCACCGTCTCATGCGGCCGCTGTTCATTGCCGCGGGTCTCGCGGCGGTCCTCGCCTTCGGAGTAGGGGAGCTGGCGCCCTGGTCCACGTCGCGCCAGCTCGAGATCCAGAAGTCCAAGCAGGCTCGGCCGACGCGTGCCCGCTTCAACTTTGTGTACAGCGGAGACGCCGGCTGGGTCTACACCGTCCGCTCGCTGGACGTAGCCAGCCGCCAGCTCAAGCAGGTCATGTTCGAACGTCAGGGAACCGGCCTGGACTATCCCGGGCTGGTGCTCACGGCTGATAGCGCCACCTACGATGACTCGCTCAAGGTCTGGCGGCTTCGCACCGGAGCCAGCCGGGTGATCGCGGGTCCCGGCCAGCAAGCCACCTTCCGCTTCCGCTCCATGCGGCTCCGGGCGCTGCGCCAATCGCCGGCGGACTTGCTGGCGGAATCGAAGGGACCCGACGAGATGCGATTCGCCGAGCTGGGTCGCTACATCGATGCGCTCAAGCGGTCGGGAAACGACGCCAACAAGCTGATTGTGGAGCAGGCGCTGAAGCTTGCGCTGCCGGCCACTTGCCTCATCATCGCCTTATTCGGGGCACCGTTGGCGGTCACCACCCCTCGCGCCGGCCCGGCGGGCGGTGTTGCCGTCAGCCTGGCGATCGCCTTGATCTTCCTGCTTCTCACCCAGCTGACGAAGGCCATCGGTGCCGGCGGCGTCGTCAACCCTCTGGTGGCGGCCTGGTTCCCCAATGTCATCTTTCTGTTCGGCGGGCTGGTGCTGCTGGCCAAGGTGAGGACGTGAAGGCGGGGCAGCGGGGCAGCGGGGCAGCGGGGCAGCGGGGCAGCCCGAATCTAAACGCCAGGAGGTTTGGGGGCGAGCGCTCGATAGAGCCCCCACGTCAAGCGACCGGCATGGTCCCTGATTGCCTCAACCTCCCCCCAGTTTTCGGCTTTGAGATACCCAGATCCCGAGCCAACAAAAATATGTACGACAACTCCGAAAGCGATCCCAGGGAAATGTCGAGAAAGCGACGAAACTCGCGAGGTCCGCGCTTGGCGGAGCCTTCAGCAATGTTGGCAGCGGCAGAAAAGGCGGCACGTCGCGCTTGCGAAGTGAGTCCATACTTCTCTC
>CAZASU010000333.1:0-1916 GCA_964487785.1 uncultured Gemmatimonadaceae bacterium | reverse complement strand
GCCATAGCTTTAGTGTAACCGCCTGAGTCATCTAATGGTCAAAATCGAGAGGTAGCAAGAAACCCGCACCCGCTACCATCCTCCGTGCTGCCGGGCCAGGGCCACGATCTCGGCGGCCACGGCCTCCGGCGGGCTGTGCTCCGTCTGCACCGTGTGGTGGGCCAGGAGGTAAAACGGCTCCCGCTCTTCGAGCAACGTCCGCATCCGTTGCACCGGGTCTACGCCCGCCAGGAGCGGCCGGACCTCGCCCTGCTCACTGCGCTTGGCCGCGGTGTCGGGCAGGCATTTGAGATAGACCACCAGGCTCAGGGTCATGGCGGCCTCAAGCTGCCCCGGCTGAGCAGCCCACCCGCCTCCCGGGACAATCACCCCGGCTTCCCCGGCCTGGGCCGCATTCACCGCGTCGCGCTCCATCTCCCGGAACCGGGCTTCACCCACCATGCCGAAGATCTGACTCACCGGCATACCCCTCTCGCGCACCAGCAGGCCGTCGATATCGATGAGAGGGGCGGGTAGTCCATCGGCCAGCAGACGCCCCACCGTGCTCTTGCCCGAGCCGGGAAGGCCCACGAGCACGAGGTGGCGCGGCATCAGCTCCCCGCGGAGTCGGCCAGCGAAGCCCAGCGGGAGCCCAGCGCCGCCACGTAGCCGGTGTAGTTGCGCCGCATCTCGGAGAGGGAATCCCCGCCGAACTTTTCCAGCATGGCGTCGGCCAGCACCAGCGCCACCAGCGCTTCGGCGATCACCCCCATCGCCGGGACCGCGGTGACGTCGGAGCGTTCGCTGACCGCCTTGGCCGGCTGCCCAGACGCCAGGTCCACGGTAGGCAGCGGCGACATCAGGGTCGCGATCGGCTTCATCGCTACCTTAACAACCACCGGTTCCCCGGTGGTGATTCCGCCCTCGAGACCGCCGGCGTTATTCGTTGGGCGGCGGAATCCGCCGCGGGTGTCAGGTAAGGGCGCATGCAATGCGCCCCTACCAATCGGATCATGCACCTCCGAACCCGGCCGCCGGGCGGCCTCGAACCCCATCCCGATCTCGACCCCCTTCACCGCCGGAATCGACATCAGCATCCCGGCCAGGCGGCCATCGAGCTTGCGATCCCAGCTCACGTGGCTGCCCAGCCCCACCACCACGCCCCGCGCCACCACCTCCACCTCTCCCCCCAGCGTATCGCCGGCCTTCTTGGCCGCATCGATCCGCTGGATGATCTCCACCTCCGCGGCGGAGTCGAGTACCCTTACCTCGGAACGATCGGAGGCCTCGTTAAGTGGCCAAGGCAAGGGCGCACTGCGCGGGCCCTTCGCCGATTCCGTTTGAACACCCCCGAGCGATACCACGTGGCTGCCGATCTCCACGCCGAACTCATGGAGAAGCCGCTTGGCCAGTGCGCCCGCCGCCACCCGGGCGGTGGTCTCCCGGGCGCTGGCCCGCTCGAGAATGTCCCGCCCATCCAGCCGGTCGTACTTCAGCAGACCCGCCAGATCGGCGTGCCCGGGGCGGGGCCGGGTAACCCGGCGGCGGCGGAGCTCCCCCGGGGGGTCCGAGCTCTCGTACGCCATGACGTCTTCCCAGTTGGCCCAGTCCCGGTTGGGAATCAGCATGGCCACCGGCGAGCCCAGCGTCTCACCGGCGCGTACGCCGGAGAGCCACTCGATGTGGTCACGCTCGATCTTCATACGCGCCCCACGGCCATAGCCCTGCATTCGCCGGGCGAGCTCGCGGTCCACCCATTCCGCCGAGACCGGGAGGCCGGCCGGCAGACCCTCGACGATGGTGACGAGGGCCTTGCCATGGGATTCGCCCGCGGTGGTGAATCGGAGCATCACGACAGGGTCCTTGGAAGGAGGTCTGCCCCTTGCCGGATACTAATGAACGAGCCCGGCTCGCGCCGGGCTCGTTCCACATCAGAG
>CAZASU010000332.1:0-1933 GCA_964487785.1 uncultured Gemmatimonadaceae bacterium | reverse complement strand
CCGGCTCATGGGCCGCTACCCCGATCCCTGGGTCGAGGTCACCAGTCGAGGTGTCACCCGCCGGTACCCCGCCCACGTCTGCCTGCTCCAGCTGGTGCACGAGGTCAACGGTCGGTGATCGCCGGGGCCTGACACCCCCCGGGGGTAAGCTTCTGGTGTTCGGGCCGTAACAACACGTTTGGGGACCAAGACATGGCGCACGACTATCTCTTCACCGCAACGCTGGAGCACCTGACCGGGCTCCCCGAGGACCGGATCGTGACGACGTTCCCGATCAGCTGGACCGGGGCGGGCGACCCGGCGCCGGCGGACCTCGACCTCGCTCTCGCCCAGGTCGTGCTCTTCTTCAACGCTGCCAACACGACGCAGGCCATCGCCGCATACCTCAGTGCGGAGGCGAGCCGCGCGGCCGATGCTTCGATCGTGCGGGTCTACGACATCGCGGGGAAGCTCGACGGCTCGCCGCACGGCAGCGCTGTCGATGAGCTCCCCTTCACCCTCGGCGCGGCGGACGGCGCCGCCGACATCCCGGCCGAATGCGCGGTAGTGCTCACCACGCGCGCGACGGGGTGGCAGGCCGCTCCCGTCGAGGCGGCCGACGGCGCCGACCCGGGCGCTCTGGTCGACCGGCCTCGGCAGCGGCTCAGCGGCCGCAACTTCATCGGGCCCCTGTCGTCCAGCGCGACGGCAGTGATCTCCGACGCCATGCGAGTGGCCACGATCATGGTCACCGACCTCCTCGACGCCGGCCAGGATCTCCAGCTCGGGCTCCAGGGTTTCGACTTCGAGTGGAACGTCTGGTCGCGCGTCAACGAGGCGGTCGTGCCGATCACGCACCTCCAGGTCGACAACGCGGTGGACACCATGCGCAAGCGCGGGCCGGACCCGACCGTGCGCACCACCCGGACGATCTAGGACCGGTCGTGGGTGACCTCTCGCCGCACTTCTCCAGGAGCGAGTTCCGAGATCACCGCACCGGTGAGCTCGTCGGACCCGACCACGAGCTCGTCCACGTCCTCGAACGAATCCGAGCCCTCCGAGGCCGGCCATTGCGCATCGTGTCTGGTTATCGGAGTCCGTCCACGAACCGTGCTAGCGGCGGGGCTGTCCGGAGCCAGCACCTCGAAGGGCGAGCCGCTGATCTACCTCCTGGTAGTTGCACCGTGGTCGAGGCCCGTGCAGCTGGCGCTCGCGGGATTGGTCACCGCGCTGGTGACGTCCTTCACGTCGATGTTCGGCCTGGTCGGCTAGCGACCTGGCGCTACCGGTAGCGGCGGTGGCAACCCGGAGCAAGCGCCTGGGGCTCGCCCTGTCAACCATCGCCTTCACCACCGTCGTGCTGACGGTGCCGGACAATCGCACGGCCATCCTGAAGGACTGGAGCTACTACAACTTCTCTGGCGCCGCCGCGAACTTCTACCTGGGGTTCCGGGTCGACGGCGTCGTCCCGACGTTCTGGTTCGACCAGGTGCTCGCGGTGCCCAACGACGGGGTCCGGTCAGTGAACGGGCGCTTCGTGGTCCTCGAGGAGGCTGATACGGTCGTGTGCACCCTCCCGGCCACCTCGCAAGTGATGATCTTTGGAGCCCTGCTCCTCGGTGACCCGGCGTAGCCTCGAACACCTGTACGACATCACGTTCGCCTCTAAGAGCCGCATTTAGCTTTGGCCTCACTGGAGTGCCGGCCCAATAGCCGGCCCAGCTGAGGGGGCTCTATGTGCTGGATGTGCAACGGGAACCCACGTTCGGGATCCACCACTTCGTCACCGGAACTCGGCAAAATGTCGCCGGTCCCGAAGGGGGAAAGGGCGCGGCCGAAGGCCGGCAATTGGCTCTCCCTGGGGCGGAGAGACTGGCGCCGTCCGCTAGGCGTATCGGTCCGGCTCATGGGCCGCTACCCCGATCCCTGGGTCGAGGTCACCAGTCGAGGTGTC
>CAZASU010000331.1:0-1953 GCA_964487785.1 uncultured Gemmatimonadaceae bacterium | reverse complement strand
TTACGGGGTTTTGGCATCGCAGCGGGCTCAGGAGACTGGGTGGCGTGGCGCTCGACCGGAGAAAGTGGCTGGGTGGTGTCCACGCGGGCGACCTCGAGTGGACGAGTGAGGTTGTCAGCCACTGGAGTACGCCGATCGCGGGTGTCGGAGCAGCCGGAAACCAGAACCGCGCCGGCCAGCGCTAGAGCGAGCCTTTTCATGCTGCCTCCACAGGGCGTCAGGGTTTCTCTCAGCAAGTCATTACCATCTTTAGGCTTTGCTTGCTGTGGGTTGGCTCACTGAACCAAAACGGCCTCGCGAGCGGGCCGGAGGCCCGTGAGGCACAGCCCTTGCGCCCAGCCTTGCCGAGATCCTTCTAACTCCGCGTCAGCTAAACACCTCCGGTGAGTACCCCGGCCAGCCCTGCCGCACCGGTGGCGGAGTCCGCCAGAACCTGCCGGGATTTACCATGCTTTCTAATATCGGGGGATTGCGTTGAGCGACTGCGCCAAGTGCCAGACCCCGGTCCCCACAGGTAGTAACTGCTCCCAGTGCGGTACCCTTTCGGTCGAAAACGGGCCCGACCTCGATGAGCTGCAGGCGCGTCTCGCGCGCACCCTCGAGGGTCGCTACGAGATCACCCGCCTGCTGGGACGCGGCGGTATGGCGGTGGTGTTCCTGGCGCAGGACCTCGTGCTGGAGCGGCAGGTAGCCATCAAGGTGCTGCCGCCGGACATGACCCGTGATGCTCAGCTGGTCACCCGCTTTCAGCAGGAAGCCAAGACCGCGGCCAAGCTGGACCATCCCAACATCATTCCGATCTACCGGGTCGAGAGCGAGGGAGGACTGGTCTACATCGTCATGAAGTACGTGTCCGGTCAGTCGCTGGAGGACCTGCTGGCAAAGGGCCCTCTGCCGATATCCCGGGTCCGCCACGTGCTACGTGAAGCCGCCCTGGCCCTGGGTCATGCCCATCGGCGCCGTATCGTCCATCGGGACGTGAAGCCGGCCAACATCATGTTGGATGACGACGGGCGGGTGATCCTCACCGACTTCGGTATCTCCAAGGCGGTGCAGGACACGGGTCAGCTCACCGGCACCGGTACGATCATCGGCACCCCGCACTACATGGCTCCGGAGCAGGCCAGAGGCCAGGAGGTCGACGGTCGCGCGGACCAGTACGCGCTGGCCATCGTCGGTCACCGGGTGCTCACCGGAAAGCTGCCGTTCGATGGGCCGGCCCACAGTATTCTCTACCAGCAGGTCTTCGAGCAGCCGCCCACGGTGCTCGACCGGCGCCCCGATACGCCCCCGGATTTGCGGGTGGCGCTGGATCGGGCCCTCGCCAAGGATTCGAATGCCCGGTTCAAGACCATGGAGGAGTTCGCCTCCGCCGTAAGCGGAGAACGTTCCGGTCCCACCACCGTGGTAAGCGAGCCGGTGAAGGCCGCGGGCCCGGTTAAGCCGGACAAGGCGGCGGGCGACCACGGAGCCGGCGTTTTCGTCGCTCTGGCGACTGTCGCTGTGGTTGCGGTCGCGGCCTGGTTCGCGCTTCCCGGCTTCCAGTCGATTGTGGAGCGCAGTGCGGTGAGCCGCCCTGGGCCTGCACGTGAGGTTGTCGCTCCAGTGATGTCGAAAGCGCGGGCAGCATCCCGGCCGGCAAAGCTGAAGCCGGTTCAATACGCTCTGCTCAAGGTGGACTCGGACCCATGGGGAGTGTTGTACGTCGACGGTGTCAGGGTCGGTCTCACTCCGATTGCCAACCGCCGTCTCCCGCTCGGAACTCACCGGCTGCGGGTCGAGCAGAAGGGGTATCAGACCGTTACCGAAACCATCGTAGTCAAGAGCACCGGGGCGGTCACCCGCCGATACAATCTCCGGCGGCAGAGGCGCTAGCAGGCCCGACCCGGGCACAGCCCTTGCTCGTTCGCTCCACTCAGTTGGTCTAAACCCGCTCCAATTCACGACCTTGGG
>CAZASU010000330.1:0-1962 GCA_964487785.1 uncultured Gemmatimonadaceae bacterium | reverse complement strand
CCCTCGACCGTGCTCAGCTCCTCCTCCAGGATGTCGGTCACCGCCGACTCGACCACCTGGGGGTTCGCTCCCGGTAGTACAGTGGTAACGGAGACGATCGGAGCATCGACGTCGGGGAACTCCCGAACCGCGAGCTGGGTGTACCCGATGACACCGAAGAGCACCAGCGCCAGGCTGAGCATGCTGGCCAGCACCGGCCTGCGAATCGACATATCCGAGATCTTCATAGCAGTGACCTTGCGGCTAATGGCACGGGCCTTATCCGATCACATTGCAGTTTGGCACGGGAAGAGAACCTGCACACTACGGAGCAGGGCGCGCGGAGATTCACCCGCGACATCGCCCGGCCCATGTGCTAGATTCTGCCTTCCTCTGTCCCGGGATCAATGGCACCTAAACTGTCGAGCCGCCAGCAGGCCCAGTTGGCCTATTTGCAGCTTCTGCCTCAGAAGTTGCAGCGCATCTACAGCGTGGTCGAGCAACTGGCGCTCCCGCGGGTGGACGAAACCCTTATGCGGGCGCTCGGCAGGCTGGTCGATGACATCAAAGGCAACGCCGCCTCGCTCAGCTTGGCCGGCTTGGCCGAGACGGCAGGACGCATGGGCATGGTGGTCCGTGGGGGCGGAGGGTTGCCCACGAAGGTGCGCGGTCTGAGGGAGTTGCAGGGTAGCCTCAAAATCAACTATGACGCAGCTTTACGGGCAGCTACCACACCCGGGGCATTGGGCGAGGGAGAGCCTTCCGGAAGCAGCCCGCCGGTCTAAGCCGACCGACGGCCCCGCTTGGCGAGAAACCGGTCGACGAGCGGCCCACTCATCAGGATGATCATGAAGTTCACCAGCACGCCGATGAGAAGCGACACATAGGTGAGGGCTCCGATAATGAGAGCGGCGCCAATGGATGCGAAGAGGACTCCAAACCAGTACATCGAACCCTCCGGATGAGGATTACGCGGCCGCAGCGCCGAAGATTAGTCAGAACGGTTCGATCACCGCAACCCGACACTCTGTATCATTGAGGTATCACCATGCGCACCAGCATTTTCGCGGCCGGCCTCGTGCTGGCCTTGATCCATTCGCCGTTCGCAGCAGCCCAGTCCACAGACCACAACCAGAAGGATCATTCCGATCACGCGGTCCAGGGTGGCGGGGCCCTCCCGGCCGGATGGTCGGCGCGGCCCGACGGCACCGGAGACCCCAAGACCGTCAAGTTCGTCACCATGGAGCCTGGATACCATCTCACCCTGGGTCCCGCAGCGATTCTCTATCGGAAGAGCGACCGGGCGAACGGCCCCTTCCATACTCTGGCGACCTTCAACCAGATGAAGAAGCTGGAGCACGCCGAAGGGTACGGGCTGTTCATCGGGGGCCAGGCGCTCGACGGCAAGGGCCAGAAGTACACCTATTTCATGGTCCGCGATGACGGGACATACCTCATCAAGCGGCGCGACGGAGACAAGACGAGCGAGGTAACCAAGGGTTGGACCGCGCATCCAGCGGTCAAGAAGGGGAACGCGGAGGGCAAGACCACCAACCTCCTGGAGGTCGACGCCAAGCAGAACCCGAGCAAGATCGATTTCAAGGTCAACGGGCAGACCGTCTACACGGCCGACGCCGCAAGTACCGACGTCAAGGGTATCGTCGGCCTTCGAGCCAACCACAACCTGGATCTGCATATCGAAGGATTTGATCTGCATCAGTGACTGTGCGGGGCAGGGTCGCCGCGGCAGCCTTGACGGTCGACCCTGCTCCGGTACATTAGGCGGATGCACCCCCACACTCCACGCCGCTGGAATCGACTCGCCAGTTGCGACGCCTTCACTTAGGGCGGCCGGCCGTGGGCGTAAGCCTGTTGCCGTGGTCGGCCCGCTGGTCTCCAAGCGGGCCTTTTTTGTTGCGAGCGTCTCACCTTCCCCAGCCTTTGGGAGACCATCATGCAGCGAGCGAAAGTTGGTGGAGCAGC
>CAZASU010000329.1:0-1964 GCA_964487785.1 uncultured Gemmatimonadaceae bacterium | reverse complement strand
ACATGGTAGGTGACTGCTTGTCTGGGGAGTTTGAGGCGACGGGCCAATCCTGCAGCCGAGTCGGGCTCGATCAGCTCGTTCAGGAGCCGGAGCCGGATCGGGTCGAGCACCGAGGCCGCCTGGTGCGCGTCCTCGATGACCTCTAGCGCGGCTATGGACATGGCGCTTCCTGGCTGAACGGTGAGTCGCAGGAGGACACCAAGATGGACTAGACAAAAAATACTGTCAAGACCGTTTGGTCAATTCGCCCCGATCAAACAAGGACCGTGACGCTCGAGTCGCCACCGAGAAAGAGCAGTTACAGGGGCGCGAAAACAGCCAAATCGCGAAGAAACCGCTTGTTTCTAGGCCACTTCGTGGTGTTTTCAGCGTTTTTTCGTGTTTTCGTGACTTTTGACCTCCTCCTCCCTCGCGGTCAGGTCGAGGCCGGCCTGCCGAACATGATCGAGCCGTAGCCGAAGGTGAGAAGGGCGTAGATGGCGACGGTAGACCAGCCGAACGCGTTCACCAGGCCCCAGAATTGTCCGGTGAGCGCTACCACCAGACCGGCCAGAGATCCGATGAAAGAGCCGATCACCACACCACGCTGGGTTCTCGGATCGCCGACGTCGCGGATGAGGTAGAGCACGAGCCCGACCTGCACCAGCGCCGCCCCGAAGAAGCGGGCCATCAACACGACCGATGGATCGGTGGGTACAGCGTAAAGCGACAGCATCGCTCTCGGCACCAGCAGGAATCCCAGCCCGAACACGAGTCCGAGGACACCAGCCATGAGGAGAAGAGTGCGGAGTGGCATTAGGGTCTCCTTTTCGGTGAGGGCCGCCTGGTATCAACCAACGCTAGCCGTGAAGACGTGCTCCGGATGCTTGAAGCTCTTGAACTCCAGGGCGTTGCCGCTGGGGTCGAGGAGGAACATGGTGGCCTGCTCACCCAGCTGGCCGGGATATCTGATTCGGGGCTCCAGCACGAAGGGGACTCCCGCGGAGCGGATCCTGTCCGCCAGCGATCCAAATGCATCCCATGGGAGCAGCGCACCGAAGTGAGGCATGGGCACGGGAACGCCTTCGACCAGGCCGGTGTTCTCCGTTGGTATGGGTTTGCCGGTGTTATGGGCGGATATCTGATTGCCGAAGAAGTCGAAGTCGACCCAGCTTTCGGTGCTCCGGCCTTCTCGGCAGCCCAGGACCTCGCCATAGAACCGGCGGGTCGAGGCAAGATCGCGCACGAAGAAGGCGAAGTGGAAGGGCTGAGGCATCGGCGTAAGCATGAAGCGAACAACCATGTACCGCAACTGAGGAACTGTTCATGACCACCGTTAATACGACTCGCGGCGTCCCGGCCGCCGCCGCGGGAACCATCACACTCGGCGGCGACCTGACGGTCAACCGCATGGGATTCGGCGCCATGCGCCTCACCGGCAAAGGCATCTGGGGCCCGCCCAAGCATCCCGAGGAGGCCATGGGCGTGCTGCAGCGAGCCGTCGAGCTGGGGGTGCACTTCTTCGACACCGCCGACTCCTACGGGCCGCACGTGGCCGAAGAGCTCATCGCCGAGGCGCTGCATCCCTATCCCGGACTCGTCATCGCCACCAAGGGCGGACTCGAGCGCCCCGGTCCCGACCAATGGGTCGAGAATGGCCGGCCCGAGTTTCTCCGCCGGGCGCTCGAAGGCAGTCTCAATCGACTCCGGGTCGAGAGGATCGACCTCTGGCAGCTGCACCGGATCGACCCCAAGGTGCCGGCCCAGGAACAGTTCGAAGCGGTCCGCGAGTTTCAGCGAGAGGGCCTGATCCGCCATGTCGGCCTGTCCGAAGTGTCGGTGGCCGACATCGAGCGGGCCCGGAAAGTGGTGCCGATCGTCTCGGTCCAGAACCGCTACAACGTGACCGATCGCAAGTGGGAGAAAGAGGTCGAATACTGCGAGCGAGAGGGCCTCGCCTTCATTCCCTGGTTCCCGCTCTCGGC
>CAZASU010000328.1:0-1968 GCA_964487785.1 uncultured Gemmatimonadaceae bacterium | reverse complement strand
CGCCATAAGAAACGTGGCGTTCGTCGGGCACGGCGCTAGCGGTAAGACCTCCCTGGTCGACGCCCTCGCCTTCGTGTCCGGCGCCAGCCGGCGCCACGGCACCATCAAAGACGGCACCACGCTCACGGACTACTCCCCCGACGAAATCGACCGCAAGCACACCATCAATCTCGGCCTGGGCCACGCCGAGTGGCTCGACACCAAGATCAACCTGATCGACACCCCGGGCTATCTCGATTACTTCGGCGAGGTCGTCAGCGGCCTGCACGCGGCCGATGCCGCCGTCGTCGTCCTGAGCGGTATGGGAGGGGTGGAGGTCGGCACCGAGAAGGTCTGGGAAGTCTGCGACCAGCTGCACCTGCCCCGGGTCCTCTTCGTGTCCCTGATGGACAAGGAGCACGCCGACTTCCAGCGGGTCTTCGACGACGTAAAGGCCCATCTGACGCCCAAGGTGGTGCCGGTCGAGATCCCCATCGGCGACGGCCACGACTTTCACGGCATCATCAATCTCTTCTCCGGGCACTGCCACTACTATAAGAAGGGCACCAAGACCGGCGAATACGAGGTGGTGCCCATCCCGTCCGAGTATGAGGCGCTGTTCCAGCAATACTCCGAGCAGCTCACCGAAGCAGTGGCCTCGACCGATGAGGACCTCATCGAGCGCTATCTCGGCGGCGAGGAGATCCCCCGCGCGGACTTCATCCGGGCGGTGAAACGCGGAGTAGTCGAGGGAGAGATCGTGCCGCTCTTCTGCGGCAGCGGGGAGCTGACCTACGGCACCCGAACGCTGCTCAAGAAGATGGTCGAGCTGTTCCCCTCGCCCGCGGAGGTGAAGCCGCCGGTAGACGCGCCCCTGGTGGGCCGGGCCTTCAAGACCCTCTCCGAATCCCACGTGGGCGACGTGACCCTGTTCCGCCTCTACACCGGCGAGATCCGTAACGGTGGCGAGGTCTTCAACGCCGAGCACGAGACGATAGAGAAGCTGAATCACCTGTCGGTCCAGCAGGGGAAGGAGCGGATCGAGGTCGAGCGGCTCTCCGCGGGCGACATCGGCTCCGTGGCCAAGCTGAAGGACACCCACACCGGCGACACCTTCTGCTGGCGGGAGCACCCGGTGCGCCTGCCGCCGATTCTGTTCCCCGCCTCGGTGGCAACGTCGGCGGTGCTGGTCAAGCAGCGGGGCGAGGAGGACAAGCTGGCTGCGGGCCTTCACAAGCTGCACGAGGAGGACCCCACCTTCCACTTCGAGTACAGCTCGGAGCTGGGCCAGACGCTGATCCACGGCATGGGCGAGCGCCACTTCGATACCATCCTGAACCGGCTGGAGCGGAAGTTCGGAGTGCACGCCGAGCTGGTGCGGCCCCGGGTGGCGTATCGCGAGACGATCAAGGGCAAGGCCGAGGGTCAGGGCAAGCACAAGAAGCAGTCAGGTGGGCGAGGCCAGTACGGCGACTGCTGGATCCGGATGGCTCCCCTGCCGCGCGGTGCGGGCTACGAGTTCGTGGACGAGATCGTGGGCGGCGTCATTCCGAACAAGTTCATCCCGGCGGTGGATCGTGGCATCCAGGAGGCAGCGGTCCGTGGCGTGATCGCCGGCTATCCGCTGGTGGACTTCCAGGCCGAGTGCTTCGACGGGTCATACCACGACGTCGACTCGAACGAGATGTCGTTCAAGATGGCCGGCATCATGGCGTTCAGGAACGTGACCCCGAAGGCTCGGCCGATACTGCTGGAGCCGTTGATGGACGTGGATGCCTGGGCGCCGGACGACGTATTGGGAGACGTTATGGGGGACCTGAGCTCTCGGCGGGGACAGATTCTGGGGAGCGAGCCCGACGGCCGCCTCACCCGGGTGCGGGCGATCGTGCCCGAGGCCGAGCTCTACAAGTACTCCACCACGCTCCATTCCATCACCCACGGGCGGGGCACCCACCGGCAGAAGTTCCACGGCTATGCCGAGGCGCCTCC
>CAZASU010000327.1:0-1980 GCA_964487785.1 uncultured Gemmatimonadaceae bacterium | reverse complement strand
CCTCCAATATGCAGGTCGGCTGCGACACCCGAAAGACTCCTCGCCCCTGATGAACTCGGCCCCTCCAGCCTGACGGCCACCTCGGATGGATCGAGCGGCGGTACTATGCGGTACTATAATGAGGAGCTCGCGTCGTCGTCGGTTCGCGCCCTGGATGGAACGAGGAGAAAAAGATGCCCATTGACCCTCAGAGGCACTGGGAGAGCGTCTACCGGAAGATGGCACCAACAGAAGTGAGTTGGTATCAGCCGGAAGCCCGGCTCTCGCTGGAATTAATTCGCCGGGTAGCGCCCGACCCCGGTGCGCCAATCATCGACGTGGGCAGCGGCGCCTCGACGCTGGTGGATGGCTTGCTCGACGCCGGCTATCGGGCGCTGACAGTCCTCGATCTGGCACCTACGGCCCTGGCCCTGGCGCAGCAACGGCTGGGTGAGCGGGCTGGACTCGTCACGTGGATCGCCGCGGACGTGCTGGAAGCGTCTCTGTCCACTGACGGTTACGCCGTCTGGCACGACCGTGCCGTATTTCACTTCCTGACCGATCCCAAAGACAGAGCCCGCTACGTAGCCCAAACGCGGCGTTTCGTGCGCCCGGGGGGCCACGTCGTCGTGGCGAGCTTCGGTCCCGACGGGCCTACCCGCTGCAGTGGCCTGGAGGTGGTTAGATATTCGGAGGACGCGATGCACGCAGAGTTCGGCGCAGGTTTCCGGCTATTGGACAGCGTGCGCGAGGAGCATCGCACCCCGGGTGGCCTCGCCCAAGCGTTCGTCTACTGCCTCTGCCGCGTCGAGGGATGAAAACTGCCGGCTAATGTGGCTCTGCCACCATCCTGGCCAACTCCGCCTTGGCTCCTTCCAGAACAGGTCGCAGTGCGGGATCGCACGCACGCCATAATCCGATGAATCGAGAGTATTGCTCTGCCGCCTCAGTCCGGTTCCCGAGCCGCTGCTGAATCTCAGCCTGCAGCAGGTGCACCGGCGCCCGGTAGTGCATCTCGTGGGGCGTCCCCACAAAGGCCACCTCCGCCAGCCGAAGGGCTTCCTCGTTCCTCCCGGCCTGATGTAGCAGCCGACCGCGCAGGTATCGCGCATGCTCCTCGGAGAAGTAGGACAGC
Organism: uncultured Gemmatimonadaceae bacterium; assembly: GCA_964487785.1. GTDB lineage: Bacteria > Gemmatimonadota > Gemmatimonadetes > Gemmatimonadales > GWC2-71-9 > CAVVWJ01. Next base: position 866 of record CAZASU010000327.1, on the reverse strand, counting down.
CGGATTAGCTCTAAAGGCACCTCGCCTCGCACGCCGTCGAGCAGGGTGAGAGCCTCGTCGATCCGGCCAGCTCCCGCTGCAACATCGGCTCGAATCGTACGCCCGAGGTTCCGCACCAAGGCACGTGTCTCCGGAGGCGCCGCCATCCTTTCCAGTTCGCCCCCGTAGCGGAGGGCGTCGGCTCCCGCCCCCAGCCGAGAGCTGAGCAGGCCAAGGATATAGAGGCGGAGGTGCGCCGCCAGCGGGCGGATCGACTGGGGCAACGGAGCGGAGACGTCGCTGCCGGGCTTCCATCGTTCAACCGCCCCGCGAATGATCTCGATGTCCCCCTTGGGCACGGCAAGAAACGGGAGAGTCGCGGCGAGCGCCTGTGCGACCAGGGCGGAATCCGGATGTCCTAACCGCCCGGCAGCCGCGAACTCGGTCTTGGCGGCGGTCCAGCGGCCTCCTGCAACCTCGATCCCCCCGAGAAGACGATGGGCCGACGTCCGGGTTTCGCCGGGAAGCGACGACCTAGTACCGAACCTGGTGAACTCCGCGGCTCGGTCCAGGTCCTCGAGGTAGATCGCCAGCCATAACCCCGCTTCCAGCGTCTTGTCGCCGAGGCGCCGCCCCTTCTGGCCAGCCATCTGTGGCCCCGCCGAGCGGAGCTGCCGTTGGGCCGCCGTGTCCTCGCGCGCGAAGGCGAAGAGTACGCGGTCGCCGTACGGCACCATGTCGGGAAACTTCCTCCGGATCAGAGTGTCCGCCGCTGCCCACCGCTCCTCGCGCACGGCGAGGTCGTACATGGGTCATATGGGACAGATGAACTCCGGGTCCACCTCCAGGACGCGGCTGTACTGCTCCCCGGCCTCGGCCGGAGGCCG
>CAZASU010000326.1:0-1985 GCA_964487785.1 uncultured Gemmatimonadaceae bacterium | reverse complement strand
AACTTGGTGCCCACCTTGGCAGCGGCGGCCGGCAGGTACGTGGTGCCGATGGGAAGGCCCAGCGACGGGCTCATCGTCCCGCTCCGTACCACGTCGACCTCCCGCCCCTGGTGATACACTGGATAGCCGTGCCGGGGGAACCCGCGGCCCTGAAGCTGGAAGCCAACCAGCTTTCGGGTGACGCCCCGGAGCTTCTGCGCCCTGAGTGCGGCGTCTCCGGTGAACGGCGAGCCTTTGTCCAGCTTCACGATCCAGCCGAGTCCAGCCTCGAGCGGCGTGGTGTTCTCGTCGATCTCGTTCCCGTAGAGCGCGTAGCCCATCTCGGTCCGGAGCGAGTCGCGGGCGCCGAGGCCGATCGGCCTGGCGCCGCCGCCGATGAGCGCCTCCCAGACCTTTATCGTGTCGCGCTCCCGGCAGTACAGCTCGAAGCCGTCCTCACCGGTGTACCCGGTGCGCGATATGAAGCACTCGGCGCCGGCCACCTTGCCGCTCACGAAATGGTAGTATGCGATGTCAGTGAGACGGGTGGCGGTGAGCGGCTGGAGCAACCCTTCGGCGTGGGGGCCCTGGACCGACAGCAGTCCTACGTCGGTGGAGATGTCCTTGAGGCGGGCGTTGATGCCGGCCTTCTGCTCCACGATGTGCTCCCAGGCGGCCGCGGTGTTCGAGGCGTTGACCACGATCATGAGCTTGTCTTCGAACCGATACACGGTGCAGTCGTCGACGAAGGTGCCCTCGGGCGTCAGGATGGCCGAGTATTGCACCCCACCCGGCTCGAGCGCGCTCACATCGTTACAAGTGACCCGGTTCACGAAGGCATTCCGGTCGGGCCCGGTGATCTCGAACTCACCCATGTGCGACACGTCGAACACCCCGACGCCGGTGCGCACCGCATGGTGCTCGGCCAGGATGCCGGTGGGATACTGCACCGGCATCTCCCAGCCGGCGAACGGGACCATCTTGGCCCCAAGCACCTTGTGAGCGTCGTATAGTGCGGTACGCCTGAGTGCGGTGGTAGCCGTCATGATCGTCCTTTATAACGAAGGTCTGTCCCACGCTTCGCTGCGGCTCAGGGTGATATCTTTCCTGCCCCGCTGTCCCGCCTACGTGTTTCCCATAAGTGTCGCCATGATGGCCTTCTGCACGTGGAGCCGGTTCTCCGCCTGGTCCCACACCCGCGACTGGGGGCCCTCGATCACATCCTGGGCCACCTCTTCACCCCGATGGGCCGGGAGGCAGTGGAGGAAGATGGCGCCCGGATCGGCTCGCTTCATCAGCGCGGAGTCCACGATGTAGCCCTTGAATGCGCGGGCCCGCTTCTCCTGCTCCTCCTCCTGCCCCATCGACGCCCATACATCGGTGTTGACGACGTGAGCGCCGCGCACCGCCTCCTTCGGATCGGTGGTGACGGTAATCGTGGTTTTCTTCTGGTTGCGCTGTAGGATGTCGGCGTTAGGCTCATACCCAGTGGGGCAGGCGAGCCGGAGCTCGAAGCCGAGGCTCCCCGCCGCGTTGATCCAGCTGTTTGCCATGTTGTTTCCGTCCCCCACCCATGCGACGACCTTGCCGTCCCAGCCGCCGAGCGCCTCCCGGATGGTGAGGAGGTCGGCCATGACCTGACAGGGATGCAACAGATCGGTGAGCCCGTTGATCACCGGGATGGAGCTGTAGCGTGCCAGCTCTTCCACATCGGCATGCGCGTAGGTCCGGATCATGATCCCGTCGAGGTAGCGGGAGAGGACCCGCGCGGTGTCGCGAATCGGCTCGCCCCGGCCCAGTTGGATGTCGCGGGACGAGAGAAATAACGCGTGCCCGCCCAGCTGGTAGGCGCCCACCTCGAACGACACCCGGGTGCGGGTCGAGCTCTTGGCGAAGATCATTCCCAGCGTCTTGCCCAGGAGTGGTTTCTCCCGGTAGTCCCCCTGCTTCATCCGGGCCGCCAAATCGAAGATGGCGAGCAGCTCGGCTTTGCTGAAATCAGGGAT
>CAZASU010000325.1:0-1985 GCA_964487785.1 uncultured Gemmatimonadaceae bacterium | reverse complement strand
TGATCGACCGCTACAAGTGGTGGGAGTGGTACTGCCGCGGCATCGAGGCGATGGACAACAACCCCGCCCCCGGCAACAAGGCGGGCGGCATCACCACCGTCTTCGAGAAGTCGCTCGGCGGCGTCACCAAGGGCGGCACCACGCCCATGCAGGACGTCTTCATGTACGGCGAGCCCATCTCGACCAAGGGCTTCGTCTTCATGGACACGCCCGGTCACGATCCCGTGTCCATCACCGGCCTCGTGGCGGGCGGCTGCAACATCATCTGCTTCACCACGGGGCGGGGTTCTGTCTTCGGCTGCAAGCCGGTGCCGTCCATCAAGCTCGCCACGAACTCGCTGATGTACCGCCACATGGAAGAGGACATGGACATCAACTGCGGCGTGATCCTCGAGGGCACGCCGCTGCCGGTGGTGGGCCGACAGATCTTCGAGGAGGTCGTGGCGGTGGCCTCCGGCAAGCGCAGCAAGAGCGAGCTGTCGGGGGTGGGGGAGGAAGAATTCGCGCCGTGGATCATCGGCCCGGTGATGTGACCTGATCCAGTTGTAAACTCGGCCGACAGTCACCCCAAGCGACGGCCGAGACGTTAGGGTCTATTTGTGGGGGTTTCCGTGGATCCGTCGGATTTTTTATCAGTCCAAGCGTTGTCGGAGGCTGAACGCCGTAAATTCCCCGACTTCAAGATGTGGCACTGGCAATGCAGACCTTCGTTGCCGAACGACGTACGACTGACGGAGAGCCACCGAATCGCCCTGGGCGCCCGGCCCAGGCTTCACGTAACGAGGGGTGCAGACTGATGAGAGCGTTTCGACACATGACGGCCAGCCGCGGCATTCGTCTTCTGGCTCGTCACCTGAGCAAAATGAGAACGGTGCTCGTGCCGATCCTGGCGGTTGGCGTGCTGACAGTGGGGGTGCCGAGGGCGGAGGCGGATTTAACGCCCGGTGAGACTTCCACACCCTTCGGTATTGCGTTCCCCGGGGGAACCCACCTGGATTCGGTCTTCTACGAGAACATCGGCGCCGCCAACCTGGTCGTCGACGTCGCCTCCGCCGTCTATGATAATGGTGGGTTCCTGGACTTCTACTACCAAGTGTCAAACGACAGCGCGCTCAACCTGGTTCATCGGCTGACGGCCTCGTCGTTCGTCGGGTTCGTCACCGACGTGTGGTTCGTGCTTAACGGCGACGTCATCGCTTGTGACGCCTGCCCCGGGGGCTTTTTCGAGACCGGCACGCAGGCCCCCCCCTCCGTTGACCGCGACGACGTCGGCGAGGTCGTCGGGTTCAACTTTTCTTCGGGCTCTGTAGTCGGCCCTGATGAAACGAGCCTGGTTCTGCTGATCCAGACCAACGCGACCTTCTATGCGCCGGGATTTGTGTCGGTCATCAACAGCGGCACGGCCACGGAGGCGGCATTCCAGCCCTCTTCCACTGCCCCCCCGACCTACGTGCCGGAACCTGCCTCGATGGTGCTCCTTGGTATCGGCTTGCTCGGAATCGGAGCCGCGGCGTGGCGCAGGCGTAACGCCTAAGACGGCTGCTCCCTCCGCGGTGTTTCTCAAAGGCAGGTGCGCATAGCGCACCTGCCTTTTGCTTTGCTCGAGCGACTAAAGAGCGGCGAGCACAAGATGTAGGGAGATCCCCACGCCCTGTCAACTAGCGGTTGTGGCGCCCGCCTGTTTGATGATAGGCTCCCCAAAGGTCGCACATGGTACCGATTCCTCACACGCGGGTAGTCGCTAGAGGAGGGTTCAACCATGATGTTCAGTGTCGGGCGATTCTTCGAGATCGAGCGTACACACGGCTCCCTGTTCATCCGCGCACCGTTCCTTGGTGAAGTCCTCTGGGATCAAAGCGGCCTGGCTCACTCGTCGTGGCGGAAAGTGAAAGCGTGGCGGGAAGTGCATGCGCTGCTGGAGCGCCTGGACGCTTGGAGCGCGGAACCCCGCGTCAAACTGGAGGGGTGATCTCCCGGTTCATCGA
>CAZASU010000324.1:0-1988 GCA_964487785.1 uncultured Gemmatimonadaceae bacterium | reverse complement strand
CGATCGTCGAGCCGGCCGTCGGCGAGCATCTCGCGCAGCTTCTCGCGGGAGCGGTGTCGCCGCTCCTCCTCGGCGGTCAGCACGTGCTCAGGTTTGGCTTGTCCGCTCGACGATACTACAAAGACCGAGGCGCCTTCCGCCCCCTCGCGTCCGCTCGGGGCATGCTTGTCCGCCCCTTCCGCCTTGTCCGTCCTCTCCATCGGTTGCGGCCCGGCGGGAAGCAGCAGGTCCAGCAGCCGCTCGTCGGCCCGCTTTTCCGCCTGGGGGTAGACCTCGTCCTCCCGTTCGGTGCGCACGAGATTGATCGCCGAATCCACCAGGTCCCGCACCATGGACTCGGCGTCACGGCCGACGTAGCCCACTTCGGTAAACTTGGAGGCCTCGACCTTGATGAACGGGGCGCCCGAGAGCCGGGCAAGCCGGCGGGCGACTTCCGTCTTCCCCACCCCGGTGGGGCCGATCATGATGATGTTGTAGGGGGTGATCTCGTCCCGGATATCGTCCGGCGCCTGCGCCCGCCGCCACCGGTTTCGCACCGCTATGGCGACCGCCTTCTTGGCGGCCTCCTGGCCCACGATGTACCGGTCGAGCTCGGCGACGATCAGCCGCGGCGGCATCTCTTCCAGCCACGGCATGGGTGCCACCGGCTCAGGGCCAGGGGCGGCTTCGACGGGAAGTTTGGGGGCGGCGTCAGTCATTCTAGGGAAGGTAAGAGGTGAGAAGTGAGAAGTAAGAGGGGGAGATGATCAAGTCTTCCCACCCTTCTCACCTCTCACTTCCGGCTTCTCACCTGGCAGCTCGAGAATCGTGACATTGCGATTGGTGAAGACGCAGATGTCGGCGGCGATCTCCAGCGAGCGCTGGGCGATCTCCCGGGCGGAGCGGTCCGGCTCGGGAAGCAGCGCGCGGGCGGCGGCCAGGGCGAAGTTGCCACCGGACCCGATGGCGATGATGCCGTCGTCGGGCTCGATCAGCTCGCCGGACCCGCTCAAGAGGAAGCTGTGTTCCAGGTCGGCCACGACGAGCAGCGCTTCCAGCCGGCGGAGAATCCGGTCGCTACGCCAATCCTTGGCCAGCTCGACCGCGGCGCGGGGAAGGTTGCCCGGATAGCGATCCAGCTTCTCCTCGAACTTTTCGTACAGGGTGAGCGCATCGGCCACCGAGCCGGCAAAGCCCGCCAGCACCTTTCCACCCTTCATGGTGCGCACCTTGTTGGAGTACGCCTTGACGACGGTCTCGCCGATGCTGACCTGCCCGTCGCCGCCGAGCGCAACCCGGCCGCCTTTGCGGACGCCGAGAATGGTGGTCCCGTGAAATGCCGGCATGGCTCCTTCATTCATCGAACTGTTTCAGGCCCGCGGGTGCGCCTGATTGTAGACCTTCTTGAGCCGCTCAACGCTGGTGTGGGTATAGATCTGGGTGGTGCTGAGCGACGCGTGCCCCAGCAGCTCCTGCACGGCACGAAGGTCGGCACCGGCATCCAGCATGTGAGTGGCAAAGGTGTGGCGCAGCGAGTGCACCCGGAGTCCGTCGCCGCCTATGCCTGCCAGCAATCCGTGCACGATTCGCTGAACCCCCCGGGGCGCGAGCCGCCTTCCCATCCGGCTCAGGAACACGGCCCGGCGATCGGTGCGCGGCCGGGCCACCACGGGCTCCCGGGTGTTAAGATAGCGACGCAACGCGAGCACCGCCCGCGAGCCCACCGGCACGATGCGCTCCTTACGGCCCTTCCCGCGCACCTTTACCTGATCCGACAGGAGATCGAGGTCCTCGAGGTTGACCCCGCAGAGCTCCGACAGCCGGATTCCGGTCGAGTAGAAGAGCTCCAGAATCGCGAGGTCACGCGTCGGCCCGAATTCGTCTCCGCCCGCCCGGGACTCGGCCCACTCGAACAGGCGTCCGGTCTGGGCCCGATCCAGGTAGGTCGGAAGCCGCTTCTCCAGCTTCGGGACCTTGGCCGCCCGGGCGACGTTGTTGGCCAGCCCGTG
>CAZASU010000323.1:0-1990 GCA_964487785.1 uncultured Gemmatimonadaceae bacterium | reverse complement strand
CGGGAAGGAACGGCATGTCCTCCTCCGGCACGATCCGGGCAACGATGCCCTTGTTTCCGTGGCGGCCGGCCATCTTGTCGCCCACGGAGATTTTCCGCTTCTCCGCGATATACACCTTCACCAGCTGGATCACGCCCGGCGGCAGCTCGTCCGGCTGGAGAATCTTGTCGATCTGATCTTCGGCCTTCTCTTCCACCTTGGCCCGCTCCCGCGCGGCCATGTCGATGGCAGCCCGGATCCGCTCGTTGGCGGCCTTGTTGGCCACCCGGAGCGTCTTCAGGTCCACCTCGCCGAGATCCGCGCCGGCCAGGATGGCGGCACTGAGCTTGGTCCCGGCGGCAAGGTACTCCTCCACCGTGCCGGCCTTGAGCATGAGGGCCACGTCCTGCCCGGTGAGCAGATGGGTGAGCTCGTCGAGCATGACCGCGCTGATGCGGGCCTTCTCGTCGTTCTCGATCCGCCGTACCTCACCGATCCGCTCGCCCCGGTCCTTCTCGACGACCTGATCCTCGATCCGGCTGAAGATCTTCACGTCGATGACCACGCCGGCCATGCCGGGCGGCACCTTGAGCGAGCTGTCCTTCACGTCCTTGGCCTTCTCGCCGAAGATGGCGGTCAGCAGCTTCTCCTCGGGCGACAGCTCGGTTTCACCCTTGGGCGTGATCTTGCCGACCAGGATGTCGCCCGACTTCACGTGGGCGCCGATGCGTACGATGCCCCGCTCGTCCAGGTCGACCACACTCTCGTCGGAGACGTTCGGGATTTCCCGGGTGATCTCCTCCTGGCCTCGCTTGGTGTCGCGCACGTGGAGCTCGAGCTCCTGGATGTGGATCGACGAGTAGACGTCGTCCTTCACCAGCCGCTCGCTGAGGACAATGGCGTCCTCGAAGTTGTGCCCGTACCACGGCATGAACGCCACCAGCACGTTGCTGCCGAGCGCCAGCTCGCCGCCTTCGGTAGCCGCGCCGTCGGCGATGATCTCGCCGGCGCCGACCTGCTGGCCGAGCTGAACCAGGGGCCGCTGGTTGATGGCGGTATCCTGGTTGGTGCGCCAGAACTTCTTCACCCGGTAGCGGTCGTGCTGGTGCAGCCGGGCCAGCGGGGTCTCACCCACCGTGCCGCCGTTGCTGCCCGCATCCACGATGATCTCGTCCGCGGTTACCCGGCTGACCGTACCGGCCCGGCGGGCGACGATCACCGCCCCCGAGTCACGGGCCACCTTCTCTTCCAGCCCGGTGCCCACCAGCGGGGCCTGGGGGAAGAGGAGCGGCACGCTCTGCCGCTGCATGTTGGAGCCCATGAGCGCGCGGTTGGCGTCGTCGTGCTCCAGGAACGGAATCAACGCCGCCGCGATGGAGACGAGCTGCTCCGGCGCCACGTCCATGAACTCGATCCGGTCGGGCGGAAGCAACGGGTAGTCGTCGCCCTTGCGGCTGAGCACCAGCTGCTCCGCAAAGGTCCCATCCGGGTTCAAGGGCGCGTTGGCCTGCGCCACCGCGTAATCCTCCTCATCGCTGGCCGACAGCCAGCGGATCTCGTCGGTGACCTTGCCGTTCTTCACCGTCCGGTACGGGGTCTCGATGAACCCGAGGTCGTTGATCCGGGCATACGTCGACAGGCTGGTGATCAGGCCGATGTTCGGACCTTCCGGGGTCTCGATCGGGCACATCCGGCCGTACTGCGAATAGTGCACGTCGCGGACTTCGAAGCCCGCGCGTTCGCGGGTGAGGCCGCCCGGGCCCAGGGCCGACAGCCGCCGCTTGTTGGTCAGCTCGGCCAGCGGGTTGGTCTGGTCCATGAACTGGGAGAGCTGAGACGAGCCGAAGAACGCCTGGATCACGGCGCTCACGGTACGCGCATTGACCAGGTCGTCCAGCGAGATCTTCTCGGGATCGGAGTTGATGCTCATCCGCTCCTTGACCAGCCTGGCCATGCGTGACAGGCCGACCGAGAACTGGTTGGCGATCAGCTCGCCGACCGAGCGGATGCG
>CAZASU010000322.1:0-2001 GCA_964487785.1 uncultured Gemmatimonadaceae bacterium | reverse complement strand
GGTATCGGATGGAGGCGCCGCCGTTTTCCAGCAGCCAGGTGAGCGGGATCCGGTGCTCCGTGGGAAGTTCCAGAATCGCTCCAGGAGGGACGGTTGGCAGGTCGAGCGGCGGCAAAGATAGTGGCAGATTGGAAGAGGCGTAAGGTACAGAGGCGGAAAGATGCAGCCTCTTCCGCCTCTTTACCTACCGCTCTTTCGCCTCGCCTCCCCCGCCTCCCGGAACTCGGAGGTCTTGTTCCACGTGGGTTGGTTTGGGGCGTTGGCCACTGCCACCGCTGTACGCACGATGACGCGAAGCTGTTGCACTGCGCCGTCGTACGTGAACGAGGGGAGGATCTCGTCGCTGGGCTGGTGATACCGCTTCGCCACGTACTCGTCCTTCTTCTTCTCAGCATAGTCGGCGGGCTTACCGACGTACGACTCGCCATTCTCGATCGACGTTCCCGGCACCCCGGCTCGGGCGAAGGGGAAGTGGTCGGACCGGAAGTAGGAGCCCTTCAGTAGAGCATCGTGGTTGACACTGACCGTGAGCCCTTCGGCGGCGGCGGCCTTCTGGAACAGCGCGCCAAGCGACGACTGATCGAGCCCCAGGGCCGATACATCCCGGGTTCGGCCGTAAAGATTCATCACGTCCAGATTGAGGATGGCGGCGATCTGGCGAAGGGGCATCGTGGGCTTGGCCACGAACGCCTGGGACCCGAGCAGCCCCGACTCCTCGGCGGTGAATGCGGCGAAGACGATGGAGCGGCCGGTGCGCGTTCCGCTTCGGGTGAAAGCGTCCGCCGCGGCCAGCACTGCGGCTGTGCCGGAGGCGTTGTCCTCAGCTCCGTTGTAGATCGAGTCGCCATTCACCGGTGAGGCGATCCCGAAGTGGTCGTAGTGTCCTCCGATCATTACCGCCTCGCGGGACCGGGTTCCATGTCCAGGATACCGGCCCAGCACGCTACTGGTAGCGGATCGCGCGATCTCGCTTTGCACGGTGGCGTCGACACTGGTACCGAGCGGGACCGCACGAAAGCCACGTCGTGCTGCCTGGTCCATCAGACCCGGGAGGTCCTGCCCGCCTGCCTTGACCAGCCGACTGGCCGCGTCCTCGCTCAGCCACCCCGCCACCAGCAGCGAGCTGGGCGGCTCTTCGATCCGGACCTGGGGTCCAGTCCAGCTGGACTGCACGGTTGTCCACGGGTAGGTGGCGCTTTCGGTGGTGTGCACCAGCAGGATGCCGGCAGCGCCCTGCCGGCGCGCTTCTTCGATCTTGTAGGTCCACCGGCCGTAATAGGTCAGGATGGGACCCCGAAAGATGGTCGAGTCCCTGAGCCCGGGATCGTTCACCAGCGCCACGACGATCTTGTCCTTGACGTCTGTCCCTTCGTAATCGTTCCAGTCGTTCTCCGGGGCGACGATCCCATACCCCACAAACACCAAGTCGCCCTTTGCACTGACCATCGAGTCGTTGCGCATCGACCAGAGTACGTAGTCGTCCCGAAAGGTCAGCGGCACCGGACTCGAGGCGAGCAGCTTCACGGCCGGGTGCGGCGTCAGCGTGATGATCGGTACCCGGTGATAATAGGTGCCACTGTCGCCGGCGGGCTTCAGACCCATACGCTGGAACTCGGCGGCAATGTACCGGGCGGCAAGCTCGCCTCCCCGCGTTCCGGGCCTCCGGCCCTCCAGAGCGTCATCGGCGAGAAATTCGAGATGAGCGCGAACGCTGTTCGAATCCACGGCGCCTGCCACCCGCGCCGCCGGGTTGCTGATCGTGGCGGTCGCTTGGGCCTGGACTTGCGCGGCTGTACCGCCGGCAATGCAGAACAGGAGCAGGGGCCGGATGCGCATCATGAATCCTCGAAGAGGTCAAACCAGAGACGAAGGACAGAGTCGGGCTAGCACGCACTCGCCGCACCTGGGCCGCCGCGCGATACAGACTTGCCGGCCGTGGAAGATGAGGAGGTGTGACAGGAGTCCCCAGTCTTCCCTGGGATACAGCCGCATCAAGTCATC
>CAZASU010000321.1:0-2004 GCA_964487785.1 uncultured Gemmatimonadaceae bacterium | reverse complement strand
ATGCTGAAGAGATGCTTGAACACCCGCTCGTGCGGGGGGACAAACCCGGCAATCGGAATAGTGCCGGTGACGCGCTGGACGCCCACGATGTTATCCCTCACCTCCCAGCGAAGGCTATACCCTTTCGCCAACGCCGCTGTGAAGCCTACGCCCAGCGCTAAAGAAGGGTCCACCCGGGAGTTACGGTCATCCGAGTAAACGAACAGGTCTTCAATCTGGCCGGCGCCGTTGACAAACTGGCCGGCGGTCCGCAACGAGCTCTGGTTGCTCAAGACCAGTCCCGCGTTGACCCGGCCGTAGGGCGAGAAAAGCTTCCGACTGTTGAGGCGAAACATGGTACCGCCGGAGAGAATGACCGATGTCGCCGCTTTCTTCTTGCCTTGAATGGACTGACAGACTTCTGCGATGGCGCCGGCACCGGATGAAAAGAGGTGCCGGCAGGAGTCCTCGAAGCCCAGCCCGATCAGGAAACCCTCGACCGTGAATCCGACGTTCTCTCCCGGGAAATAGGCTCCCCCGAAGCCCACTGCCAGGGTAGACCGGATCCGTCGGGCCAGCGCAACCGTGTCGGCCGGATTGATGAACTGAACCGCCTGGGGGGAGCTCGACCAGAGCCGGCTCCCGCCCACCGCACCGGCGGAGACGGTGAACACGAGGCGGGCTTGATCTCCGGTCGCCTGACCTGAGGCCAGGGAGAAAAACGCGCCGCCTCCCGTAAGGACCGCAAGGAGAACGAGGAGCCTTCGGGTGCGCATCAGCCCCCCAGGAATTGATGGTCTACCGCGAGACACCGGTCCATCACCACCGCGATCCCGGCTGCTTCCAGCGTGCGGGCCACTTCGTCGTGCCGGATACCTTGCTGCATCCAGACGAGCCGCGGATGAATCTCCAGCAGCGCGTCCAGCAACGCGGGGATATGCTCGGAGCGGCGAAAGATGTTGACGATATCGATGGGTCCGGTCGTGGCCGCCGACCGGAGATCGGGATGGACCGGCTCACCCAGCGTCACGCCGCCGAGCGGATGCACCGGTATGATGGTGTACCCTGCGCGCTGCAGATAGGCAGCCACGCCGTGGCTCGGCCGCTCCGGTTTCCGGCTCAAGCCCACCACCGCAATCCGCCGGGCGCTCTGGACCAGCTCTGCCAGCCTGGCGCGGTCAGGCACCACTCGGTCCCGCCGCGCCATGATGCTGCGGATGACCGCTGACCGCGCGCCCGACGAGCACCATCCCACTTCGCCGAGCGATTTCGACCGCCAGGGTGGATGGAACCGAGGGGGTGGCCACGTACGCCATTCCGGCCCGTGCCGCCTTGAATGCGAGCTCGGCCGAGATCCGGCCGGTGACCAGCAGGCCCAGACCCTCCACCCGGCGTCCAGCGAGCATCGCCGCTCCCAGCACTTTATCCACCGCATTGTGCCGACCGATGTCTTCGGCATGGGCGATGAGCGGCGAGGGCGCGGCCTGATCGATCAGAGCCGCGGCGTGGATGCCGCCGGTATCCTTGTACCGCTCCCCCTTGCCGAACAGGGCCTTGAACAGACCGCGGAGCTCCTCCAGTCCCGGAGGCATTCCTCGCGCCGGCTGGGCGACCACGGTTGCAGGGTCTGCCAGGAAAGTGGAGACGGCGCCGCACCCCGAGGCCAACACAGGCCGGCGGCCTTCGGCCTTCACGGCCGCCACTCTGTCCTCCGGCACCTCGGCCCAGAAACCGAGGTCGGTCGCGCAGGGCCGCAGGTGCACCTGGTCGATGGAGTCGATGTAGCCCTCGCCGTGAAGCCAGCCGATCGCCAGCTCCTCCAGCAGGTCCGGTGTGCACATCCAGGTGACCGCCGGCGTGCCGTTGACCTGGAGCCAGACCGCGACCTCTTCGACCGCGGCGAGGTCGGACATCCGCCCGCCTCGTTTCGAGGGTTGGATCAGGTCAGGCGACTCCGGTACAGTCGGCATATAGTGTCGGGTCCTCCATGATGCGTACTCGTTCGAGCACGAGGCCCGTCGGGAG
>CAZASU010000320.1:0-2005 GCA_964487785.1 uncultured Gemmatimonadaceae bacterium | reverse complement strand
GCCCCGCTGCCCCGCTGCCCCGCAACTATATTGAGTCATGTCGATTCCCCCTCCCATCATCGTCGGTACCGGAATAGCCGGCCTATGGACGGCGTGGCGATTGGCGTCAGAGGGTCTCCCGGTAGTGCTTGTCACTAAGGAAACGCTGGCCGATAGCGCCAGCTCCTGGGCCCAGGGCGGCATCGCCGTGGCCCTCGGACCAGGGGACAGCCCCAGTCAGCATGCGGCCGACACCATGGCCGCTAGTGACGGGCTGGCCGATCCCGAGGCCGTCCGCATCCTCACAAGTGAAGGACCGGACAGGATTTACGAGCTGTTGGCGCTGGGTGCCGTCTTCGATCGTGGCCCCGACGGCAAACTGGGCTTCGGGCTCGAAGCCGCTCACACCCGAGCCAGGATCATCCATTCCGGTGGAGACCGGACCGGGGCCGCTCTGATCGGATGTTTGGCTCAGGTGGTCCGCTGCCATCCGGCGATTCAGCTGCTCGAGCACACCGAAGTAACCGGACTGCTGACTCAGGACGGGGCCGTTCACGGCGTGGCGATTCTGCCTAGCGGGGAGGACAGCGTGTCGCTCAACGGCTCGGCCGTCATCCTGGCAACCGGCGGGGTCGGCCAGTTGTACGCGGTCACCACCAATCCGAAGGTCGCCACCGCCGACGGCTGGGCGCTCGCCCACCGGATCGGTGCAAAGCTCCGGGACATCGAGTTCCTCCAGTTCCATCCCACTGCGCTGAAGCTCCCGAGTATCAACCCGGCACCGCTGATCTCGGAGGCGGTTCGGGGTGCCGGCGCGGTCCTGGTCGACAGGGGAGGGCGCCGGTTCACCCTGGATTCCGATCCCCGGGGCGAGCTGGCTCCCCGTGACGTGGTGGCCCGGGCGGTGGCGGCGGCAGATGCGGCCGGCGGAGCCTGGCTGGACGCGCGTGGGGTGGTTGATTTCGCATCCCGATTCCCCGGCATCACCGCCATGCTGCTTCGCTACGGCCTCGACCCCGCCCGCGACCTTCTCCCGGTGGCGCCTGCCCTGCATTACGCCATGGGAGGCATCCAGACCGACCTGGAGGGCCGCACGACGAAGGCAGGACTCTGGGCCGTCGGCGAGGTGGCGCGCACCGGAGTACACGGCGCCAACCGGTTGGCATCGAACTCTCTCCTCGAGGGCCTGGTCTTCGCGGATCGCGCTGGCCGCGCGCTGGCGGACACGCTGCGCACCGTGGCACCGACCGAGCCCGCCCGAGAAGCCGCGGGTGGCAGAGACAGCGGAGCCGACGCCGACTGCGAGGTGATCCGCAAGGAGATGCGGGACCTGATGACCGCGAACGTGGGACTGCAACGGAGCGAAGCCTCTCTGCTTCTGGCAGAGCGAGAGCTCGAGCGGCTCACTGGGTCCACCCCTGTTCCCGCTTGGAGAACCCACAACCAGCTGCTCGTGGCCGGGCTGATCACCAAGGCGGCGCGCCGGCGCCGCGAGAGCCGGGGAGGGCACCGCAGGACCGACTACCCTCCAGCATCGTTGAAGCGCGAGGCTGTGTGACGGCTCAAGGGGTAGGGCTGCAGCTGCCGGTGATCGAAGCCCCGGAGGAGACGCCGGACCAGGTGGCTTCGCTCCAGGCCGAGATCCGCCGGCTGGCTGGGTCCCGAAAAGCCGTCGTCCTGGCCCACAACTATCAGCGTCCCGAGGTTCAGGATGTCGCCGACTATGTCGGCGATTCGCTCGGCCTATCCCGCCAGGCCGCCGCGACCGAAGCCGGCGTGATCATCTTCTGCGGCGTGCACTTCATGGCCGAAACGGCTGCCATCCTCTCGCCTCAGAAACGGGTGTTGTTGCCCGATCTACGCGCGGGATGCTCGCTCGCCGCCACCATCACCGCGGAAGACGTCCGGCAATGGAAGGCGAGGTTCCCCGGGTATATCGCGGTCGGATACGTGAATACCACGGCCGAGGTTAAGGCCGAGCTCGACTACTGCTGCACCAGCGGCAACGCGCTCGACGTCATCGATG
>CAZASU010000319.1:0-2015 GCA_964487785.1 uncultured Gemmatimonadaceae bacterium | reverse complement strand
CTCGCCCGGGCTGCCCAGGTGACCGAGTCCTACATCTCGCAGCTCCTGACTCGGCGGAAGTCGCCCCCCGCGCCGAACCGCACGGACATCTACGACAAGATGGACAAGTTCCTGAAGCTGCCGAAGGGTGAGCTGGCGCGATTGGCCACCGCCCAACGGAGGGAGGGGCTGAAGCGAGAATTAGGGGAGGGGTCCGCGGCGTTGTTCGGGGAAGTCCGGGAGCTGATCCTGCGCAAGTGCCACCTCGACAAAGCACCCCATGTGCGCGCGATCTTCCACCAGCAGCCCTTCGGCGAGCTCGAGCGCCTGGTCACCGGAAAGCTGCTGGACGTGGTCAAGGGAGTCGCCAAGCAAGCACTGGAGAACGAATTCTGGCTCCGCATGGTGGCTGAGCCCAGCGGCCACAGCTATCAGGAGATGCGGGTCATCGTGCTGGAGTTCCTCGATACCGACATCTTCCACCTCTCCCGCGAAAACTGCGTCACGTTCCTGGATCCACTGATCGAGTCCTGGGACATGAACCTCTCGACCTTTGCGCTGGACATCGTCCTCAACCCCAGAGTGGTCCAGGGGCATGTCAGGCGATTCGAGTTTATCGAGAAGGAAGTCGAGCCTGCGCTCGCCGAACAAGCGGGGCTCGCGGAGTTCCTCAGGGACCCTGTCCTCAGTGCCACCGCGACCGCGGACGAGCTCACCTTTCTCAAGCGGCTGAGGTTCAAGGGGAGGGCGCCCACGGCCCTTTACTACTATCGCGAGCTACAGAACCTCAGAGACCCGCTCCATTTTCACCCGGTGCAAGCCGTGGTCACAGCCCCCCACCCGTGAAGCCGGCGCGACCGAGTCCAGTGGCGCAGCAGCTGCGGCCAGTTATATCTCTCAGTGTGGTGCGCAGCACCGGGGTCTCACCCGGCCTTCGTGATGCGCGACGAGCAGCCTACGGGAAGGAGCACGCATGGCCGAGCCGACACTTCATCTGCCGAGGGAACTGCCGCCCGAGACCCGGGACTACTTAGCGCAGCGGCTGGACGGCGCGCGCGATCTCTATCTCCTGGCGCTGGCCCTGGGCCAACGCCCTGACGGGTCCGTGTTCGGGCGGATGATCCGCGAGGCCCGCATCCACTTCGCGGCGGTGATCGAGGAAGCGCGGATCGCCGGGCTCGACACGGGCGCCATCGCCGTGATGCTCGGCAAGTTGAATATCGAGTTGGCCGACAGCATCCGGCCCGAGCTGTGGGCGCGCGTGGAGCAGCTCCTCGCCGAGCGAGCCGCCCGCAAACCAGCGGCGCGGCGGGGACGGAGCAGCAACCCATGACGTACGTGATCGCCGAACCCTGTATCGGGGTCAAGGATCGGTCGTGCGTGGACGTGTGTCCGGTGGACTGCATCTACGAGGGCGAAGACCAGCTCTACATCGAGCCCGACGAGTGCATCGACTGCGGGGCGTGCGTGCCCGAATGCCCAGTGACGGCGATCTTCACCGAGGAGGAGGTCCCGCCCAACTGGGAGTCGTACACCGCGAAGAACCGCGACGTGTTCAAGAGCGAGAATCCGCCGGGGCCGCCGACGAGGTAGCGAACCAGTGAGACCGACCGACCTTCCTGGGGGCGACCTGGTCGCCACCGGACTCGACGACCTCCGGCGGGGGCTCGAGTCCATCCCCGCACTTCTGGTCTCCATCGGCGCGCCGCGGCTCCGCCGCCTAGGCTATGACATTCCCTCCCCGATCGACGATCCGGAGCGGCGGCTGTACGCCCTGCTCGCGGGTGACGGTGCCGCGGGGGCCCATTCCCAGTACAACGCGTTGATACGCCGACTGGTCAGCTTCGAGCGGGCGGCCGAGTGCGTGAGGTAGCCGACCGCGACCGCATTCACGGGCTGATGGAGGCGTTTGGCCGCGCGGCGCGAAGTGATGTCCGGGTGTACCTGGTAGGTGGGGCGACCGCGGTGCTGGTCGGGTGGCGGGCGACGACGATCGACGTGGACTTCGTCATGCGCCCGGAGGACGACGCGATTCT
>CAZASU010000318.1:0-2029 GCA_964487785.1 uncultured Gemmatimonadaceae bacterium | reverse complement strand
CAGCAGGAAGCATCACATATATCCTCAACTCGCATCGCCGGTGCGTCTGGCGCACGACCGGCAAGTGATAGGAGCGGGCGACGCCAGACGCCTCGAAAGCCGCCGCTACGGCGGTACCTCAACCAATGCCAAAAACAGACTAAAGACGAAAGAGAAGAAAGACCGAAACGGCTGCTTCCCTGGGCGGCGGGATTGCTTCGGGCGCGGAGCCTGTCCTGAGCGCAGCCGAAGGGCGCCCTCGCAATGACTCGACGAGGCTGGGCCCTCTATTTGGGCAGCGCAGGCCCGGAGCCTGCGGCGGTTTGCCCCACCGCCTTGGCGATTTCATCCAGGTCGGCGAGCCTCAGCTCGAGGGTAGCCGCCCCGATCCAGCCGTCCACCTGATCAGGAGACCGGGCTCCCACGATCGCCCCGGTAACACCGGGCCATGCGAGCGTCCAGGCGATCGCTACCGCGCTTACCGTGGTGCCGTGTTGCTGAGCGATCGGCCGGAGTGCATCCCGCAGCGCCAGGTTCCGGCTTAGCTTGGGCGGCCTGAAGTCCGGCGAGCGCCGCCGCCAGTCGTCCTCGGAGAGTGATTCGATCCGATTCACGGAAAACCGCTCGGTGAGAAGCCCCGATTGCAGCGGACTGTACCCGATGACTCCACTGCCATGCGCGGCACACCAGGGAATCTCCGCCTCGGCCGCCTGACGCCGGATCAGCGACAGGGGTGGCTGCAGCGAATCCACGTGCCGAACCGCCTCGCAGCGTTCCAGCAACGCGACGTCGAAGTTGGAGACGCCTATCGCTCGGACCTTGCCCTCATCCGCGAGCCGCGTCATCGTCTCCCAGGAATCCTCCACCGCCGTTCCGGTCTGGTCCGGCCAGTGGAACTGGTAGAGATCGATGCGCTCGACGCCGAGCCGGCGGAGAGATGCCTCGCACTCCCTGCGGATCGACTCCGGCTCGAGCACCTGGCGAGGAGGCGCCTCGCGGTGGCCCTCGTCCCACACGAGCCCGCACTTGGTGAAGATGTAGGGACGGCTGCCTGCGGGGATGCCCTCGAGGGCAAGGCGCACAACCTCCTCCGAGTGCCCCAAGCCATACACGGCTGCGGTGTCGATCCAGTTGACGCCCTGTTCGAGCGCGTGTCGGATACTGGCAATGGAGTCGGCGTCCTTCTGGGGACCCCAGCCGAACGCCCAGCCACCTCCACCAGCGGCCCAGGCGCCGAAGCCCACCGTGCTCAGGTGAAGATCGCTGTGTCCCAGCCGACGGGTTGGAAGAGTCGCTATCATGCGTGCCATGCTGCGCTAAAGTTATGAACCTCCACACCTCTCCAACCACAATTGGCGCATGCCCCAACCAAAGTCGGTGAGGGTGGACACCGCGGGCTCGACCCTGCCCTCAGGCGCCTACGCCCGAAGAATAGGACCCTTCTCTGGAACGATGATGGTCGTCGGGGGCATCATCGGCTCGGGCATCTTTCTCAATCCTGCGGTGGTGGCCGAGCGGGCTCGGACAGTCGAGCTCGGCGCCCGCCGGCCGGTCGCCGGCGGAGGCTATGTCTATCTGCGCGACGCCTACGGGAGGCTGCCGGCGTTCCTCTATGCCTGGACCCTCTTGCTGGTGATCGCGACCGGTGCCATTGCCGCCGTAGCGGTCACCTTCGCCAGCTACACGGCGTCCCTGGTCGGCTTCGGTCCTGCTGCGCGATTGCCGCTCGCGGTCGGCGCGATACTGTTGCTGTCCGCGGTCAATTATGTGGGAGTGAAGCCAGGGGCCATCACCCAGAATGTGCTCACGGTTCTGAAGCTGAGTGCGCTCGCTATCCTGATCGTTGCGGGGCTCACGCTGGCTGCCGCACCCTTTCCCTCCGAACAGCTCGGACCGGTGGCCCCCGGCGGGCTCCTGCTTGCGGTGGGCGCCGCCCTGGTCCCGGTCCTGTTTGCCTTTGGTGGCTGGCAACAGACGAATTTCGTGGCGGAGGAACTGATCGAGCCGGAGCGCAACCTGCCTCGCGCGCTGGTGCTGGGGGTGAGCATCG
>CAZASU010000317.1:0-2038 GCA_964487785.1 uncultured Gemmatimonadaceae bacterium | reverse complement strand
CCCAAGTAGTAGCCGGCCCGTTCGGGGATGACGCGGCCGCCCACCAGTCGAGCCGCAGGGCTCATACCGCCGGAGAGATAGCGCAGCCGAAGTCCCAGGCCGCTTTGGTCCAGATCCGGTTCGACCGCGCGGCGGAGGAAGGATTCCATCTCGCGCAGGCGAGTGTACTGGCGGCGGGGGTAGCCGAAGTAATCGGCCGCATCGAACCCCGGCGCCACCGCCTGGGACGCGTGCACCGCGAGCCCTTCGTTGACCAGCAGCTCCCGCAGCGTCGCCCGGCTACCGGTAATCCAGTAGTCGTAGTAGCCGCCGCTCTCCGCCACCAGCCGGCGCAGGTCGCTCGAGCTGCTGGGGGAGGTGTAACGCACGGTATGCGCCAACTCATGCGCCACCCAGACCGGAATGAGATCGGGAGGAAGCCCCATGCCGTAGGTTTCCGGATTGACCCGGCCGGTGAAATGCTCCAGGCAGACGAAGGCCACGCCGCGTCCGCCCACCACCAGCTCTCCAGCGTTGGCACCGCCCAGTCCTACCATGAGGTAGGTATCGGTGGGCCCATCCACCCCGATCAGGTCTTCGGCTCGCGCGATGGCCTCTTCAGCGAGCTGGACGATGTCGGTGGACGCGGCCAGCGCGTAGAGGTCACTGCGGTCGGCTTTCAGCGCGGCGGTGACGATTTCGTCGGCGTGGGCGGCTTCGGGGTCGAGAACGTAGTTACGCCAGTAGGCGTCGAGGATGAGACGATGTGCTTCGCGATATTGTCGATACGCCGCTTCCCGGTTAGCGGCCTCCAGAACCGCAAGGAAATCTGGCAGGAGGTTGATCAGCACGCGAGACAATACGAAATGGGCGCGTGAAGTGCAAGACTAATGATCCTGCTTCTTCTTCTTCGCCACCTCGTCGAGGAACCTGCGCTCGGCCGGTGTAAGGCTGGAGATCCCTCGCTGGCTGATCTTGTCGAGCACCCGATCGACTTCGGCCGTAACCGGATCAGACTCGACTCCGCGGCGCGGGCGCATCGGTGTGACGGGCGTGCGCTGCTGTGGCTTGGAGGAGCCGGATTGCACCATTACCACCCGCTCCACGGTGCGGGCCGGCTCCGCAGGGCTCAGGCGGGAGAACGACTGCACCTTGAAGAAAAAGAACCCGAAGAGCGCTCCGCCCACGTGAGCCAGATGGGCGATTCCATCATTGGGCCAGAGCCGGGAGCCGATGACATCGAGGGCCACGAGGCCCAGTACCAACGTGCGGGCCTTGATGGGGACCGGGATCGGGAAGACGATCAGCTCGGCCTCGGGCCAGAAGCAGGCAAATGCAACCGCCACACCCAACACCGCCCCGGATGCCCCGACGAAGGCCCCGACCGGCATGATGCCGGCGAGGAGCAGGGAAAAGACCGCTGCGCCGACGCCACAATACAGGTAGTACAGGATGAAGTTCCGGCTGCCCATCCGACTCTCGACCGCGGTGCCGAACACGTACAGCATCAACATGTTGGTGAGGAGATGCAGCAGGCCCGCGTGCACGAAGATGTAGGTCACGAAGGTCCACGGACGGGTGAAGGCGGTCCGGGGAGCGAACTGCAGCGCCTGGAAAATCTCGCGAGAGGTGAACAATGTCATGAGCAGGAGCAGCACCACCGCATTGGCGATGATGAGGCGACCCACCCATGGGGTTATGCGATATGAGGGAGACGATTTCATGGGACAACGCCTTTAACTCTGAGTCCCCGAGCCTGCAGAAGGCTCTTCGACCCGGGTGCGCCGGGCAGCTCGACAGATTCGCTCGCACAGCTCGGGGAACTCGATGCCCACCGCCCGTGCAGCCTGGGGCATGAGACTGGTGGCCGTCATGCCGGGCAGGGTATTTACCTCTAAACAGAAGAGTTCACCGGCCGGTGTCAAGCGAAAATCGACGCGCGAGTAACCGCCGAGCTTCAACGCCTCGTGCGCCAGGAGGCTGAGCCGGCCGCATTCGGCGGAAACCGCCTTGGGCAGGTCGGCCGGGAAGATCTCCTGGGACATCCCCGGGGTGTACT
>CAZASU010000316.1:0-2094 GCA_964487785.1 uncultured Gemmatimonadaceae bacterium | reverse complement strand
GGGACCCGGAGGTCCCGCTCGATGTCCGACCGCCGGCGAATGGTGGTGTTCAAGCTCTCCAGTAGAAACGCCACAGCAGCGCCCATCAGCAGCCCGAACCCCAGACCGAGCACCAGCTTGAGCCCCTGATTGTTCGCAAGCGGCTCCGCCCGTGGCGCGAGATCCACGATGGCCACCTGACCTCCCTCCACGACTTCGGCCATCTGGGCCCTTTGATACTCCTGCCGCAGGTCCTCCCAGACCCGCCGAGCCGCCTCCATCCGCCGAGTGAGCTGAACTTCCTCGGACTCCGCCGGCGAGAGCTGCATGATCCTGGCGGCGCTCTGGTTCCGGAGCTCGTCGAGCGCGACGACCTGCGCCTCCAGCGAGGCGACTTGTCCCCGGATGGCGTTCAGCAGCCGCCCCTGTGTGGACTGCATCAGTTGTTGGAGCTGGTGAACCTCCTCGTCCACAGGGGCTCGCCCCGCCATGAGCAAGGAATCACGTCTCATCTCATAGCCCTGCAGCATCGCGTAGTGGCGTGCGACAACGGCGTTGGTTGCCATTCCGGGGTACGACATGAGCTCTTGAAGCGGGCCGCCTAGCGAATCACCGGCCTGCTCCAACTGGGTCAATATGGTGAGGTAGGTTCGCCGCTGGGTATCAAGGTCAGCCCGGCGGGTCTCGATCTGGGACAGCTCGGCCCGCTGCGCCGCGGAACGACCGCCCGAGCTATATAGTTGCTTCCGTCCGCGGAACTGCTCCAGAGCTGATTGCGCTGCGACCAGCGAGACCTCGGCGTCGCGGAGCTGCCCCTCGAGAAACGTGCGCCGACGCACCGCGTTCTCTCGGGCGGCCGAGGCGTTCACCGACTGAAACTCTTCCACAATCGCATTCACCGCTCTGGTGGATAAACCCGCGTCGTCCGAAGTGAACCGGACGTCGATCGCGTTCGTCCCCTCCCGCTGGCGAGCATTGAAGCGGGCGAGCACGTAATCGATTGCAGCCTCCGTGGGCACCACCGCCAGGTTGACTTGCTCCAGCGCGGGACGGGTGAGAACTGTGAACCGCACACTGTCGAGCACCACTGCTCTCCCGTACGGCACCTTCAGCCGGCCGTCTCGGGCTGCCACGAATACGTCTTTCGGACCGAACGCCAGCCGCACCGATTGCGTGGACTCGGGCGCCAGGGTGATCGCCACCTCGGCTGGAATGGTCGCGGGGCCGAACCGTTCCATATCGAAGAGGCGAAGTCCGAGGCGGTTCACGACGCCGTCGGCCACCCCTCGGCCGCCGAGCACGACCAGCTCCGATAAGACGGGATCGGACTTCCCACCACCCGCATTTCCTTGGAATCCGTCCGAAAGCACGCTGCCGGCCAGCGTCTCGCGCGTATCCATGATCCGAATCAGCGCCGTTGCCCGGTACAGTGGCACCTCCCGGGAGAGCAGCAGCGCTGTTCCGGCGAGGGCCAGTGCCCCCGATCCGAGCAGGAGCCAGATGTGCCGCCGAATGAGCGAGAGGTAGTGCCGGGCATCTGGCTCGGTCGAATACGCGAGAGCCAGCTCGGGCCGCAATGCGGGGGCGGGCACGAACAAGGTGGAGCCGTTCGAACTAAAGGAGGTATCGGTCAGAAGAGACTCGCTCCCGCGCCTCAGCGGATTAGGTTGGCGACGCTTGCGGTCGCGGCGATTATGGCTGTCACAGGTAGAATGAACTCGCGGAGACTCGGGCCGCGGCGCGCTACGATGATCTCGTCTCCGGAACGCACCTTCACCCGCGTCGCGGGCCCCAGGGGATCTCGCAGGTTCATCTCGGATACCTTCCCATCGCGAATCAGGCGGACGCGCTTGTCGTTACCATGGTCCGACAGGCCTCCAGCCATCGCGAGGGCATCGGAAATGCTCGTCTCCGGAGGATGCCGGAACACGTCGGGCTGATTCACCTCGCCGGAGACGGTGATCCGCACCAGAGGCCGGACCACGAACTCGGGGTTTGCCTGCACCTGTCGCAGACGGTCGGTGAGTCTCGATTTGGCGTCGTCTACTCGCATCCCCGACACCCGCACAGCGCGGTAGAATGGATGGAAGAGCAAACCGTCATCTCCGATTAACA
>CAZASU010000315.1:0-2101 GCA_964487785.1 uncultured Gemmatimonadaceae bacterium | reverse complement strand
CTTCACCGCGACCGCTACCAGTGACGGCGGCGGTTCCAGCGCGAGCCGCCTGGCCTTCCAGCTGCAGCCGTCGGATACCGAGAAGGACAAGAGGATCACCCCGCCGGTCGAGGTGGTCGTCCTGGATGCGGGCGGCCAGCGGGTGACTGAGGGAGAGTTCGAGATTATCCTTGAGCTGACGGGCGACGACGACGGGGAGCTCAAAGGTAAACGCAGTGAGCGGACCCGGTTCGGCGTGGCCATATTTGACGATCTCAAGGTCGACGAGGAAGGTAATTATCGGCTGCGTGCCTCCACTGACGGCCTCCCGTCGGTCGAAAGCGACGGTTTCGAGGTCCAGGACGACTGAGTCCCGTCGTCCGAGGCTGGGGCCCGCCGTAACACTTTCGCTGGTGCTGCTGGCCTTGGCGGCCTGCGGTGGCGATGACCTCCTCCTTCCCAGCTCCGGGGAGCCGTCCCGAATCGTAGTGCTCAGCGGTAACGGTCAGACCGGGACCGTAGGTCAGCCGCTCGCTGATTCCCTTGTGGTAGCGGTGACCGATCCGGCAAATCGTCCGGTCCCAGGGGTCGAGGTGGTGTTCATCGCCCCGGCGGGTGCCGAGCTGACCCCGAACGACACATTGCTCACCGGCCCCGACGGCAGGGCGACGGTGCGCTATACCATGGCTACCGTGTCGGGCGAGCAGACTATCGAGGCGCGCGCCAAGCCGGTCGCGCCATCCGCATCACTCACTACCACCTTCAGCCAGACCGCGGAGCCCGGGAGCGCCACTGAGCTGGTCATGGCCAGCGGCGATGGCCAGATGGGGGAGCTGCAGGCGGCGTTGGAAGATTCCCTGGCGGTGAAGGCGGTGGATCGCTTCGGCAACGGCGTCGCCGGCATCGAGGTGACTTGGGAGGCAGCCGTCGGAGAGGTCAGCCCGGCCACGGTTGTCACCGGTGTTGATGGTCGGGCCGCAACCGAGCGGACGCTGGGAGGCCGGCCCGGCTCCTATCGGACCGAAGCCTCCGCCGCCGATCTGGAGGGGTCGCCGGTCGAGTTCACGGCCACCGGGATCGCTCCGCCCAGTCCCCAGATCGTCGTGGTCACCCAGCCATCGGCCAACGCCTCCGCCGGGGTCCCCTTCACCCGGCAGCCGGTCCTCCAGCTCCAGGATGCGGTGGGTGCTCCGCTCGCCAGGGCCGACCTCGCCGTGACGGTCCAGATCGCGAGTGGAGGCGGCTCACTCGGCGGCGGGACCACTGCCCGGAGCAATGCCGATGGCGTGGTGAGGTTCACCAATCTCTCCATTCAGGGGAAACCGGGAGACCGAGCCCTCATATTTGCTGCGAGCGACTTCACCTCGGCGATCTCGAGGGACATCGACGTGGGCCCGGGTCCCCCTCTTATCAGCGCGAGCTCCGCGTCGGTACCCGCGAATGGGACCGCCGGTACTTCGACGCCGATTACGATCCAGCTCCAGGACGCGTTCGGGACCCCGGTCGAGGGGGCGGCAGGAGACATCGCAATCTCGATTGCGGGAGCCAACCCGGCGTCAGGGCTGCAGGTCACCGACCGGGATGATGGATCCTACTCGGCCGCCTACACGCCGATGCTCAGCGGCACCGATCAGGTGGACGTGCGGGTGAATGGAGAGGCGGTCCTCGGGAGTCCTTTCGCAAGTGTGATCGCTCCGGGGCCAGCCAGTGCGGCAACAACCACGGCCGTAGTTGTGAAGAGCGGCTTTTTCTTCTACACAATCGATATTGTGGTTACTGTCCGGGATGCTCAGGGGAACCTGGTGAATCGGGGTGGCGACCTGGTTCAGGTTCACCTTGATGGTACAACCCGGAATGCTATCGACAACGGCAACGGGACGTACTCCGACTTCTTTGCCACCCTCAATTCGATCCCCGAGATTGCCATTACTTTGAACGGAGTTCCCATCTCGGGGAGCCCATTCAGGCCCTGATGCCGGCCGGCGTTACTCCTATGGCGCTAAATACTTAAGTCGATAATGGTAGGGTTGATTCCCCTTTACTCGAGGGCTATCTTGCTCCCCCGCGCGCCCTGGTGGTGAAACTGGTAGACACGCTATCTTGAGGGGGTAGTGCCGAAAGG
>CAZASU010000314.1:0-2103 GCA_964487785.1 uncultured Gemmatimonadaceae bacterium | reverse complement strand
GGACGGCGAGCGCTCAGGCGGCCGGGTACCGTGCGCCGCTCGGCGCGCCTCCTTGGCCTTCGACCGGGCCCGATCCTCCACCTTTCTTGCCCGGATGGTGGCGATCCGCTCGGCCAGCGGCACCTCGAATCGGGCTTCCGGCTTTGCCGTGTAATCGAAGTCCGGAACCGTTATCCGCGGGAGGCGCTTTCCTACGACCCGCTCGATGCCGCGAAGCTCGCCCTCTTCGTCGGGCGACACCAGGGTAAAGGCGTCGCCGGTCATCTCTGCCCGTGCGGTCCGCCCCACCCGGTGAATGTAATCCTCGGCCGCTTTCGGTACGTCGAAGTTCACCACGTGGCCGAGCGCCTCGACGTCGATACCCCGGGCGGCGATATCGGTGGCCACCAGGACGCGGTACTTCCCGCTCTTGAAGCCCGCCAAGGCCTCGGTGCGCTGGGTTTGGGACCGGTTGCCGTGGATCCGCTCGGCCTTGATGCCATGCCGCGCCAGGTAGTCGGCCAGCCGGTTGGCCCGGTGCTTGGTGCGGGTAAAGACCAGCGCCTCCTGCATCTCACCCCGCTGGAGCAAGGCGACGAGCAGCGCGGACTTGAGCTCCTGAGGCACCGGGTAGACCGCCTGGGTAATTCCCACCGCCGGCGCGGGCTTTCGGTCGAGCTGGATCGACTCGGGGTTCTTGAGCATCTCGCGGGTGAGCGTGACGATCGGAGCCGGCATGGTGGCGCTGAAAAACAGCGTCTGCCGCTTCTGTGGCAGGTGCCGCAGCACCCGCCGAATGTCGGGGAGAAAGCCCATGTCCAGCATGCGGTCCGCCTCGTCCAGCACCAGGTGCTCGACACCGGCCAGCTTGGCATACGGCATCCGGAAGTGGTCGAGCAGCCGTCCAGGCGTGGCAACCAGCACATCCACTCCACTGCGGAAGGCGTGCTCCTGCGGCCCCATCCCGACCCCACCGAAGATGGAGGCACCCGTGATCGGGGTGTGCACGGCCAAATCGTTCAGGTCCTCGAGGATCTGGGCCGCAAGCTCGCGCGTCGGCGTGAGCACCAGGGCTCGGGTGACGCCACGAGGCCGTCCGATCAACTTGTGGAGGATGGGAAGGAGAAACGCGGCGGTCTTGCCGCTGCCGGTCATCGCGCAGGCGAGCACGTCCCGGCCGGCAAGCGCCGGAGGGATCGCGGCATCCTGAATCGGGGTCGGGCGGGTAAAGCCGAGCTCCTTGATTCCCTTGAGGAGGTCGGGATGAAGCTTCAGGGTGCTGAATGGCACTCAGTCCTCTATCGTCGTGCGGGTGGCCGGCGTCAGTCGCTCTCGCGCCGTCTTGCGGGGCCGGCCCCCGCACTAAAGGTGACCTCTACGGTGTAGCCATCGGCGTGGATCAAGGCGCCGAGCAGCCGCCGGGCGCTCTCTTCCGCGTGCGCCGTGACCCCGAGCTCCCCAGCGGCGTTGACCAGCTGGTCCCGTGCCAGGTAGTAGATGGTGTCCCGATCAGCGGGGCGGAATGGATTCCACAGTCCGTTGCGTTCGTCGTACGTCCGCAGCTGGGTCACCTCGACCCCGAGCACCTTGGCCGGCGGCAGCACAACGTGGACCCGGCGTTCCCGCTGATCGACATCCACCTGGGTTCCGCTGTCGAGGTCGATGCCGGCCATTACCTTCCCGGTAACCACGACGAGGGAACGCTTGGTGGAGCCGAGGCGCCGATTCTCGTAAATCACGACATCGCGCACGGTGGTTTCGCTGGTGACCAGTTGAGCCACCGCCCGTACCCGCTCCACCACGACACCATGAGTCACCGTTGTTTCGCTCCGGCCCGGCAGCAACCCGCGGGTGAGCGGAACGAAGCGTTGGATCGCGAGACCGATGAGAAGGAGTGCCCCGCCGAGGAGTAGGAGGGAGATGAAAACTACCGCAACCGGCCGCCGGGGCCGTGAGTCGGCCATGCGGCTGCTCAGAACTCCCGGCGCTTCATGTCCTTGAACAGGCGCCTGGTCTCCGCATCTTCTTCAGTGGGTTTCTGCCGCAGGGTGGAGTCGAACTTTGCCGCACGATCGGCCTTGGGGGGCACCACTTTCTCGGCGTTCTTCTTGGCCAGCGCGGCTA
>CAZASU010000313.1:0-2110 GCA_964487785.1 uncultured Gemmatimonadaceae bacterium | reverse complement strand
CCCGTCATCCGCCGGATCTGGGATCAGATGCCCCAGCCGAAGTGGTCGATCTCGATGGGGGCCTGCGCCTCGACCGGCGGGATCTTCGACAATTATTCGATGGTGCAGGGCATCGATACGATCATCCCGGTGGACGTCTACGTCCCGGGCTGCCCCCCGCGGCCGGAAGGGCTGATGTATGGGATTCTCCTGCTGCAGAAGAAGATCAAGGGGGAGACTATCGCGGACGATACGCTGCGTGACGAGAAGCTCGTCGGCCCATCCGGGCTCTTCCTTCGGCCGGAGCGGGTAGACGAGCTGAGCGAGCCCTTCGGAAATTCGATTCAGCAAACCAGATCCTCATGATTCGCGTGTTCCTCATCCCGAGTGTAGCGAGGGACCTACTGTGCCTGGCTCCGGGAGCCAGATTTCCTCGGGATGGGGAGGGCTGGCTATGAGCGTACTCTCCCCATCCGTCCCCGCGCTCCGCGCCCAGTTCGGTGCCGCCGTCGAGCGTCACCTGGTCTCCTCCGGCCAGACCATCGCCTACGTGAGCCGGGACCGGTCCCACGACGTGCTCGCCTGGCTGCGGGACACGCCGGGGCAGGAGTACAACTACCTCACCGACGTGACCGCGGTGGACTATCGCGACCCCGAGCGTGCGCTCGAGGTGGTCTACCAGCTGCGCTCGCTCGGCCGCAAGGCCGATCTCCGGATCAAGGTGGCGCTGGATAAGCGCGTCCCGCTGGAAGTGCGGTCGGTGTACGACCTCTGGCGCGGCGCCGACTGGCTCGAGCGCGAAGTATTCGACATGTTCGGCGTGACCTTCACCGGCCATCCCGACCTTCGCCGCATCCTCATGTGGGAGACCTATGCCGAAGGGTTCCCCCTGCGGAAGGATTTTCCGCTTCGGGGGCACTTCAGCCGGGCAGAACAGACCAGGCAGGCGCTGGCGGCCAATCCCGAGGCCCACTATTCCCTGGAGGAGCTGTCCCTGGCCGACGCCTACGGCGAGCTGCCCACGGACATGCGGGAGCGGCTGGCGCGAGGCGAGCGCGGATTCCTGAAATGACACTTCGCACCGTTGAAATGGCGCTGGCCACCCCGGGTGTGGATGCAGCCGGCCACCCGACACGGGTGCCACTCGGCGTCTCCGAAGAGGACGGACAGTACCGCGAAGATCTCGGTGCCGAGCGTATGCTGGTCAACATCGGGCCGCAGCACCCGGCAACCCATGGGGTGCTCCGGCTGGTGCTCGAGCTGGAGGGGGAGACGGTCAAGCGCTGCATCCCTCACATCGGCTATCTGCATTCCGGATTCGAGAAGCTGGGCGAGTACCGGCACTACAACCAGATCATCCCGCTGACCGACCGCACCGACTACCTGTCGCCCATGGCGAACAACGTTTGCCTAGCGCTGGCGGTCGAGGCGATGATGGGTCTGGAGCTGACCGAGCGCTGCAAGGTGCTCCGGGTCATCGCCTGCGAGATGAGCCGCATCATCTCTCACCTCGTCTGGCTCGGCACCACCGGGATCGATCTCGGCGCGTTCACGCCCTTCCTGTGGTCTTTCCAGGAGGTGGAGCGGATCTACAACCTGCAGGAGGCCTGGACCGGTGCCCGGCTCACCACCAGCCTCACCCGGGTCGGCGGCTTGATGGCCGATATCCCGGACGGCTGGGAAGCCGGCCTCCGCGAGTTCACTAACACCTTCCCGAAGACGCTTCAGGAAGTGGACACCATGTTGACCCGCAACGCCATCTGGATCGGGCGAACCCAGGGTGTCGGTGCCCTCAGCGCCGACGAGGCGATCAACTACTCGCTGTCAGGCCCGATGCTTCGGGCCAGCGGCGTAGACTACGACGTCCGCAAGGACCGCCCCTACCTCGACTACGAGACCTACGACTTCGATGTCCCGGTGGGCGAATACGGCGACATCTACGACCGTTATCGGGTCCGGCTGGAGGAGATGACCCAGGCCAACCGGATCCTGGAGCAGGCCCTCGACCGCTTGAGCCAGCTCAAGGGCGCTCCCATCAACGTCTCCGACCCTCGCGTGGTGCTCCCGCCCAAATCCCGCGCGATGAGTGACATGGAAGCGATGATCTTCCACTTCAAGCAGGTGATGGAAG
>CAZASU010000312.1:0-2126 GCA_964487785.1 uncultured Gemmatimonadaceae bacterium | reverse complement strand
AGCCGGTAGCCGACTGTCTCACCATCGGGCGCCGTGACCGTCTCGATGGGTATGCCAAAGGCGCGGAGCTCCACTTTGTCACGCTCGAACGTGCGGCGGAGCGCCGCCTTGTTCTGCCCCGTTTCGTAGCCGGGTACCTCGCGGGCCAGCTCCTCCAGTGAAGCCGGGAAGCGGCGCCGGAGGAGGGCAGCGAGGAGGTCGATCCAGCGCTGGATTTTCTGACTTGCCATGAGGCCCCCTAGCCGTCATCGTGAGCGGCTCCTTCGCTCTGCTCAGGACAGGCTCCGCCCGCGTGGCGATTCCGGTCCTCCAGGCGTGTTTCCGACGCAGTTACATCAGGACCCAGTCGGCAAGATAGTGGCTGATGGGCTTGACACCGGCGCTGATTCTGTACATGTTTCCTGTACATCTATCTGGGAGCCGGCATGCCGATCGAGACCACGTATACCAGCGCCCGGGAGCGCCTGGCCGAGCTGATGGATCGGGTGATCGAGGACCGGGAGATCGTAATCATCAATCGCCGGGGCCACGAGGACGTCGCCATGATTTCCGCCGCGGAGCTCTCGGGCCTGATCGAGACCGCGTACCTCTTGCGCTCGCCGCGGAACGCCAGGAGGCTGCTGGAGGCACTGCAGGAATCCCTCGATTACGCCGGTCCCGGGCAACCGCTTGACGAGTTGCGCCGGGAGCTCGGGCTTGAGTCCGGCTGAGCGTTCCCGGCCCGCCGTCTTTACTTCGCCCTTTCGCGAAGACCTGCGCTGGTTCGTCGAACACGATCGCCGGCTCGCCCTGCGGCTCCTCGCCCTCATCGAAGCTACCGTGCGTGATCCCTTCGAGGGGCTCGGCAAGCCAGAGCCGTTGAAGCACCTGGGGCCGGGGATCTGGTCGCGCCGGCTCACCGGGGAGCACCGGCTGGTCTACCGGGTCGTGGAGGAGCGGGTCGATTTCCTTCAGGCCCGGTATCACTACTGACGCGAAGGTAGTCATCGCGAGCGGCCCCTGGGCCGCGTGGCGATCCGGTGGGGTCGGGTGTGAGTGCTGCCGGATTGCTTCGGGCTTCGCCCTCGCAATGACTGACGTAGTCATCGCGAGGGGGCCGTAGGCCCCCGTGGCGATCCGGCAGTCATCTAACTAGGCATCGAGCAACTCCGATGCTTACGAGGACGTCATCCCGAGCATCCCGCCGCCTTCCTGCGCCCCCAAGCCGAGCGGGCGATGACACGATCAGCCGAGCTCCCGCACCGCCGCCCGCCAGACCTCGGCATCTCCCAGGCGGACCGCCCAGTCCGCGCCCACGTTCTCGAGCAGAAGCGCTAGCAGGGTGAGCCGCTGGTGCTCGTCCCAGAAGAGCTTCCCGTTCGCCATCTCGAACTTTTCCGGGGTCAGCTCCCACCGCTGCCGGGCTTCGTCATCGGTCCAGGCCCTGCCCGCTCTGCCGATGTTCCAGCTAAGCGCAACACGGTCGCCGTCGTGCATGGTCCCTCCTCACAGAGGCCGGAACAGCGCCTCCAGTCTCAGCGTGAATGGCTCCCTGGTGCCCGGTGGATGCCACACGAGACGCTCGCGTTCGATGGCGGGGAAGTCGTCCGAGGGCGTCCAGACCTCGACCGACCGCTCATCGCCATCCACCAGCCAGTAGTGCGGAACGCCGGCCTCGCGATACCGAAGACGCTTCAGGAACCGGTCGCCGCGGGCCGTGGAAGGGCTCAGCACCTCGGCAACGAGGAGTAGGGTGCGCATGCGACTCCAATTCAGCGTGCGAGCTTCCTCGGGCGGTACCACGAACACATCCGGCTGCACCAGCACGTCCGGGCCCCAGGAGATGTCGGCCGGAGCGGTCAGCACGATGCCGACCGGCTCGCTCTGGAGATAGTTCCCCAGAGCCAGGCTCAACCGGTGCACCAGGATCTGGTGCCATGGCCGCGGGGCGGGCGTCACCAGCAGCTCGCCGTACACCACTTCGTACCGGTTGCCATCGTCCGGCATGGCGCGGACCATGTCGGCGGTGTAGTAGACGGGTGCGGCCATACCCATACGTTCGTCTCGGCGCTGGAAGAAAGGCAAGTGGCAGCCATCTGCCACGGTGCTACCCCTGCACGCTCCGGGGACAATCCTTTCCCCGCACA
>CAZASU010000311.1:0-2132 GCA_964487785.1 uncultured Gemmatimonadaceae bacterium | reverse complement strand
TCCACTGGAGCAGCCGTACATGCGTCGTTCCCTGATCCGATCTGCCGGATTCATCACCGTGCCGCTGTTGGGGTTGTTCCTCCTGAGCTCCGGGCTCATCGGGGCCTCCCCGACCCGGGGGGCCGAGCCTGCCGCCGCCCCGGTGCCTACCGCGGCTCAACTCACCGCGACCTTTGCCGGCGGGTGCTTCTGGTCGATGCAGAAGGCGTTTGACGGTGTTGCCGGTGTCGCCAGTACCACCGTAGGCTATGCCGGCGGCACCAAGGTCAACCCCACCTATAAGGAAGTGGGAGAAGGGAACACCGGGCACGCCGAAGCGGTCCAGGTGGTCTACGACCCGGCCAGGATCTCATACCAGCGCCTGCTCGACATTTACTGGCACAACATTGACCCGTTGACTCTCAACGCCGCGTTCTGCGATCACGGGGTCCAGTACCGCTCGGTCATCTTCTATGGCGACGCCAAGCAGCGCGGGCTGGCCGAGGCCTCCAAGCGTGAGCTGGACCAATCGCACCGGTTTGCCACCCCCATCGTGACCGCGATTCAGCCGGGGACGAAGTTCTATCCGGCCGAGGACTATCATCAGCAGTATTACAAGAAGAACCCCGAGAGCTACCAGAGGTATGTGATCGGCTGCGGGCGGGAGCAGCGGACTCGGGAGCTCTGGGGGGATAAACAGATGTCGGGAGTCAGGAGTCAGGAGTCAGGAGCGCGGAGATGAGATTTGCGACTACCTTTGCTCTCATCCTGACGGCGTCTCTCGGACTCCCAACCCCCGACTCCCGACTCCCGACTCCTGACTTTCTCGGCATCGGCACCCTAGCCGCGCAGACTCAACCGACAGGATGGAATCCAGTGACCTTCAAGAAGCCCAGCGAGGCCGAGCTCAAGAGCCGGCTCAGCGCAGAGCAGTACACCGTCACCCAGCAGGAGGGCACCGAGCGGCCGTACCACAACGCCTACTGGGACAACCATGAGGCGGGCATCTACGTGGACGTGGTGTCGGGCGAGCCGCTGTTCAGCTCGCTGGACAAGTTCGAGTCGGGCACCGGGTGGCCGAGCTTCACCAGGCCGCTCGAGCCTGCCAACCTCCAGACCAAGGACGACCGCCGGCTGGCGGCGGACCGGACCGAGGTGCGCTCGGCGCATGCCGACTCCCATCTGGGTCATGTGTTCGACGACGGCCCGGCGCCGACCGGGCTCCGGTACTGCATGAACTCGGCGGCGTTGCGGTTCATTCCGGTGGCCAAGCTGGAGGCGGAGGGGTACGGGAAGTACGCCGGGCTGTTCCGAAAGGGTGCGAAGCCGGCCGAGTCGCACTCGGGGACCTAACCAGTCATCGCGAGCGGTCCGGAGCAGAGATACCCTCTTGCGCCGGCGCTTGACCAAATTGGTCAATCCGGCTAGCTTGGCGCCAGGAGGCCACATGACCCGGAAGCCCGTGGTTCGCGAAACCGTTACTCTTTACCAGGCCAAGACCCACCTTTCCCGGCTGGTCGAGCGGGCTGCCGCGGGTGAGGAGATCGTCATCGCCAAGTCGGGCCGCCCGCGCGCTCGCCTGGTCCCGCTTGAGGATACCCGCGCGTTGCGCGTACCCGGAAAGGGAAAGGGGGGCTGGCGCCTGCGCCGGGATTTTGACGCGCCGCTCCCTCCAGAGGTGCTCCGGGAGTTTGAGTCCGGCCGGTGAACCTTCTCCTCGATACTCATGTGCTCATCTGGTGGGACGAAGGGCGCCGGCTGGCGGCCGGAGCCCGGCGCGCCATCGGCGAGGCGGACGCCGTCTACGTGAGTGCCGCTTCCGCCTGGGAGATCGCGATCAAGGTTGCACTCGGCCGCCTGCGCCCGATCCGCACCGTCGAGCAGGCTGCCACCGAGTCGGGCTTCCTCGAGCTGCCGGTGACCTTCCGCCACGCCGAGCTCGTGGCCGCCTTGCCGGGGCACCACCGGGACCCGTTCGACCGGCTCCTGATCGCGCAGGCCGAAGCCGAGAGGCTGACGCTGGTGACTCGGGATCCGGTCTTTCGGCGCTATAGCGCGGCAACCATCGACGCTTGAACTGGCGACTTCCAAAGCTTCGTCAACCGGCTCGTGGGCTTCCTGACGCGCGGTCGATCGAAGCGATGGTGGGAGGC
>CAZASU010000310.1:0-2188 GCA_964487785.1 uncultured Gemmatimonadaceae bacterium | reverse complement strand
TCGTAGTCCTTGGAGTTTTCGTCTTCGCTGTCGAGATAGGTCAGGACGGTGATGTTCATGCGGTCGGTCCTCTCCGGTTCCGGCCGTTCACTCGGCAAGCCCCATTCCCCAGCTTGCCAGACTCACTGGCAGCCCGCCGTATCCCATCACTTCGTCATGGAACCGCCGCGCGCGATAGGCCGCGCCATCTCGTTCACGACACGCATCCCGGAGGCGCAGAAGCTCGCGCCGGCCGACCGCATAGCACAGCTGGTAGGTAGGCCAGGCGCAGTAGCGGCGCACCTCGGCCTCGGCGCTGGCACGTTCGATCGGCAGGTGCTCGAGCATGTAATCCACCGCTTCGGTCGGGCTCATTCCCCTGGTATGGAGACCCACGTCCAGCACCACCCGAATGGCACGCCAGAGAAGATTCACCAGCTGAAACAGCCGTGCCCGATCGCTGAGATAGTACCCCGTCTCGCCCATCAGCTGCTCGGAGTAGAGTGCCCACCCCTCCACCATGATCGGACTCCAGATGTGACGCCGCACCTCGGAGCCGAGCTCCTGAGCCGTGACCAGTTGCAGGTGATGTCCCGGATACGCTTCGTGAGCCACCATGGCGGGTATGCCGTGGGTACAGTGACCCCGCCGTTGCTGGGCGAAGGCTTCGGGCGGGAGCGTCGGATCCGGCTCGGTCACGTAAAATCGTCCGGTACGATCCGGGAGATAGAGCGGCGGCGGCTCATAGGCCGCGAACGGCACCAGTGAGGCCAGAAACGCCGGGGTGGGCACCACCTCGACCGGTGCCTCCGGCAGGGTGACGAGATCATGCTCGAGCACCCAGTTGTTTGCCCGGTCGATCTCGTGGTGGTAGGCCGCGAGCAGCCGATCGGCCGGCGGTGCATCGTTCCGCAGCTCGTCTACCACTTCGCGCCAGGGGCGCGGGTCGAGTCGCCGTGCCAGAGCCACGATCTCCTCGGTGACTTCCTCCTGCAGATGAAGGCCGTAACGCCAGAGCTCCGGCGGGCCGGCCATGAGCGCATGCTCATGATGCAACCGGCGGCCGAACTGTTCCTCACCGATGGCGAAGGCATGCGGATCCGCGGCCGGCTCGATATCATCCCGAAGCGAGGCACCGAACGCGACCAGCGCCTGAAGGGTTGCCTGACCTGCCGTCTTGAGCTGGCCGGCCAGATCGGGAGCGGCGCCGGCAAAGACGGCGACCATCTCCGCCACCAGCTGTCCGCCCCCACCGAGCATGCTCAGCGCGGTATCGACGAACACGGATGGTGGCTCGTCGATGGTGTCGCGGGCGGTGTCGAGAAATGCGGGTGCGGCCTCCAGCCGGGCCATCACGGCCGGCACCCGGCTGGGAAGATCCTGCCCGTGCCGGGCCAGGAGGGTATAGAGGCCTTGCAGCAAATGAGACAGCCAGAAACCCGGATTACGAATGTTGGGCCGTTCGTGTTCGAACCGGAAAACGGTGCTCCGCATCTCGCCCAGTAGCGCGGTGCGATCGATCTCCTCATTCAGCTCATCGGGCTCGAGCTCCTCTACCGCACCAGTGAGAGACCGAAGCGCGGCCAGGTGCTCCCTCGTGGTGTCGGCATCGAAGCTGCCGAGTCGGGAGTCCTGAGCCACCAGCCCGGCGGCACTGGCAGCCGCAGGATCGAAGTGGTACTTGAGATCCAGGTAGGACCGACAGAGATCATCAACATCTGTCACCGAGCTTTGGCTCCTTCGCTCGCTGCGCTCGCTCAGGATGACCGCTCCGCGGTCAGCTGCGCGGTCACTTCAGAGTGGTCGCCCAGCGTGGCGCTCCCGCGGAATCCCTCCACCACCACTCCATTGCCCAGGAGGGAGCCCTCGAGCTGTACCTCGCTCAGCTTCGCATCCCGGCCCACGATGGTGTTGCGAAGCCGGCTGCCGGTTACCCTGGTACCGGATTCCAGGGACACGTTGGGCCCTATCTCGCTCCGTTCGATCGTGACCCCATCCTCGATGTAGACCGGATCGTGCAGGATAACGCCGGGGAAATCCACCCGTCGGGCCGCGCCCTTCCGCAGCAGGATCTCATTGGTCTCCAGCAGCGTGTCCAGCTTGCCGCAGTCGTACCAGCCGCCCACCTCGGCGGTCAGGATGCGCTTCTTGTGCTCGATCATCCACTGGAAGGCGTCGGTCAGATACCACTCGCCCTTGTTGGCCGGGT
>CAZASU010000309.1:0-2200 GCA_964487785.1 uncultured Gemmatimonadaceae bacterium | reverse complement strand
TTCTATCGGTGGGGCATTTTTTTCTTCGCTAATGGAGCGTGCTCATGCGTGTAGCCATTCAGGGCTCTCACGGATCGTTCAGTGAAGCCGCGGCCCGCCGCCGCTGGCCGGATCTCGAAGCCCTGCCCTGTCGGGACGTCAAGGACGTGGTAGCTGCTGTTCGCGAGGGCCGCGCCAAGGCCGGGTGCCTGCCGATTGAAAACTCTCTCATCGGCTCGGTGACAACGACCTACGACCTCCTTCACGAGGCGTTCGGCGATGGCACGCTCCACCTGACTCATGAGATACTTCATCCGGTTCATCACACGATCATGGCACTGCCGGGGGCGCCCCTGTCCGGGATCCGCCGCGTCCTCTCCCATCCGGTAGCGCTGGGTCAGTGCCGAATCTGGCTCTCGGAGCACCTGCCGGAAGCTGAGCTGGTTAGCGCCTGGGACACGGCAGGGAGCGCCGAAATCGTGGCCCAGGAGAAGAACCCGGCTCTGGCTGCCATCGCCGCGAGACCGGCCGCCGACGTCCACGGACTGGTGGCGCTGGCCGAGCGCATCGAGGATGATCCCACTAATCAGACCCGCTTTCTCACCTTCACCCGGGCGGACTCAGCCGAGTCGCTCCGCACGCCGGGCGCGATTCGGTACAAGACCTCGCTCATCGTCCTGGTCGATCACAAACCCGGCATGCTGGCCCTTACGCTGCAGGCGTTCGGCGCCCGGGGGGTCAACCTGATGGCTCTCCAGTCACGGCCGGAGCGCTCGGCCCCCTGGACCTACCGCTTCTATGTGGACGTGGAGGGCTCAGCCACAGACCCCCGTGTCTCGGAGGCGCTGGAGGAGATCGAGGCCCTGGCGGCCAAGCTCATCGTGCTGGGAAGCTACGAGGCCTGGACCGAGGGCTCCCCCCTGTCGGCTCCGGTACCGCCACCGGCGCACCGGATCGAGAAACCATCCATCCCGCTGGTGGACCGCCGCCGTAATCCTGAGGGGACCGTGGTGCAGGTTCGGGGCCTGCAATTCGGCGGCTCCGAGCCGGTCCTGATTGCGGGACCCTGCTCGGTGG
Organism: uncultured Gemmatimonadaceae bacterium; assembly: GCA_964487785.1. Taxonomy (GTDB): domain Bacteria; phylum Gemmatimonadota; class Gemmatimonadetes; order Gemmatimonadales; family GWC2-71-9; genus CAVVWJ01. Next base: position 1,144 of record CAZASU010000309.1, on the reverse strand, counting down.
AAAGTGAGGCAATGATTCTGGAAACGGCCGTGGCGGTCGCCCAGGCCGGGGCCGACATGCTGCGGGGGGGTGCTTACAAGCCTCGGACCTCGCCATACGACTTCCAGGGCTTGGGGGTCAAAGGCCTCCGGTACCTGGCCGATGCCCGGGAAAAGACCGGGCTCCCGGTCGTCACCGAGGTGCTGAGCTGGGAGGAAGTCCCGGTGGTCGCGCATTTTGCCGACATGCTCCAAATCGGCGCCCGGAACATGCAGAACTTCAGCCTGCTGCGGGCGGCCAGCCGGAGCGGGAAGCCCGTGCTGCTCAAGCGGGGGGCCGGTGCAACATTCGAGGAGTGGCTCATGGCGGCTGAATACGTGCTGGCCGAGGGCAATCCAAACGTGGTGCTCTGCGAGCGGGGCATTCGCACCTTCGAGCGGGCTACCCGGCACACCCTCGACCTGAACGCGGTGGCTCTGGTCCGGGAGCGCACCCACCTTCCGGTGATCGTGGATCCCAGCCACGCGGCAGGAATACGCTCGCTGGTCATTCCGCTGAGTCTGGGTGCCTTGGCGGCGGGTGCCTGCGGTCTGATCGTGGAGGTGCACCCCGACCCGGCTCAGGCCATGAGCGATGGGGCGCAGAGTCTCGATTTTCCAATGTTTGCGGATCTGGCGAAGCGGGTACACCCGAACCAGATGAGCAGGCCGAAGGTGCAGCTTGCATAAAGGCGGAAGGTACAGAGGCGGAAGGTACAGAGGCGGCAGATAAAGGGGCGGTCAAGTCAGAAGGAACTGTGCTCGCCTTCCGCCCCTACCGCCTCCTTACCTACCGCCTCTTCACCTACTGCCCATCCCGCTACGGGACTGTCGTGGTACCCCGGCGACCGGCGAACAGGCGGTACAGGAACAGCAGGAGCACCGCGCCGACTATTGAGGCGATGATCCCCGGGCCTGTACCCGGATCGGAGTACCAGCCGAGTGCCCGACCAATAAACCCCGCCAGCAGAGCGCCGGCCACGCCGATCAACATCGTGACGATGATCCCGCCTGGATCACGCCCAGGCATCAAGAGTTTGGCGAGCGCCCCAACAACCAATCCGATAATCAAGGTCCACAGGAATCCCATAGTTGCCTCCCCAAGGTGGACCGAAGATATACCAAGG
>CAZASU010000308.1:0-2203 GCA_964487785.1 uncultured Gemmatimonadaceae bacterium | reverse complement strand
CGCAGCGCCGCCGTCTCACGAGCCATCATGTGCTCGTAGAACTCGGGCGGCCGCCGCAGGGTCTGGCATGCATTGTTGATGATGAAGTCGAGCCGGTCGCGGGTGGCCAGCAGCTCCCGGCAGAACGCCTCCACGCTCGGCGTATGGCGCAGGTCGAGCCCAAAGACCTCGAGCCGATGCCCCCAGTCAGCGAAATCCGGTTCCGTTGCGTACCGGACCGCGGAGTCCCGGGGGAATCGGGTGGTAACGATGAGGTGGGCGCCCGCGCGCAGCAGCTTGATGCCTGCCTGGTAGCCGATCTTGACCCGACCGCCGGTCAGCAACGCCACTCGGCCCCGCAGGTCGGCCAGCTCGGTGCGCTTGGTGAAGTTGAATGCCGCGCAGGGCGGGCACATCTGATCGTAGAAGTGGTGGACGACGGTGTACTTCTGCTTGCAGACGTAGCAGTGCTGCGGCTCGACCGCCTCCCGGAACTCGGGATCGTCGACCTCGCGCTGCTCGAAGGGGGCAGGCGGAAAGACGTTCGGGCTGGTGTATACCGCCTGCCGGCGCAGGGTCCGGATGCCGGTCCGGTTGAGCAGGCGATCCTCCTGCTCGATCTTCTCCGCCTTGCGCCGCCGGCTGCTGGCTCGCACCAACTGGCGGCGGCCCGCGGCATCGGGGGCGTAGACATGGCCGGCCGCCTGTAGCAAGCGCCGTTGGTCGCCGGCAGGGATCTGCATGAGCAGCCCGCGGTCCGAGACGATCGATTCCAGCAGCTCGGTTGCGAGCCGTACGCGGTCGAGGAAGATGGCCTCCCGAGCCTCGTCCGGGCGTATGAGGTTGGTCTCTGGCATGGCGCGAAGTTTAACCGGCGGCTACTCACCCGTCATGAGGCGGGCGGGGTACCGGCGGTGGTGGACTACGCGGCCGCCGTGCCCGTGATAGGGCCGCATACCTGGCCCTGGAATTGCCCTTCGGCTGGCAGTCTACGCCCCCATTCATTCCCCAGTCCCAACAGTTCCGGAGGGCTCCATGGTAGGTAATCGATTGGTACTTCTCACGATAGCCATTCTGGTGGGCTGCGGCGGCGAGCGCGACGGCGGTGCTGCAGGCAACGGCTCAACCCGCGATCTGCAACGTCCAGCAGTCGATGCCAGCGCCTCAATGAACGACCGGCCCTCCAAGGCCGCGGCCAAGAAGCCGGCTCCCAAGGTCGCGGCGAAGCCCGCAGCCAAATCCGTGCCCCGGCTGCTCGCCACCGGCACCGCCATCTCGGCGAAGTTCGACGCCGGCATCAGCTCCCGCACCCACAAGGCCGGCCAGAAGCTCACCGGCACCGTCTCGTCTGACGTGAAAGACAAGAACGGCCGCGTCGTGATCCCGGCCGGCTCCAAGGTGTACATCACCATCAAAGCCATTCACGAGTCGGAGAGAAAGAGCGACAAGACCGGCAAGCTGGTGCTCACTCCGACCAGGGTTCAGATCGGTGGCCGCAGCTATCCCCTTTCGGGATCGGCCAGCGCCCTCGATCGCATCCTGAAAGACCGGAAGACCAACGCCGGTGACATCGCCAAGGTTGGTGTCGGCGTGGGTGCCGGCGCCCTGCTAGGCACCGCAGTCAGCGGTGGCAGCACCAAGGGAGCCGTCATCGGTGGTGTGGCAGGCGGTGCAGTAGGCGCGCAGCGCGCGGTCGAAACTCAGGATCGCGACGTAGTCGTGCCGGTCGGCTCACGCCTCAAGGTGACCCTGGCTGCTCCGTTCCGCCGCTCTATCTAACGAAGGTCTGGCCTCAGGAAACCGCCTCGCCTGCTCCCTGCAGGTGGGGCGGTTTCGTGGCTGGCTGCGGCGAGCGAGTTTGCTATACTGGGGAATGTCGAGAGCGTTTGTCAATGAGGACGCGGGAGCCGGAGATGCAGGGCCGCGCTTTCCGCTGCCGGACCGTAAAGATCCGGGGTTCGATGTCGCGGCAGCCCGCGCCCTGCTTCAGGGGGCCCACCTCGGCGATACAGCCAGTGCGGAGTCGGCAACCGGGTACTACTGGGGGGAGCCCCGTCTCCGCCCGGTAGTGGAGCGGATCCTGGCGGAGGCGCGGGAGGATGGAAACGAGCGGCTGGAACAGCTGGCTGAGCGGTTCCTCCGCGGGCCGAGCCGGCGCCCGGAACTGTGATTGACAGCGCAGTGACTGAGCCCTAGATTCTGCGCCAGAAATATGGGAAATGGA
>CAZASU010000307.1:0-2204 GCA_964487785.1 uncultured Gemmatimonadaceae bacterium | reverse complement strand
GCGGCTGGCGCCGGTCTTGAGATCGAGATCGGAGATCCGGAGGCCACCCAGCTCGATATCGGCGTCCACCGCGCCGAGGCTGAGGTCGAGGGCAAGGTCTGCTCGAGGCGAGATGGCTATGGTGGCCAGCTGCCGGAGCTGGTTACCCGACACGACGCGCACGCCTCCCTGACCCGCGGCCCGGAGTCCGAGGACAACGGTCCGGCTCGACGCATCGAAGTCGCTGACCGGCACGAAGCGGTCTTCATCGTAGGAGAGGCTCATGTGGTAGAGCTGGCCCGGCTGGCCCGGCTCTACCCGGAGACTTCCGGCTCCATACTCGACTCGCGCATTCAGGCGGGTTTCTCCGTGTAGCTGCCGGAAGGTGCTGAACGGACGCATGGTCTGCGCGTGCGCCGCGCCCGCCCACAGGCATAACCCGAGGGTCACGGCTGCCCGCACGCTCACAGCCCTCGTGAGGGAGTGCGGGTGGTCGGCCGCCGCCCCGCGGGGACGCCGAACTGGGGTGTGGCCCAGAGATACTCGTCGGTGAGCGCCTCGGGCGGGAACAAGCGGCCCGAGAAGTTCTCCTTGATGCCGGCCCGGCTGAGTAGCGCGGCGCCGAACCCCGCCGTCCCCAGCAGCCAGCTTATGAAAAACGCCGCGCCCCAGACGATGCTTCCGGCTACCGGCACCCAACCGAACAGGGCCCAGGCTGCCCACAGACTGGCCAGGGCCACCAGACCCACGAGCAGGTAGCGATAGCTGTTGGGGGATCCGATGACCACGCCCAGGGCCATGCGCCTCCGGGTGTAGGTCTCGCCCATGGCGTGCGCGACCGCGAGGTACCCTCCGACGACGCCCACCACAACCAGCATGGCGAACACCGCGATGGCAAAGGGCAGCAGCAGGATTCCGGCGACGCTGAGTATCAGGCCCACGACCAGCATGCCGAACGTCGGCAGCAGCAGGATCTGTCCCAGCAGGCCGGTGACGAACGCTCGTCCGAATGAGTTGGACACGGTATCCGACACCACTTCGAGATTCTGCCGGCCGAACATCACCAATCCGAAGCCGAGCATCGATAGGGAAAGAAAGACGCCGAGGACGCCGGCCAGGCGGCGGAGTACGCTCTGAATGGGGGTCCATTTTTCGGACTCGGCCTTTGCCGCCGGTGAAAGGATGACCGCCGAGCGGAGGGTTCGCACCTCGCCGCCGATCTCGCCCCCGCGATCGCGCACCTCGCCGCCCAGGGTGAGGATATCGCCAGCCACCAGGCCCCCCGGGTGGACCACCACATCTCCATTCACCGTCACCAGATTGCCTCGCAGCGTGCCGTAGACGTCCGCATTCCCATCCACCACGAGCAGGTGTCCGCTGAGGCTTTCCTCCGAGCCCAGGCGGTAGTCGCCCCGGCGTGCGGTGCCGCCTGGAATGGTGACCCGGAGCTGGCCGCCAGGTTGGAGCGCGGTGCGGAGCCGGTCTTCTACCACCGTGGGCTGGCTGAGATCGCTGAGGTCGATGGAGGGGCCACCTTGAGGAAGGACCGGGCGCCCTGCGACCACTGCGAGGAGGGCGGCGATCCCCAGTATCCGCCTAGATCCCGGCATGGGCCACCTGCTGGGTTGGTAGAGCCAGAAGGCGGCGCAGTGCGAACACCCCGCCCAGATAGGCTAGGGAGGCCAGCCCCGACCCGAGCGCGAGGCGGATCGGGTTGTCTACCAGCGAGCGGATCCCGCTGTACCAGGGTTGCTCGATCAGGTTGGAGGCCAGGCCGCGCAGGCTCAGCCAGGCGACCTGCCCACCCTGGGCCAGGAGCCAGGTTCCGATCGTAGCGATGGTTTCCTGGTGGGTAAGGCTCCAGACAATGCTGCCGGCCATGGCGCCCAGCAGGAGCAACGTGAGACTCGCGGCTACGGCCACCGACTTCCGGGTGGCAAAGAGGCGGCGGTGCGTGGCCTGAAGAGAGCGGATGGCAAAGGGATCGGGGACCACGACGGAGGCCATGACTCGCTCGGCAAAATCAGCGGCCGGGCTCATGAGCGGGAGCGCGCTGATCTGCTCCACGATCTCGTGCTCCGCGCGGGCTCGCTCGAGGCAGATCTGGCACTGATCCAGATGCTGCTGCCATTCCTGAGCGAGTGTTCCGGCGAGCCAGGAATCGATCTCATCCGGCGACAGGTGGGCTCCCGAGGGTCGGGTCATAAGTGGACCCCTCTACGTTG
>CAZASU010000306.1:0-2254 GCA_964487785.1 uncultured Gemmatimonadaceae bacterium | reverse complement strand
CGAGCTGCCATGGGATCTGCCTCCGAGTCGGCCGTGGTGGCATCCGCGGCCTCCGTCCATCGACCACTGGTCAAGCGGTACCCGGGTGTCGTGCGTCTCGCTCACTGGCTCAACGCCGTCTTTCTCGTCGGCATGATCGCCAGTGGGCTTCAGATCTACAATGCATACGCTCACTTTGGGCTGAGGGATCATCCGCTTGGCCTTCCCAACCCGTGGGATGGGCACCCCATTCCTCAATGGGCAAGACTCGGTGGGTGGCTGGCAGGCGGACTCAACTGGCACTTCGCGCTCGCCTGGCCGTTCGTCATCACCGGATTGGTCTATCTCGGCTTCCTGGCATTTTCGGGTGAATGGCGGTCTTTGCTCTTTCGCCCTCGCGACGTCGGCTCCGCCATCCAGATGCAGCTCTACTACCTGCGTCTGCGGAAAGAGCACCCGCCTCAGGGCAAGCACAACGCGCTTCAGAAAGCAGCCTACACTTTCATCGTGGTGCTCGGCGCCCTCGCTACCCTCACCGGCTTCGCCATCTACAAGCCGGTACAGCTGGCCTGGCTCACCACCCTGTTCGGCGGTTACGAGCTTGCCCGATACTGGCATTTCATAACCGTCTGGCTCTTCGTCGGCTTTACCCTGCTTCACGTCGGGCTTGTCTTGTTGGTAGATCCGGCATCGCTCAGAGGCATGATCACCGGCTGGTATCGGGGAAGGTTTCCCAGCCATGACTGACGGCGTCCCATCGCTCACCCGGCGTGACTTCGTCCGCTTGGGCGCCGTGGCAGGTCCAACCTCGGTCATAGCGGCATGCGGCTGGGCGGGCGGGCCGGGACTCGAGCCCAAACTGAAGGCCCTCAGCAGGATCAACGACTGGGTGGGGGAGAAGATTCTGTTCTCACCGAATCGTATGGCCCGGGAATACCCGGTTTCGGCCAGAACACCGATGCAGAACTTTCCCACGTACTCGATCACCTACAATCGTACCGGATCGTTCCCAGCGCCTGCCAAACTCCGGGACTGGAGCCTGGAGGTTGGAGGGCTGGTCCACAATCCGATGCGCCTCACGCTCCAGGCGCTCGAGACCCTGCCGAGCTTGTCGTACACCGTCAAACATCACTGTGTCGAGGGCTGGACCGCGGTGGGCAGCTGGACCGGTGTTCCGTTGTCGACTGTGGTCGCATTGGTGAAGCCGAAACCCGAGGCGCGGTATCTCCGGTTCGACTCGTTCGACAGCCTTTACTACAATGGCTGGGATCTGGCCAGCGCCATGCATCCGCAGACAATCCTGGCCTACGCGTACAACGATCAACCGCTGATGATGAGTCGTGGCGCTCCTCTCAGGCTCTACTCCCCGGTGAAGCTGGGCTACAAGCTGACGAAATACCTCAGCGCCGTGACCTTCACCCACGATCGGCCGGGTGGATATTGGGAGGATCAGGGGTATCCCTGGTTGGGCGGAGTCTAGCCGAGATCTTCCACCTCGACCGAGACCTCGGCAGTTCCATCGGACTGGTAGTGCACGGCTACCCGCCACGGGCGGCAGCAAACCTGGCAATCTTCCACATACTCCTGTTGGCTCCCACTGCCGGGATCCAATGCGATCTCGTTGATTTCTCCGCAGTAAGGGCAGCGTACGCTGGCGCCGGTCTCGGCGGTGCCGTCGCCGAGGGGGAACTCCTCATCCAGATCATCGTCGTCTAAGCTCATCTCCCATTCCACTCTCTCGATGAATCAGCGTGGGGCCAGAGCCCGTCTCGCCACTCCACTCGGGTTGACTGCGGTTCTCCTGTGTGCCCGGCTGGTCTCGGTTCCCGCGCTCTCGGACCCGGTAGCCGGAGCTGCCCCTGCTTCGCTCGGCCTCGCGGTGCCATGGCTCTACCTGGTCCTGGCGCCGCTGTTCACCCTGTGGGATGGCGTATCGATGCTGAGCATGGGGCGGCTCCGGGGTTTTCTGGTCGGTCTTGTGGCGCTCTATCTGGCATGGCGCGTCGGTCGCCTGCTTTGGCCTAGGAACGCCGTGGCCAACCGGGCGGCACCCCGGTTTTCAATGCTGAAGGAGATCCGCATTCTGGCGGTTTCGCTACTGCTGCTGGCCACATTCCTCGTTGGCGGAGCCCTGTGGCACCGGCCGATGCTCGCCCTGACGGGCACAGACCCTCATGACATCGTGGTGGATTTTCACAGCCACACCAACGTCTCGCACGACGTTCGAGACACCTGGATGCGAGGTTTCGACACCGAGGCGAACCGACGATGGCAC
>CAZASU010000305.1:0-2259 GCA_964487785.1 uncultured Gemmatimonadaceae bacterium | reverse complement strand
CAGGCATGGGGGTTGTGACAAGGGGGCACAGATGCCCGTTCGGCTTTGCTACCCGACGTTAGCCCACCCGATCCCTCGCTACGCTCGGGATGACGCGCGAGTGCTGACGTCCTTCCCCGCCTGCCCCGCTGCCCCGCTGTCCCGCCTCTACGCGACAGCGTAGAGTTCCGTCACATCCCGTCCCGCGGGCCGGCTCATGAGGCGGAACTCGTCCAGCCGCATCATGGGATCGTCCCGGAGCTCGATGTCCACCCCCGTCAGCTTGGTCAGGGTGTGGAGCAGCCGGGGCTCCTCTTCCAGCAGATAGAGCGCCACCTCGGGGTGCAACCGGACGGTGAGCTGGCGCTCACGGTGTTCATGGCCGGCCCGCTTGAGAGCCCGCTCCAGCCGCCGGGTGACCACTTCCGGAGTAAAGACGCGCCCGCTGGCGGCGCAGGTGGGGCAGTCGGTCGTCATCGAATGCCAGAGGGATGGGCGCACTCGCTGGCGGGTCATTTCCACCAGGCCGAGCTCGGACACGGCCAGCGCCTTGGTGCGGGCGCGATCGCGGCCGAGATGGGTCCTCAGTTCCTGGAGGACCTTCTCCCGGTTGGACCTGGTCTCCATGTCGATGAAGTCGCACACGATGATCCCGCCGATGTCCCGCAGGCGGATCTGCCGGGCGATCTCCCGGGCGGCCTCGATGTTCGTTCGCAGGATCGTCTTCTCCGGATCCTTCTTTCCGGTGTAGCGTCCGGTGTTGACATCGATACTGATCAGCGCCTCGGTCGGCTGGATGATCAGCGAGCCGCCGGTCGGAAGCTCCACCCGGGGCTTGAAGAGATCGCGAATCTCCGATTCGATGTCGAACTTGTCGAAAAGCGGGGTGGGCTCGGTGTAGAGGTGGACCCGGCTCATCAGGTCGGGATCGATCTGTTGCAGGTACTGCTCGATCTCGTTGTACAGCTCCTTCATGTCCACGTGCAAGGCATCGACCTTGGCGCTGAACAGATCCCGGATGATCCCCCGGGTCAGACTGGTCTCGCGCTGAAGCAGCGCGGGCGCCCGGCGCACGAAGCTCTTTTTCCGATTGATCTTCTTCCACAGGGCGAGCAAGGAGTCGATCTCGCGGCGGAAGTGATCTTCGGTCACTCCCTCCGCCACCGTCCGAACGATCACTCCACCCGAGTCCTTGGGGAGCAGCTTGGTGACCATCTCCCTCAACTTCCCACGCTGCTCGCGGCTCTCGATCTTCCGGCTCACGCCGACTTTCGAGGCATACGGCATGTAGACCAGGAATCGTCCTGGCAGGGAGATCTGGGCCGTGACGCGGCAGCCCTTGGAGCCGATTGGTTCCTTGGTGACCTGGACCGGAAGGCTCTGGCCCTTCTTCAGGATGTCCTGGATGTTGGGGACCGCGTGGCGAGGCGAGATCTCGCGCTGGCGAACTTCGGCGGAGGGTTTTTCGCTGGCCGCGGCCCCGTTGCCGCGGCGTCCCCGGCGGCGATCCCGACTGCGCCAGCCACCCTTCCGCTCCGGAGGGGCACCCTCGGCGGGAGCCTCGGTGGCAACCTCAGGCTGTTCGGTACTACCCTCATCTTCGTCGGGGGAAGCTTCCTCTTCCTCCGGCTCCTCATCCTCGTCCGGCTCGAGGAGGTCGGAGGCGTGCAGAAAAGCGCTTTTCTCGAGACCGATGTCGACGAAGGCGGCCTGGATGCCGGGAAGGACCGCCTCCACCCGGCCCAGATAGATGTCGCCGACCGTGCGGCGATGGTCGGGGCGGTCCACCAGCAGCTCAACCAGCCTATCGTCTTCCAGGATCGCCACGCGGGTTTCCCGCTGGCTACCGTTGATCAGGATCTCGCGCTTCAAGTATGACCTCGTGGAGATCACCGGAGCGCTGACTCCGATGATTCACTCGCCCCAGAGAAAACGCGCTCCCCGGCTGGCCTGCCCACGCCGAGAGAGGAGCATGCCGCGGAAGAGCGCGTCGCTGCTGGAGCTAATTATATGAGACGGAGTGGGTTAGAGCAATGATGGAGGGTCGAGTGTCTAGGGTCCAGGGTCTAAGTCCCAGCACAGCACCGAGACTGTTTGAGTCTCTTAGACTCTAGACCCTTGACCCTTGACGCATCAATCCACCGTTTCCCCGAGAATATGCCTCCCGATCACGATCCGCTGGATCTCGCTGGTACCCTCGCCGATCTCGCAGACCTTGGCGTCCCGCATCATCCGCTCCACCGGGTAGTCGGTGGTGTAGCCGTAGCCGCCGAAGATCTG
>CAZASU010000304.1:0-2260 GCA_964487785.1 uncultured Gemmatimonadaceae bacterium | reverse complement strand
TACTGACCGGCCGCGATCGGCCGGATCTCGACCCTTCGGTTGGCTGCCCGCCCGCGCGGGGTCGTATCAGGAGTTCGGGGCATACTGGATCCGTATCCTCGGGCAACCATCTGCTGGAATGGCACACCCTTGGCCACGAGGTAGTTTCGCACCGCCTCCGCCCTCAGGTTGGAGAGATGCATGTTGTCGGCCGGTGTTCCTCCCTCGTCGGTGTGACCGCCGATCTCCACCCGAAGACTTGGATTGGCCGCAAGTACTTTCGCTATCGAGTCGAGCACCACATAGGCGCTCGCTTGAAGTCGCGCGCTTCCAGTGCCGAAGGTGACGCCTTCCAGCACCATCGGCTGCCCGCCCACCATAGCCTGACCGCTCGGCTGGCTCTGGGGCCGGGGTTGGGGCGGCCGCGCCGCCGAGGTGTCGGCGCGTGGCGCCGGCGGCTGCCTTCCCTGCTGCCCGGCTGCGCACCCGGCAGCGTTGACGCTGGCCCCTGCAAGGGTCCTGGGGCAGCGGTCCAGTCCATCGAGCACTCCGTCACCGTCCTCATCACCCGGGCAACCCAGGGCATCCACCGTGGCGCCTTTGGGCGTGTCTGAACAACGGTCCAGCCCATCGGCAATGCTGTCCCCATCGCTGTCGCGCGGGCAGCCGCTCGAATCCACCAGAACGCCCGCTGGGGTATCGGCACACCGGTCGATCCCATCGGCGATGTTGTCACCATCGCTGTCCTGGCTGCACCCAGCCGCGTCAACCAGGGCGCCGCTCCCGCTGCTGGGGCAGCGATCGACACCGTTGGGTACGCCATCCCCGTCGCTATCGGCCGGACAGCCGCGCCCGTCCACCTGCGCGCCCGCCGGAGTTCCGGTGCAGCGGTCACGGTTGTTCAGGATCCCATCGCCGTCGCTGTCCGGAATCGGCTTGCTACCCAGCATCAGGCTTACGCCGAGGTTCACACCGTAATTGGAGAAGGTGACGGTCTGCTCCTCCGGGGTGCCGGTTCGGGTCTTGCCGCGGTTGGGGTGAATCACGCCCTCACCCCGCACCATGAGGACCGGGGTAAGACCAACCCGGAACCCGAGCCCCGCGACGAACATCGTGGTGGTGCCGCAGATCCTTGCGCCGGGGGCCGTACAATCGCCGCCGTATTTTGTCCCGCCAAATCCGAGCTTGGCATGGCCCCAGCTCCGGGCGCCGAAAGGCAGGTTGTACAGCAGGGCCGCCGAGCCGGTCTTGACCCCGACCTTGATGTCGGTGGTCTTGGCCTTGGCACTCGCAGTGGAACCCTCCGCCTCGACCGAGAAATTGAGCGGCAGCCACAGGCCGATTCGCAGTAATCCTCCAAAGGAGCTGCCCAGGTCGGCGGTGCTCCCGTAGGACTGGTAGCCCCCTGCGGCACTGGCTTCGAAGAGGTTCCGGCGCTCCTGCGCCTGGGCAATCGACACGGACGCAAGGGTAGCCACAAGAACGCCCAGGTGCCGCAGCGCCCGGGCCCATCCCCCGCCGGGGAACCGATAGGTTCGCATGGGTCAAATAGATACGACGGGAGGGAGAAGCTGACAAGGAGCGGGGTCACATCGGGGCCGGTCCCCTTGGCATCCCCTCCCAGCGTCACTACGATTCGCGGCGGTGCGTGCCCGCCTCTCGTGACAGGGTGCCCAATAATGCAAGTCACCATCCAGTATTGTGTGGTCTGAAACTACCAACCCCGAGCCGCCAGTTTGGCGACTGAGTTGAAGCAGGCATACCCCGACACTGAAGTCAGGCTGATCGAATCCTCGGGCGGTGTGTTCGAGGTGGCGGTCGACGGCAGGCCGGTATTCTCCAAGAAGGCATCGCGGCGACACGCCGAGCCCGGAGAAGTCCTCAAGGCCGTCCAACAGTTGAGAAGTGGTAAGTGACCCATGCGCATTGCCATCTCCACTGGCGGGGGTGACGCCCCCGGTCTGAACGCGGTGATCCGGGCCGTGGTACTCTCGGCTCATAACCGCGGGTGGCGGTCGTACGGCATCCAGCGTGGCTACGAAGGTCTCCTCAGCTTCAACGGTGTCGTTCCCCTGGGGCCGGCGGAGGTGCGTGGCATCACCCACCTCGGCGGGACCATTCTGGGCACTACCAACCGCGGCAACCCGTTCCGCTACGTGACCAGGGATGCCGAGGGAAACGAGCAGGAGACCGACCGGTCCGACGACCTGGTTGCCGCGTTCCAGGCCAGCGGTTTTGACGCCCTGGTCTCCATCGGGGGTGACGGCAGCCTGCAGATCTC
>CAZASU010000303.1:0-2270 GCA_964487785.1 uncultured Gemmatimonadaceae bacterium | reverse complement strand
GTCGCTCGGGCCCGGTAGAGCTGCTCCTCGTCGTCGTCTGCGTCGTGGACGAACAGGTGCAACGAGCCGGGCCAGAGCGTGGCCTGAAGCGACCAGTTGGTGGAGGGGGCGTGCAGCACCCACTGCAGCGCGCCTCCGCCCGCATCGGTGAGATGGATCTCGCTGGCGCGCTCCAGCGGCACGCTGGACGGAATCCCGGCAATCGCCGCTTCGATGGGGTCGAGCTGCAGCTCCGCATCAGTCCATGAACTGAACGTCACCTTGCCGTGCACCGGCGACTCAGTCTCGGGCAGCTCGAATTCAGCCTGCCACTCGCCGAGCAAATCCCACGCATGATCCATAGGGCCGATGTTCGGCACCTGCACCGTCGGATGTTGTCTAGACATCGTTTGGCTCCTTCCCTGAGGGAGCTTAGGCAAGGATACGATTGGTAGTTCTGCCCGCGATTCGCATACCACGGTTCCGGATGCGCGCGGGGGCAGGGAAGCCTGAATCTTTCGTTCAGACGTTTCGTACTGTAACGGAGCGCAACACCCTCATATATGGAACCCTATATGCTGCAAATCATTATCACGCTGGCCGCGGGCGCACTTGGCTTCATCCTGGCCCGCACTTTTGTCCGCCGCCGGCTCCGGTTCGTGGACGCTGTCCACTCCCCGATGGCCCCCTTCGTGGCGGGTACTGTGGCTGCCGTAGTGGCTTGGCCTGCTGTCCTTCTGCCACTTATAACGCTTGCCACAGCACTCGTGTTCGGTATCGGCACCGGATTCGGAATTGCGAGCGGCTCCCGAGCGCTCCGGCATCATGAAGGAGACCACCGCCGTCTCGCTCCCTGAACCATTCTAATGGCTGCTCAACGATCCTACGATAGACTAGATCACATTCCTGGAGCGGTCTATCTTGCCCCCATGGCTACGCTGCACTGTACCCGTTGCGGGTTGGACCAGGAGCCGATGGCATTCCAGCCCTTCCAGAACGATCTGGGACGTCGTGCCTATGAAGAAATTTGCGGTGTGTGCTGGGGTGAATGGCTCAAGACCCAGCAGCAGCTGATCAACCACTATGGCTTGAACCTGCGGGAGCCAAAAGCTAAAGAGTTTCTGTTCAACAACATGGAACAGTTTCTCTTTGCAGCACCGAAGTGAGGATCGATCCCTAGAAGGTCCTTCCTACCCGAAAGACCAGATCAACCCCCGGCCCTCCGGGCTCGAGATCTTCAGTGAGCCCAACCCGCCATTCTCCCCCGCCCCGAGTCTGCAGTGTCCACCCGAAGTCCAGCGAAAGCTCCCGCCGGTCGAGAGCCGGAAGCGTGGTGTCGTGGTAGTACGGAGAATGATAGAACAGGTTCGCGAAGAGCGACTGGTACCCCCAGATGCGATGGCGCAGGCCTGAGCTCACCGCCAGCATGGCTGTGTTCTGGAGATCGGCCAGGCGCCCATGCGCCGGGGTCACACCAACACCGAGGCTGCCCTCGTAGATCAGCCGCTGGGTCACCTGGGCCCGAAGGGTGTTCAGGACCGCCACGGAAGGGACCCCTCGCCCATATCCTTCGGGCCCGGTTGACGTGGGGAGTGTGACAGAGAGAACGGTTTGAAGCTGCGAGTTGACCCGGATTCCCAGCCCCGCCCGAACATCGCCCAGGAACAGGTCCCGTCTTGCCCGGTTGACGGTTCTGCCGTCGGGGAGGACGATGGAATAGAGGAACCGGTCCTGCGGCCTTTGTTCGCGCTCGCTCATCCTGAAGCCGAGCTTGCCGTGATACCAGTCGAGGAATCCATCCAGGAATCCGGGATAGGCACCCCCGACCGATGCGGTCAGCGTCAGGAACGTCCGCCGGCCGATATCCCGGCTCGCGGCAAAGCTCAGCCGAAGAACCTCGGAATCCAGGACATAGTCCGCCTGGTCGAGCCGGTTGTACTCGATGAGGCTGGCGTAATCCAGGGCCACCGCGTGGCGCCAACGTCCCGGCTGGGGTTCGCGGAAAGGCTGGAAATAGAGCCCGCTGCGCGAGCTGGCCACGGGGTTGAGCGGACCGAATTCGGGCAGCCCCTGGGCTTGGCCCGAGCGTGGGATGGCCAGCACCAGCAGCAGAAGCAGGGCTCGAGGACAGGTCATAACCTGGTGAGGCACCCGCAGAAGATAAGCTCCCATGCCCTTGACAACCCTCCGCGCTGGGTCGTAGGTTCGCTTCGTGACTTCCGTGCGCAGCTACTGGTTCTTCTTTACCAATGCCGGCGAGGCTCGATGCCCGTCCGGTGCCGGTAGAGTGC
>CAZASU010000302.1:0-2279 GCA_964487785.1 uncultured Gemmatimonadaceae bacterium | reverse complement strand
AGCGCCGCACCCAGGCGGTCTACACCCGCCGCGCCTTCGAGCCCTCCTCCGCCGACGACCTCGGCGCGCTCGACCCGGCGGCCATCGAGCGGGTGCGGGACGAAGCCTGGCCCGACGTGCGGGACGCCGACGAGCTGCACGATGCTTTGCTCACCTCAGGGTTCCTGACCGAGATCGAGGGGCTGTCCGGCCGGGAAGGCCAGTCATGGAACGGCTACTGGCGGGAGCTGCTGGATGCCGGACGGGGGGCTCGGGTGACATTGGGCGACGGGCAGGCCCTGTGGGTGGCAACGGAGCGGCTGCCGGAAGTCAGCGGGGCGGGTGGACAGCGGGGCAGCGGGACAGATCAAATCAGCCAGGCAGACGCAACCCGTGAATTGTTTCGCGGGAGGCTTGGGATTACGGGGCCGACCACTGCCGCACAGCTTGGGGCCACACTCAACGTCACCGAATCAGACGCCGACATCGCGTTGGCTGCCCTCGAGGCGGAGGGGGTGGTGCTGCGCGGCGGATTTACCCCTGAATCAGACACGCTCGAGTGGTGTGACCGCCGGCTGCTCGCCCGGATCCACCGCTACACCCTCCACCGGCTCCGGGCCGAGATCGAGCCGGTGAGTGCGGCGGACTTCATGCGGTTCCTGTTCGCCTGGCAGCGGGTCGATCCGGATCAGCGAGCGGCAGGTCTCGAGGGACTGGCCACGGTCATCGCGCAGCTGGATGGCTTCGAGCTTCCCGCCGCCGCGTGGGAGAGCGACGTGCTCGCGGGCCGGGTAAGCGAGTACGACCCGATGCTGCTGGACACGCTGTGCATGATGGGTCGGGTGGCGTGGGGGAGATTGGCGGGGCAGCGGGGCGGCGGGGCAGCGGGGCCGATTCGGTCAACTCCGATCGCGTTGTTCCTCCGGGAGCATGCGGATGCATGGCTCGCCCACAAGAATGGGGAAGGGTACGAGCTGTCGAGCTACGCGAGGGCGGTCAGAGACACCCTGCAACAACGCGGAGCCTCGTTCTTCCATGAGCTGACTGCGATGACGGGCCTCCTGCCGACTCAGGTGGAGCAAGGCCTGGCAGACCTGGCGGGATTGGGACTGGTCACCTCCGACAGCTTTGCCGGATTGCGTGCCCTGATCACCCCCTCCAGCAAGCGCAAGCCGCTCAGCGGAGCCACTCGGCGGTATCGGACGGCGCCGGTGGGGATCGAGACTGCAGGACGGTGGTCCCTTCTTTGTCACCCTGAGCGCAGCGAAGGGGCCGACTCTCGTCCCACCGAGTTGTTCGCCCGCACCCTCCTCCGACGCTACGGCGTCGTTTTCAAGCGCCTCCTGGCCCGGGAAACCGGTGCCCCGCCCTGGCGCGAGCTGCTCATGGTGTTTCGCCGGCTCGAGGCCAGAGGTGAGATCCGTGGCGGCCGTTTCGTATCCGGCATGTCGGGTGAGCAGTTTGCCCTGTCCGAGGCGGTGGGGCAGCTTCGCGCGATCCGCCGGCTCGAGGGCGGAGGGGCTCTCGTGGCGGTCGGGGCGGCGGACCCGCTCAACCTCACCGGCATCATCACGCCTGGAGAGCGAGTGACAGGTGTAACTCGGAATCGCATCCTCTACCGGGACGGCGTGCCGGTGCTGGCGCTCGAGGCTGGAGAGGCCAAGCCGATCGGCTCCGAGGAACCGCCCACGCCGGAGATGATCCAGGCGCTGGTCCGGAAATCGATCAGTCCCGCGCTCCGCGCCCGCCTGGCCATGTCGGGCGTGTCCGCGGCCTCGGTACCGATGGAGAGTAGGCCGAGAAGAAGGCGTTCGCGGGCGCTGCCTCCTGTCACTTGACCCTGCCTTCTTCCGGGCTTACATCAGCAGATGACCTGTGGTATGTGGTGTGGGGCTGAGCGGCTATGCTCACAGTTTTTGGGAGGTCCAGATGACTCGCACCACTGAAACCTGGGAAATCCCTCAGATGCTACTCCGGGAGCTGGAGCAGGAGGCGCAGGCCACGCGCCGGGTGCTGCAGCGAGTTCCTGAGGACAAGCTGAGCTGGCGGCCGCACCCCAGGTCGTCTTCGCTCGGGCAGCTCGCGCTTCACGTTGCGATCATCCCGAGTCTGGGAACCCACGTCTTGGCACCTGATGTGTGCGAAGCCCCCGAGTTCGTTCAGCCCGAGGCGCGTACGGCGGCCGAGCTCCTCGCGACGCTGGAAGAAAGCCTCTCCTCGGCTCGCCAGTTCCTCTCTGAGCTCACACCAGAGCGCGCCGAGGGCATGTGGCGGCTGGTGCGCGGAGGGCGGGAGCTGAT
>CAZASU010000301.1:0-2291 GCA_964487785.1 uncultured Gemmatimonadaceae bacterium | reverse complement strand
GAATCCTTCACCGCAAGAAAGATCGTGTCGTCCCCAGCGATGCTCCCGATCACCTCGGGCCAGGCCAGCCTGTCGAGCGCGACGGCGACATGGTTGGCCTCGCCCGGCGGGGTATGGAGCACGACCAGTGCATCACCTGCCGTTTCCATCGTCAATACCCCTTCACCGACCCGTTGCTCGTCGGGATCCTTCCGCGCCGCTCGCGGTGGTGGCCGGCGATAAGCGCCATCCACCTTCACCAGCCGGAGCGCCGCGATGTCCCGGCTCACTGAGGACTGGGTGACTTCCCATCCTAGTGCGGTCAAGGCATCCGCCAGGTCCTCCTGGGTGCGCACCGGACGGGTGCTGATGAGCTCGAGAATCTTGAGGTGGCGTTTGCGGCGGTCGGCGGTCATGGCAGCGGGACAGCCCTGCCGGCCAGCTTGCTCATCGCCCGGTCGAAGCGCCGCCGTTCGCGCGTATTCCAGGAGCGCGACTGCCGGATCCGCTTCTTCAGACCCGGGAGGCCGAGATTGCCCAGGCCACCGGTCGAGCTCCGGCGGGAGATAATCCGGGCCGGGGGAGGCGGATCGAAGCTTTCGCCATCCTTGAGCGCGGCTGCCACCTCGCGGTACGCAGTACGGAACGGGCGGCCGGCTTCCACCCGCCGCATCACCTCGTCAGTGGCCATGGCTCCGCCGGCCAACGCCGCCTGACAGCGCTTTGGGTCTACCCCGAGCTTCGGGAGCGCATGAGTCACGGCCTCCAGCATGGCCCCGGTGCGATCCAGTCCCCGCATGAGAGGCTCTTTGAGCAGCTGGAAATCGCGGTGATAGCCGCCGGAGAGCTTGGCCTTGATCTGCAGCACCGCGAGCAGGTCGCCCTCGACGGCCGACGCCCGTCCGCGGGTGAGCTCGAACAGATCGGGGTTCCGCTTATGCGGCATGATGCTCGATCCGGTGGCCAGGTCGGCCGGAAGGGTCAGATAGCCGTACTCCTCCCCGCTGAACACGATCACATCCTGAGACAGCCGGGCGACGTCATGCCCCAGCTGGGTACACCAGAACAGCACGGCGGCCTCGAGCTTGCCCCGTCCCCCCTGCACCGAAGCCACGTTGACGTCCAGCCCGGAAAAGCCGAGCGCCCGAGCCACCACATTGCGCTGGAGCGGCAGCGGCACGCCATATCCGGCCGCGCTTCCGAGCGGTGAGCGGTCGACCCTTGCCCAGAGCGCGGGCAGCGATTCTACCGTATCGAGCAAACCTTCGGCGAGCGCGCCGGCCCACAGGCCCACGGACGAGGGCATGGCTCGCCGGCCGTGGGTGTAGCCGGGCCAGAGCACGCTGCGATGACTCTGCGCAAAATCGACCAGCGCGCCGGCCAGTCCCAGGGCGGCGGCGTTGACCTTGAGCAGCTCGTCCTTGAGGAAGAGCCGGAGATCGCAGGCCACCTGATCGTTGCGGGATCTGCCGGTGTGCAGCCGCTCGCCGGTGCCTGGCACCCGGCTGGTAAGCCAATACTCCACCGCCGTGTGGACGTCCTCGTGCCGGCGGTCGAGCTTGAGGCGGCCCCGCGATGTCGCGTTGAATACTTCACGCAGCCCGCGGCGCATCTGGGCATGATCGGCGGCGGTAATCAAACGGGCGGCGCGCAGCCCCTCGATGTGACCGAGGCTCCCCAGCACATCCCAGGACAGCAGTCGAGCGTCCCAGGTGCGGTCGTCGCCGGTCGTGTATTCGAACAGGCGCTGGTCGGGAGTGGTGGAGCTCCAGAGGGTGGTAGGCCGGTCCATGTTCCTAGTGTCCTGAGAGGTAGGCGCGCACCAGCTGTCCGTAGAAGCCCCGGGCCGCCGTGACCTCGGGGATGTCGACGTACTCGTCCGCGGTGTGCGACCGGCGGCTGGTACCAGGCCCGCACTTGATGGCATCGAATTCCCGGAAGAACACCCAATCGGAGCAGGTCGGGCTGCCGAAGTGGGTGGCGGCCGGACGCAGCTGGGACGCGGTGATCAGCAGCCGCGAGCCCGGCGGCGTCTCGCAAGGAACCAGTCGGCGGGACGTGACGATGACATCGCAGGTGAGCGCGGTTCGGAGCTCCTGGGCGAGCTCCTCATGGGTCCAATCCGGCGTGCTGCGGACATCCAGCACGGCTCGTGCAACCGGGGGCGTAATGTTCCGGCTGATTCCTGCCTCCAGCATTGTGGGTGTGGCTAGCGCCCGGCCGAGAACGGGGTGAGAGCGTGAGGCGAACAGGCCGTCCAGCTTGAGCAGGTCCCGGGAGAGGACCTGCACCGAGTTGGTGAAGCCGTCCTC
>CAZASU010000300.1:0-2314 GCA_964487785.1 uncultured Gemmatimonadaceae bacterium | reverse complement strand
GAAATCGGTCAGGCGTTTGGCGGCCGGGATCATTCGACCGTGATTCACAGCGTGGACAAGGTGAGCCGCCAGATGTCGCGCGATCGCAGTTTCCGAGAGCGGGTGGAGCACGCGCGCCAGGAGTTGTGCGCAGAATAATCCCCGCGCGATTCGCAGGCTGTGGGAATTCTGGATAGTAGTGGAGATCGTGGCAGCGTGGCCGAGCGCCATCCCCATCGTACACACGCTGTCGACAGTGCTGAGGGGCCGTAAGTGCGGGCGCGCGGACTTGTTGTAGCGGCGCTCCACATATCAAGACCCTCTACTACCACTACTAAGTATTTTAAATGGAAGAGTAGTATCTGATTATAGCCTCCTGAGGAGCGGAATGAAGCTTACGATCACGCGGGAGCAACTCCAGGAAGGTCTCGTTGCCGTGGCGGCCAGCGTCCCTGCCAAGACGACGCTGCCGATCCTGTCGAATATCCTGCTCGAGGCGACCAAAGACGGCATCCGTCTCTCAGGCACCGATCTCGACGTCTCGGTCAGTACCACCGTCTCGGCATCGGTCGATCAGGAAGGCGCCATCACGCTGCCGGCGCGCAAACTGGTCGAGATCGTGCGGGAGCTGCCCAGCGCCGCCATCCGTCTGACCGCGTCCGGGGAACAGAGGGTGACCATCGAATGCGGCCGCTCGAGATTCAAGCTGCTCGGGTTGCCGCGCGAAGAGTTCCCCGCTTTCCCCAGTGTGAAGTTCGAAGGAGGCTGGCGCACCTCTTCCCGGGAGCTCCAGAAGCTCATCGGCCATGTCGCCTTTGCCGCCAGCACCGAGGAGAGCCGTCCCATCCTCAACGGGGTGCTGTGGGAGCTGCGCCCCGAGCGGATGCGCATGGTAGCCACCAACGGCCACCGGCTGGCCCGGATGGACGTGCCCACGGTCGAAGCGAGCGGAGCATCGCAGGCCGACCTTATCGTGCCGCCCAAGGCGCTGGAGCAGATCCGGCGTCTCTTCGGCACCGACGAGATCGTGGAGATCGCCCGCAGCGAGAACCACCTCGGCTTCCGCTCGAGCACCACCCAGATCTTCACCCGCCTGATCGAAGGGCCCTATCCGAACTATGAGCAGGTGATCCCGCGGGAGAACGACAAGGTGGCGACGGCGGACAAGTCGGCGCTCACCGCCGCCTTGCGTCGGATGAGCATCGTGGCGAGCGACCAGACTCACCGGATCCGGATGGCCTTCGCCAACGGCTCGTGCAAGCTCTCGGTCCAGACCCCGGACCTCGGTGAGGCCCAGGAGGAGCTCAACGTCAGCTACGAGGGCGATCCACTCGAGATCGGCTTCAACGCGGCCTACCTCCTCGAAATCTTGAAGTACATCCCGACCGATGAGGTCAGGATGACCTTCAAGGCCCCTGAGCGGGCCGCCACGTGTGAGCCGGTGGGTTGGGATGATCCGGCCAGCTATCTTGCTCTGGTGATGCCGCTGAGGCTCGTGGATTGATCCTGAGATGGATGTTGGAGGTTTTATGGCAGACGTTAACACCGACCTGGAAAACGGAACTCCTGACGACTCACCGGCGGGCGAGCGTGGCGGCTTTGTCGCGCTGGCGGTGCTGGCGGCGGCTCTCGGCGCCGGCGCGGCTATTCTCCTCGCGCCCGATGAAGGCGGCGAAACTCGGAAACGTGTCGGCCGGGGCCTGCGGAGCCTTCGGGGTGACGCGACTGGGACCGTGGCACAGCTGCGGCGTGAGATTCGGAGGCGTAGAAATCAGTCGCGGCGGGAGAAGCAGATCATTGCTGTGGCCGGATTGTTGATCGGGGCCGGCGTTGCCGCCTTACTCGCCCCAGAGAGCGGGGCCCAGGTCCGCCAGCGGCTCAGCGGCACTCTCGGCCGGATCAGGGTGGGGGCCATCGACCGCATCGAACGCCTCAGGCAGCGCGAGACCGAAGCGGGCTCGCCTACCGCTTCGGTTGCCGAATAGCCGTGATGGTGTAGCTCCCCGCCTGCTTCACCGGCACCGTTTGGCCCACCGCAGGTACCGATATCGTCATGTCGCCCGCATCGCTGCCCCGGGCCGAAAGCAGGGCGCCATCCTGGCTTAGATAATGGACCGCGGTCCGCGTTCCGCGGCCGGACATCTCCAGCTGCTGCTGGAACTGCACTCCCTTTCCCGTTCGCTCGTACGATCCGTTGCTCTCCAGCTTGATCGCCTTCTTGGCCCGCGGATCGTCACTGTCGACCGCGCGATAGCTGGTGACCCCGTGCTCGGTCGCGTCGAAGGCGTCCGCCCTGATCGGAACGTCGGTGGTATCGGTCCATTCCATGCCGGTC
>CAZASU010000299.1:0-2316 GCA_964487785.1 uncultured Gemmatimonadaceae bacterium | reverse complement strand
CTGGAGCTGGTTGGCGGCGAACGGATCCTCGACCAGCTGGTGCGGGTGATGACGACAGCCTTGGGGGAGCCTCCCCTGCTGGTGGCCAACGCAGAGGATGCACCGACCTGGCGGCCGGATCTCCGAACGGTCGGCGACGCGCGGCCCGGCTTCGGAGCCCTCGGCGGCATCTATACCGCCGTGGTGGAATCACCGGCGCCGGTCGTGTGCGTCGCCTGGGACATGCCATTCGTTTCCGAGTCTTTGATCCGCGCGCTCGCTGAAGGACTGGACAACCATGACGCCATGCTGCCCGAGAGTGGTGGCCGCAGAGGCGTGGAACCGCTCTGCGCCGCCTATGGTCCGGCCTGCCGGCAGGCGATCGCCGACTGCCTGGCGGCCGGCAACCTCCGGGCCATCGGCTTTCACGACCGAATCCGGGTCGGAATTCTCCCTCTGGAAGCGGTACGGGCTCTGGCGGACCCTGAGCTGCTGTTTTTCAACGTGAACACCGCGGACGACCTCGCACGAGCGGACCAGCTGTGGCGCCAACGCGCATCATCTCCGTAATCGGCCGCAAGAATGCTGGAAAGACGACCCTCGCCGTCGCCCTGACGAGCGAGCTGGCCCGCCGGGGCCATCGGGTCATGACGATCAAGCACGGGCACCACCCCGCCAACGTGGACCGCACCGGCAGCGACACCTGGCGGCACTTCAATGAGGGGCGGGCTGAGCGAGTGCTCATCGCCTCGCCGGATCTGCGGGTGCTATTCGAGCGGAGCCCGGACGACTACGATCCGATCGGACTGGCGCGGCGGTACATGCAAGGCGCCGACATCGTGCTCACGGAAGGGTTCAAGACCGCGCCGCTCCCCAAAATCGAGGTGTTCCGCCGGGCGGCCGGCGACCGGCCGCTCTACGACCCTTCGGCTCCCAATGCCCGGGAGTGGGTAGCTATCGTCACCGACGATCAGGACTTTCGGGCCCAGTGCCCCGTCCTCCGCTTCCAGGACACGATCTGGCTCCAACTGCTCGCCACCCTGGCCTGGGACCGATCGCTGGTCCTCGACTCGTGAGCGTCCCTCTCGGCGCCGCGGAGGCCGCCGGCAGAATTCTGATGGACGTGCGGCGGCAGCCGGCCCTGCGGATACCGCTCGACGACGCTCTCGACGGCGTGCTGGCCGAGGACGTCGTGAGCCGGCTCGACATTCCGGCCTGGACCAATTCGGCGATGGATGGCTACGCCGCGCGGGGCGAGGACGTTCGCGGTGCGGCGGAGGTAAGCCCGGTGCGGCTCCGGGTGGTCGAACACATTCCTGCCGGACGCTTTCCGACCCACAGGATAGGCCGCGGCGAGTGTGCCCGGATCTTCACCGGCGCACCCCTGCCGGAAGGGGCCGACAGCGTGATCCGGCAGGAAGACACCGACCAGGGCGCCGACACCGTCACCATCCTCAAAGACCGCGACGTGGGCGTAAATACCCGGCGGGCGGGCGAAGACATCCGGAAAGGCAGCAGGGTTCTTACCGCCGGCGCCGAGCTCGGCCCCGCGCAGCTCGGTGTGCTGGCTTCGCTGGCGGTGGCCCACCCGCTGGTGTACCGGCGGCCTCGGGTGGCCATACTCGGCAGCGGCGACGAGATCGTGGACGTGGATCAGCCGGAGGAGATCCTCAGCGGCCGGAAGATCGCCAGCAGCAACACCCACACGCTGGTGGCATTGGTACGCCAGACCGGCGGGGAGCCGGTGAACCTGGGGATCGCGGCCGATACGCCCGACAGCCTTCGCCAGCACCTGGCCCGCGCCACGGACTGCGACCTCCTGGTGACAACGGCCGGCATCAGTGTCGGGGAGCACGACTACGTGCGGAGCGTGCTCGATGAGCTGGGCGCCCAGCAGCGTTTCTGGAAGCTTAGGATGCGGCCGGGAGCGCCGGTTGGCTTCGGCTTACTGGGTGAGGTGCCGTGGATCGGACTCCCGGGAAATCCGGTGAGCACGATGGTGACCTACGAGCTGTTCGTCCACCCGGCGATCCGGCGGATGATGGGTCACGAACGGGTGTTCCGCCGCAGTGTGCCGGTCCGGATGGCCGAACCGATACACCTGAAGCCCAAGCTGCAGCATTTCCTGCGGGGGATTGTGACCGAGGGACCGAATGGCCCCGAAGCCCGGCTCACCGGGCCTCAGGGGTCGGGGATCCTCACGTCCATGGTTCTGGCCAACGCGCTGCTCGTCATTCCCGAGGGTCAACACGAGACCCCGGTGGGAGCGATGGTACCAGCGATAGTTCTGAATGACCCTGTGCACCAGGAGCAGCCGGGCTTCTAGAAAGAAGTCGG
>CAZASU010000298.1:0-2316 GCA_964487785.1 uncultured Gemmatimonadaceae bacterium | reverse complement strand
ATGCGCCTGTTGCCAGAAGACTGTCTTTGACAGCGTCGAATTGCGGCCAGCTGTCCAGAGCTACAGCGAGATCCACATCGAGCGTTCCGCGACCAGTGTCAATTCCGAAGACACCATAGAGAACAATGTCCCGGGCCGTCGCACCCGTTACGAAGTAGTCGAGCCGTTGCTCGCGCACAACACGATCGACGAGCTTCAGAATCGCCAGCGTCGTAGGAGCGAGAGGACGCTCACGCGCGACGGAGAGCATGATCGATGTATTCTTCGCGGATTCGCTTTGCCACTTCGAGGTTGCGCGGGTCCAGCGTGGCCATCAGATCGGCATAGACGAGGATTGGAGGCACAACGTCGGGCTGGTCTTGCGGCTCGAAGTTCCAGAACGCATCGAGAATTTCCACGTTGCCGTGTGGCGCAGCACGCAGGCGGTGCTGCCTCACGAGGGCGGCGAGGGCCTCGGCTGCGTTGTTTGGATCTACGTAGATCGTGTACGTGGCTGGCTTCAGATATCCAGTCAGTTTTGCCGCCGCCACTTCGCCTCCCCAGCGTGCACCGGCTCCCAGGCGCGTCGTCTGCCACCAGTCGGGGTCGAGGGCCTCGAACCGGCGTGGATTCAGCTTCGGTCGCAATTTAGTCGGGAAGTTCGTAACCCATTCGTCGAGCAACCGAGCAGGCTCCAGCAGTCGGCGATTTCGTCTTCGCAAACCACCGTTGATGTAGCCGCGGCCTTGGAGGTCAACGAAGACCCATCCCACGGCGCCAAGCGCAACACCTGCAGCCGCAACGATTTCTCGGTATGGCGCGTTCAGAAGTTGCGGCTTACAGAGCAAGACGAATACGATTCTCAGGGCAGTCGTAGTCCCTCCGCCCCGCGTACCGATTGGAAGTGCCGTGGGACGTTCGCCGCGGACAAAAACGTACAGGCCCGGCGCGCGCAGGTAGGCATTGCCGGCGGTGTCAATGAAGTGCAGGTCGATTTTCCGGCAGCGATTCGCCAGTTCGGCGGTCAGGTACGGCGCGACAAGTACACCAGTGTCTCCGTAGGGTTGCAGCTGGTGCTTGGCCGCCGCAAGGGCGACTGCCCGATCAACCGCCTTGATTTCGGCAAAAAACCTGAACCGCCTTCCGTTTGCTTCTATCTGGATTGCGGCGTCAGGGCGACCACCGGCCACCGGCTTTGGCTCGTGTTTAATGACCGCTGCGTTGAGTCCCGTCGTACGAGTCAAAGCGGCCAGCGCATCGTCTAAGACCCTGCCTTCTCGTTCGTATATTTGCGTCTTTGGGGCCATGGCGAGCCTCGGTGTTCATTAGATGGAGCCTAAGCACTGTTCAGATAATCCTAGTGTACACGTAACGTGAACGTTTATGAAATATGAACGTACGAACTGCAAATATGTGTTAGATCAGGGCCAGCCTCGCTCGACGTCTCCATCCGAAGACGTTGACCCGCCCGCATGCGGCCGATACGATGCGCGCGATGGCCAGTTACGAGACGAAGACGCGCCGCTTCAGCCGGGCGGAGTACGAGCGCCTGATCGAGCTGGGCGTGTTCCAGCCGGGCGAGGAGATCGAGCTCATCGGTGGCCAGCTCATGGTCGCCGAGCCCCAGGGTGCCGCGCACTACACGGCGATCGTGAAAACCGCCAGGGCGCTGGCGACGGCGTTTGGACCCGAGTGGTACGTGCGCACGGAGGGGCCCATCGGGCTCGATGACGACTCCGAACCCGAGCCTGACGTCGCGGTCGTCCCCGGAAGTCCGGACGATTACAGCCGCGCCCATCCTTCGCGGCCGGTCCTCACCGTCGAGGTGGCCGAGTCCAGCCTCGCCGCCGATCGGCAGCGCAAGGGCAGCCTCTACGCCCGGGCCGGCCTGGCGGACTACTGGGTGCTGAATCTCGTGGACCGCGTCCTCGAGGTGTACCGGGAGCCGGCTCCCGATGCCGCGGCGCCGTTCGGCTGGCGCTACGCTCGCCGCGAGGTGTTCGACGCCTCCGCTCGGGTCACGCCGCTGGCGGCGCCGGGATCGAGCATCCCGGTCTCGCTACTCCTGGCCTGAGCGAGGTCGTCGCCGAGTCATCGAGCCGGGAGGGATCACGTGCAGATCTCCAGCGTTCCGTTCGGCACCACCGACTGGTCGGCGGTCGAGCCGACCGTGCATCCGGGCGAGACCGGCGAAGCCACCTGGCGGACCCGAGAGTTCAACGGCATCCGCGTGCGCATGGTCGACTACTCGCCGGGCTACCTCGCCAATCACTGGTGCAGCAAGGGCCACATCCTCCTGTGCCTGGCCGGCGAGCTGCACACCGAGCTGGCCGACGG
>CAZASU010000297.1:0-2334 GCA_964487785.1 uncultured Gemmatimonadaceae bacterium | reverse complement strand
GCGCCGCGCGGTGGCGAAGACGCCGAACCCCATAAGCCCGGCACCCAGCAGGATGTGCGTGGAAGTTAGGATCAAAGACGTCCGGCGTGGTGCCTCCGCGATAGTACGTATAGATCGCGGGGTCCGTCGTGCTGATCAGGTCTTTGAAGGGCCCGGGCGCGAGGTTCCATTGGTTGGTAAGGCCGTAGTACGACGGTCGCATGAGCGCAACGAACGGCATCTTCTCCGGATTGCCGCTCGTCGGCAGCATGTGCAGGCTTGCGTACTCGGCGAGCGTGTTGAAGCCCCAGGCCTTGAGGCGCTTTGCCGTCTGCTCGGCCCACACCCATGAGCTACCGTACTTCTTGAGGATCCGGCTGGTCGCGGTCGATCCGAGGTCATCGACAGCTGGGCCGCCGGCATCCACGTAAAAGACGCCGAGCATCCAATGAGCATTGCCATCCGGTGTGACGAACAGCCATCGTGCGCCGACCTTCTGCACCCGGAAAAAACCAGTCGCGGCCGCGACGGGCAGAGTATCGATACCACCATACGGATCAGCGTGGCTATCTCGAGGCTTCGCCGAGAGCATCACAAGCATGAGGCAGATTGCCAACGCAAAATGACGTCGCATAGTTCCTCCAATCGAGTTCTGGCAACCTCGCGGAGGTGCAAAGGCCGTGCCTCGAATCCGTCGCGGTAAGTGCTGAACCCAGAATGAGAGGGGGATTTTCGCGAGACATTCAGCCGACGATCGAGGTGCCTGGTGTCACCCGAACGTCGCCCACGCAACGCACAAGCGGGGCGGCCTTGGTGGCCGCCCCGCCTGAAGCGTTGCCTGGTAAGTTTCTGTTACCTGCGCCGACGTCGCACGGCGGCGGAGACTCCGACGCCGAGCAGCCCGGCACCGAGCAGCATGAGGGTTGCTGGCTCGGGCACGGCTTGAGTAATCCGCATCTGGACGTTCGCGGAGCTGGTTATGCCCTCGGCGGTGTAGATAGTTCCGGTCGTCGAGTCGAAGCTCGCATTGTCGAGGTTTTCGAGCTGGAACTGGACCAGATACTCTTGGCCCTCATGCTCGATGACGATCGGGTTGAACGTGGTGAGGCTGAGCGTAAAGAAGTCATCGCACCTGGAGCCTTGCGGGTTGGGTGGCGCGCACGAGCTGTTCAGCGTTTCAGTGAAGGCCAGCACGATGGCGTCATCATCCGAGGTCGGGTCGGGCGCAGTCGCGATGCGAAGGATGGACTGGTTCGTAATGCTGGTGAGGAAGCTGCCCCGGATAGACTGGTTCTTGTGTTCCAAAAGCGTGATGTCTACCCAGTCCCCGCCGACAATGACTTCGCCGGCCAAGCCGACGACGTGCAGCGCACTGCGCGAATCATTGAGCATCGGATCGTTGACAGTGACCGTATTGCCCACCGGCGCGCAGGAACCACCGGTGGTGATGTTGCAGCCCCAGCCGATCGTGGTGTAGGCGTCCGGCGGCGGCGCGTTATCGCCAGGATGCAGCGTCGGATCTGGGTTGGTGGCGAGCTCGAAGAACTCCACCCCGCTGACAGCGCCATTCGTCGTGGCCGTCCCGAACACCCACCCGGTGCTCTGAGAGTAGTCGAAGGTGATAGCGCTCGCCGGAGATGCCTGCCCAACAACGAGGGCGATCAGTCCGGTTGCCGCCAGCATGTACCGCAGTAGGCCTTTACGCTTCATAAAACGTCTCCTGTTAGTTAGAGTGCCCGAAATGGGCTTGTGCAAGCTCTGAAGCACTCCGCGTGCCATACCTAAATCGACGCTATATCAGGATGTTACGGATAGCTCTGGAGGGTACCACTTCGCTTCTGAAAAGAACGCCGACAGTTTCTGTCGGCGGCGCAAATTAATGCTCGAGGTAGGAGTACTTCCTCTCGTACGTGACCTCGTGGGGGAACTCGCCAAACGCGAAGAGGCGGACACCGCCGAGTCGGACACCCGGAAGGCACGACTTGAGCGCGCCGGCCAGGCGATCGGCCAGGTCGGTACTGGTCGGCATGCCGGAACGTAGCTGAACGCCGACGAAAAGCTGGCCGCCGGACTGGGCCGCTCGGAAGAACCCTGTCGTCGCCGCCGCCACCTCGGGGTCGAGAAACAGCGCCTCCTTGAGTTGCTCGGCGCTCACGCGGTGGCCAGAGACGTCCAAGCCGTAGGTCCGGCCGAAGACCGCAACCACCGGGAGCTTCAGGGCGGGCGGCGCCAGGTCGGGGGCATGCCTGGATAGCACGTCTTCGAGCCGCCGGTACGGGACGATGTGCACGAGATCGCCCGTCCGGTACCGCAGGAACGGCATGTGGTTGTCGAGCCCCGACATCGACACGGCCA
>CAZASU010000296.1:0-2344 GCA_964487785.1 uncultured Gemmatimonadaceae bacterium | reverse complement strand
GAGAGAAACGCACCCAACGGCACATCGGAAATCATTTGCCTGCCAATGGCCTTGGATAGCAGTCGCTCCAAGCTTTCTACCGCCTCGGCTTCACTGCCCGCGAACGGGTCGGCCTGGCCCCGCTCGGCAATGTCGCGTGCCGACCAGTACGTCGTTTCAACGTACGAGCCGTCGCTTCGCACCGACAGAAACGTTCCCGGCGTCAGCTTACGTATCCCCTCGTAGATCGAGTAGGGGGAGGGGACGTACCCGTGCCTCAGAAAAAGAGTCAGGGCACCGCGATCGATCACGCCCTTCCACTGGGGATGCGTCCGCAAGGCCTTGAGCTCGGACGAGAACAGGAAGGTGCCGTTCACCCAACCGTAGTAGAGCGGCTTTTCGCCGAGCCGGTCGCGCGCAATATGCAGGCTCCGTTCTTCCCGGTCCCAGAGGGCGAACGCGAACATGCCGGTCAAACGATCGAGTGCAGCGCCAACACCCCAACGCGCAATCGCGGCGAGAAAGACCTCGGTGTCCGAATGGCCGCGCCACGATGGCGCGAAGCCGCCGACTTCTAGCTCCCGGCGAATGTCCAGGTAGTTATAGATCTCGCCGTTGAAGGTGATGACGTACCGGCCGGAGTGCGACACCATCGGCTGATGCCCTGCCGGAGAGAGGTCGATGATCGATAGCCTGCGGTGACCGAGTCCGAGGCCGGCCCTCTCGTCGACCCATACGCCGGAGTCGTCCGGTCCCCGGTGGGTCAAGCAGGCCGACATCCTCTCGGCTATGCCGGCAAGACCAGCCTCCCCATCGCCAGCCTTACTCCAGAATCCGACGATGCCGCACATACTTTGGCGCCTAAGAAGTGAGTAATGCCAAGCTGAGCATGGCAGTCGGCTCTGCGTAGGCCTGAGGTATTTTCGGCTGGCTCACGTCAAGTCCTCCCAGCCGAGCTCCTCATCCGCATCCACATCTCGCGCCAGCGGCCGGCCGAGCACGTACGCCAGCTCGTCCGGGCGAATTCCAGTTCCCGGCCGCTTGAATTCCAGGTCGGCCGCCGTGAGCCGTTCGCCTCGCCGCATGGCCCGCCCCGTCACGAGCCGGCGGCGGAAGGCGGTCCGCTTTTCGATCTCGGTCGCCCCTACTACGCGTGTCCCCGAACCGAGGGCCTCTGCCACGGCCCGCCCGCCTTCCACCAAGGCTCGAAGCTCTGCTGGATCGGCCGAGATCGAATGGTCCCAGCCTGGGAGGGTAGTATCGAGGGTGAAGTGCTTCTCGATTATGCATGCGCCGAGCGCTATGGCTGCAAGCGCTACCGCGATTCCCAGGGTGTGGTCGCTGTATCCCACCGGCCGGTCGAAGGCGCGCTCCCAGGTAGCCACCATACGGAGGTTCACCAGCTCGGCCGAACAGGGATAGGCCGACACGCAGTGCAACAGCGCCACCGGCCCTGAGCCGCTGGAGGAGAGCACCTCAAGCGCCCGCTCCACCTCACCGAGCGTCGCCATTCCCGTGGAAAGCAGCACGGGTTTACCCGTGCGACCCACGTACTCGAGAAGCGGTAGATGGTTCACGTCCATGGAGGCGATCTTGTACGCCGGAGCCCCGAGCGACTCGAGCAGATCCACCTCGCCGCGCGAGAAGCAGCTCGAGAAGAAAACCACTCGGCGTGCCCGGCAGTAAGCGGCGATCTCCCGGTGGCACTCGGGCGTGAGCTGGTATTGCTCGACGGCCGTCTCGAGTGAGGCAGCCCCACTCGCGCCACCGTTACTGCGCGCGTACTCCGCGCGAGAGAAGAGGGACGATTTGGTCCAGGACTGGAACTTGACCGCGTCGGCCCCGCTGGCCTGCGCGGCGTCCACGAGCCGGCGGCAGAGCTCCATATCGCCATTGTGGTTAGCCCCGATCTCGGCCACGATATACGGCGGCTCACCCGGGCCCACTGCACGCCCGGCGATCGTCAATCTCTCCATACGCCCTCCAGCTCCGGGTGAGCCACGCACCACCACCAGACGTAAACCGGCGGGAGCCTGTTCAGTGCCGCGACATAGCGCTCCAGCTGCTCGCGAGACTCGCTCACTACGCGGTGAAAAGTGTGTGCCCGCGCCCGTGCAGCGGTGACGGCATTGTGTGCCGGCTGGGGGAGCTGCCA
Source organism: uncultured Gemmatimonadaceae bacterium (assembly GCA_964487785.1). Lineage (GTDB taxonomy): Bacteria > Gemmatimonadota > Gemmatimonadetes > Gemmatimonadales > GWC2-71-9 > CAVVWJ01. Next base: position 210 of record CAZASU010000296.1, on the reverse strand, counting down.
GGTGGGGTCAAGCACACACTCGTAGTGGGCGAGCACGCGTTGGGTCGCTGTAAGGACGTAGTCCGGATCGAACGGCGGGATGACGCGAACCATATTCGCCGCGTATTGCCGATACGCCATGCGTGGAGTGCGGTCGAAATCGATTGTTGCACCAAGGGCCCACGCGCGCGTCCCGAGCAACCAGTCGAGGAGAACGCAATCTTCCGGTGC
>CAZASU010000295.1:0-2344 GCA_964487785.1 uncultured Gemmatimonadaceae bacterium | reverse complement strand
CTCTACGACCTGCGCCAACACCGGCCCGCGCTGGCAGCGGCGATGAGCGGGTAAGCAGCGGGGCAGCGGGGCAGCGGGGCAGCGGGGCAGCGGGGCAGCGGGACAGCGGGACAGCGGGACAGCGGGACAGCGGGACAGCGGGACAGCGGGACGGAAGTTAGAGAATTTTTTTAGCCTATGTACATTGTAGCCTCCCCTGTAGATTGTAGTCTCCCAAAGACATTAGTCACGAAGCTTAAACTTTGGAGCTTCTAATATTCTTCCAGCAATAACTGCCCCGCCGCCCCGCTGCCCCGCCGCCCCGCCTCTATGAGATGGGCTGTCATCCTTGCCGGCGGCTCAGGTACCCGTTTCTGGCCGCTGAGCACTCCCGAGAATCCGAAACAGTTGCTGCCGCTCGCCGGCTCCACGTCGACCGCGGAAGAGTCGGTCGATCGGCTGACCGGCCTCATCCCCCGCGATCGAATCCTGGTCGTAACCGGGGCTGCATTGGCGCTGCAGATCCAGGAGCGTCTCAACCTCCCAGGGACCAATATTCTGGTCGAGCCGCGCGCGGCTTCCACCGCACCGGCGCTGATCTGGGCCACCTGGGAAGCGCAGCGCCGAGATCCCGAGGCCGAAGTGTTGTCGCTCCATGCCGACTGGGCCGTGGGCGACGCGGCCGCCTTTCGACGCACCGCGGACACCGCCCTGACGATCGCCCGCCAGCACGACTGTCTGGTCACCGTGGGCGTGGTGCCCTCGCGGCCCGAGACCGGATACGGCTACATCGTGCCGGGGCCGCCACTCGGCGAGGGTGCCCGGATGGTGGCGCGGTTTTCCGAGAAGCCGGATGCCGCCACCGCGCTCGATCTGATGGCAGCCGGCGCGCTGTGGAATAGCGGGCTCTTTGCCTGGACGGCCGAGCGCCTGCTGGCCGAGGTAGCGGCTCACACGCCGGAGGTAGCGCCCCATCTGCCGGCGCTCAGGGCCGGCGAAGTCGAGCGGTTCTTTGGGGAGGTGACACCGATCTCCATAGATGTAGGTCTGCTGGAGCGTAGCGCCTCGGTTGCGGTGGTGAGCGGGGCCTTTGCCTGGGACGACATCGGCACCTGGCAGGCGCTGACCCGGGTACGTCCCAAGGACACGAGTGGCAATCTCGTCGTCGGCAACGCCTTCATGCACGAGTCGGAAGACTGCATCGTCTGGTCCGAGCGGGACACCGTAGTCCTCAGCGGCGTGCAGGACCTCATTGTCGTGCAGGCCAACGGCCGGATCCTGGTGATGCCGAACGAGCGGGCGGCCTCGATGAAGCAGCTCCTCGACGCATTGCCGCCCGAGATTCGCGACGTCCACTCGTGACGGCGCTCTACCTCCTCGAGCCTGAGTCGCCGGGTGCGGCATGGGCTCCGTTTGCGGGCGTCCGTCCGATTGCCGAGCTCCGCGCCGGCATCTGGCGAATTCGGGAGCGTTGGGAGGCCGCGATAGGCAACGACGCGACTGCCATCCTGGGCCTCCACGCCGAAGGGTTCAGCGAGGGTGACGAGCCACCGGTACGGCCCCCTGCCCTGATCGAAGGTCCCGCCCTGATTGGAGCGGCATGGTTCGCGCCCAGCGGCGCACCGATCGCTCCGGGTCCCACCATCCGCCGCCTGACTCGTCGCGAGGAAACAGTGGGGTGGGTCGTCCCCCAAGGCGAGCGCTGGGCTGGGCCCCACGAGAATGGCCCGGCTCTGGAAATCGCAGGACTGCGCCTCCACGGTACCTACGATTTGCTCACCGCGCTCGAGAGCCTCCTCCCGGTGGACTGCACGGACTTTCTGGTGGCTCCGAGTGACGGAGTGCCGGAAGGAAGCCTGGTCCTTGGCGATCCTGCCCACCTCGTGTGCCTGGGCGCAAAGGTCGAGCCCGGCGTGGTGTTCGACCTGCGCCAGGGAGCGGTCGTTGTGGACCAGGGGGCCGAGATTCGGAACGGGACCCGCCTCGAAGGGCCGACCTACGTGGGGCCCGGTACCCGGGTCCTGGGCGGCTTCGTTCGTGGCTCGGTCTTTGGTCCCGAGTGCCGGGTACACGGCGAGATCGCGGCCAGCCTGTTCCTTGGGTTTGCCAACAAGAGCCACGATGGCTTTGTCGGTCACAGCGTGGTGGGCCACTGGGTCAATCTGGGGGCCGGCACCACCACCTCGAACCTGAAGAACACCTACGGTCCTGTTCGCCTGGAGGTGGATGGAGAGCGGCTCGAGACCGGCCGGATCAATGTCGGTACGTTCTTCGGTGACCACGCCAAGACCGCGATCGGAACCATGTTGGCCACCGGGACGGTGGTGTCCGCCGGCGCCAACGTGTTCGGCACGCCGACCCCGCC
>CAZASU010000294.1:0-2350 GCA_964487785.1 uncultured Gemmatimonadaceae bacterium | reverse complement strand
CACTTGAGGCAGGTCCGGCTCTCGCCTTCGGCCTTGCTGATCTTCTTCTCCATGCCGAGGTACCCGCACGCCGGGCAGATTTCCGGCACCGGACGGTTCCAGGTGGAGAAGTCACACCCCGGATAGCGTAGACATCCCCAGAACGACTTCCCGCGCTTGGTGCGCCGCTCGGTGAGATCTCCCTCGACACACTTGGGGCACTTGATGCCCATGGGGATGGAGCGGGTGCCCTTGCAATTCGGATAGGTAGTGCAAGCCAGGAACTCGCCGAACCGGCCGGTCTTGATGACCATGGCCGAGCCGCAGAGATGGCACTTTTCCTCGCTGGGGCGGTCGGGGACCTTGTCCTTCTTGAGCGACTTCACGTAGTCGCAGGTGTCCTTGTACTTCAGGCAGGCCAGGTAAGGGCCGAAGCGTCCGGTCCTGAGCTCGATGGGAGAGCCGCACTTGGGGCAGCGCTCCTTGGCCAGCTCCTCGGGCTTCAGCCCGTGCGCGTCCGCCACCAGCGCCTTCATGTCGACCGCCTCGAGCGCCTTGCTGAAGGGGCCATAGAAGTCCTGGAGCACCCGTTGCCACGCCAGCTCGCCATCCTCGATTCGGTCGAGCTCGTTCTCCATGCCGGAGGTAAACTCGACGTTGAAGATTCCGGGGAACTTGCCCACCATGATTTTCTCGACCGTCTCGCCCAGGCTGGTGGGGAAGAAGCGCCGCTGGTCCACGCGAACGTACTCCCGGGCTGAGAGGGTCGAGATGATGGCGCTGTACGTGGACGGCCGGCCGATACCCAGCCGCTCCAGCTCCTTGACCAGGCTGGCCTCGGAGAAGCGGGGCGGTGGCTCGGTGAAATGCTGCGAAGGCGTGATCTCGCGCACCTCCACTCGATCGCCCACGGCGAGCGGCGGAATGGGGGGCAGATCGTCCATGGTCTTGCCCTCTTCCTTCTCCCGCCCCTCGGTGTAGAGCACGTGGTACCCGTCGAAGACGAGGACCGAGCCCGTGGCCCGGAAGAGGTACTGGCCGAGATCGAAGTCCACGATGGTCATGTCGTAGACGGCCGGCGTCATCTGGGAGGCTACGAACCGTTGCCAGATCAGCTGGTAGAGGCGGTACTGGTCCGGCTCGAGGTGAGGTTGCAGCTGCTCCGGGCGGCGCGCCACGTCGGTGGGCCGGACAGCCTCGTGTGCACCCTGGACCCGTGCGGCCTTCTTCGGCTTGTAGACGTTGGGCGACCCCGGCAGATACGGCTTGGCGTAACTCTTCCGGATGAAGTCTCGGACCGACGCGACGGCCGTGTCCGAGACTTCGGGTGAGTCGGTCCGCATGTAGGTGATGAGACCGACCGGCCCATCTTCACCGACGTCCTTGCCTTCGTACAGGTCCTGCGCCGCGCGCATGGTGCGGCGGGAGGAGAAGCCGAGCTTCTTGGCTGCCTCCTGCTGCAGCGTGCTGGTGGTAAAGGGCGCGCCCGGATTCTTCTTTCGGTTGCGCTTCTCCACCTTGGAGACAATGAACGGCATCGGCCGCACCGCCTCGACCACCGCCCGGGCATCAGCCTCGGTCTCCAGTTGGGGCTTGTGTCCGGCCACCTTGTGGAGCGCGGCCTCGAAGGTCTGGCCGTTCTTGGCGCAGAGGGCCTCGATGGTCCAGTACTCCTGCGGCGTGAACGCGCGAATGTCGCGTTCCCGCTCGACGATCAGCCTGAGCGCCACGGTCTGGACCCGGCCGGCCGACAGGCCGGTCTTGATGGTGTGCCACAGAATCGGGCTGGCCTTGTAGCCCACCAGCCGGTCGAGGATTCGACGGGCCTGCTGGGCATCGACCTTTCGATCGTCGATCTTGCCCGGCTGGCGCAGCGCTTCCTGGATGGCGTCCTTGGTAATCTCGTAGAACAGAATGCGGTGAGTGGGAGCCACCGTGGTGAGCTGACTGGCGACGTGCCAGGCTATCGCTTCGCCTTCGCGGTCCGGGTCGGTGGCCAGGTAGATGGCTGAGGCATCCTTGGCGGCCTTCTTCAGATCGGCTAGGGTCTTCGTCTTGCCCTTGATCGTCACGTACTTCGGCTCGAACCCGCGGTCTACGTCCACCCCGAGCTCGCGGGTGGGCAGATCGCGCACGTGGCCGATCGTTGCCCGCACGTCGTAGCCGGCCCCGAGGTACTTCCCGATGGTCTTGGCCTTGGTGGGCGACTCGACGATGACGAGTGCGGTACCGCCCGAGCGGCCTCGGCTTTTGGGGCCGTCGGCCTTGGCCCGACGGGTCTTGCGGGCAGGCGCCTTAGCCCTTTTGGTTCTTGTTGCCATAGCTTTAGTGTAACCGCCTGAGTCATCTAATGGTCAAAATCGAGAGGTAG
>CAZASU010000293.1:0-2367 GCA_964487785.1 uncultured Gemmatimonadaceae bacterium | reverse complement strand
GCCTCTTCCAGCTGGTGCATCGGGACCTGGACGCTCTTGACGTGGCCCACGATGTCCGTGAACTGGAGGCTGACGAAGCGCAGGTTGCGATCCTCCGCCAGCTTGAGGGCAGCGCCGAGCTTGTTGGAAGCCATGGGGTTCCTCCAAAGGGGCCTGAGTGGAACCCCTGGAGGGTAGTCGCCGGGCGGTCTCCGTGGGGCCGATTCACCCGCCGGGGCGCTCGAGGGGTTGTGCAGGGTGCACAAAATGAGATCGCCAGCGAGCGGCCGGCTGCCTCGGTGACGGTAGTATTCGGGGGGACCGTGAGCCATCTCGTCCGGAGCATCCTGCCAGCGGGCACGGCGACGCGGTTGGCACACCGCGGAGTGTGGGCCGCGGGCGCCCTCGTCATTGGACTCGTCCTCCTCGTCGCCGGGCGAGTTCTGGCCGGGCGGGTCGCACAGCTCTCCCTCGCCGACTTGGGTGACCTCGGCCTGCTGGGCCTCTCTGTGCTCGCAGGCACCGGTCTCCTCGTTGCCGTATATGCACTGGCAACCAGGCCGAGGGGCCGTTGGGTCGCGTTCGGGGTCGCCCTCCTCATCCTCGTCGGCACCCGCCTGCTGGCGGTAGCCAGCACCGACGCAGTACTGGCTCACGATCCACTCTTTCTCCACGAGCTGGCGCTCGGGGTGACAGAGGGACAGTGCTGCTTCTCAGACCGGCCAATGGGATATCCGATTGTGCTTGGGATTGCGTATGCGCTCTTCGGTGAGTCCCTGGTTGTGGCCGAGCTCCTGAATGTGATGGTCGCTCTCCTCACAGGCCTGCTGCTGTACGACCTTGTTCGCGCCACCTGGAACCCAGCGGCCGCGGCCGTGGCGTTGACCGTGTACGCGCTGATGCCGTCCCAGGTCCTATTGGCTTCGGTGCCGCTGACCGAGCCGCTGTATGCGCTGCTGCTGCTTGCCGCGCTGCGGCTCGCGATCGCGGCGGCTGGACCCAGCGGAGCGCCGGCCGTATTCGCGGGCGTCGCGCTCGGGCTCAGTCAGTACGTCCGCCCCACGTCCATTGCGCTCCTCCCGGCCTTCTTGATCATCCCCTGGCTCGTAAGTCGCCTCACGGCCGGGGAAAAGCTCGTTCGAGCGGCGATCATGCTCGCCGCCTTCCTGCTCGTCATGCTGCCGGTCGTCGAATACAACCTGAGGGTCCATGGCGAGCCCTCGGTGGCGACCTCCGAGTACGCCGGATGGAGCCTGTATGTCGGGACGAACCAGCGCTGGGACGGCCAGTGGAATCCGGAGGACGCCGCCCGCCTCCGCGCGTTCCCTGGGGACACCTGGTGGGAGCGTAGCGAGGTCGCGGGGCGCGAAGGGATCCGCCGCATCGCCGAGGACCCAGCCGGCTTCGCTGCCCTGGTCATCCGGAAGTTCTGGGTGCTTTGGGGGGAGGAGGATTACGCCATCGCGCACGTGAGCGGCAACGCGGACGCCTCGGCCCTGGTCCGCGGGATCACAAGTGTGTTCTACGTGGGACTCCTGGCAGCGACGCTGATCGGCGTTTGGTGGGAGCGCCGAAAACCGAGCAGCACGACGCTGCTCATCCTCGGCATCACGGCCACCGTGGCGGCGATCCATGTCTTCGTCGAGGTCGCCGGGCGATACCACGCGTATCTGATACCTCTGTGGAGCGCTCTGGCGGGCGCCGGCATCGCCTGGCTGCTCGGCGCGGCACGCAATGTACCCGCGCGCCGGGTGGGGAATGATTGACTCGGACAAGCCATGGTCGGTTCGGCGCTCCGCGGCGGACCGGCGAGCGGGCGTCAGGCGGACCGGCGAGCCGCCGCGCGCCCGCTCTTCGCTGCCGGCGTCAGATCAGCGCTAGCGCCCCATCGACGCGAGGTGCTCGTCCAGGCGATCAAACGTCTCCTGCATTCCCGACTCCATCCCGGACTGAATGTGTCCGTCCCGGGCGAGATCCGCCCTGCTGTCAAGGGCTTCCGTGGCCGATTTTCGTGGGGCGGGCGTATCGGCCACTCAGTGGCCGAATGTGCGTGGGGTGGGAGGTTTGGCCACCGGGCGGCCCTCTCGTTGGCTGAGGGTTGCGTGGGGCGGGAAGATCGGCCATTGAGTGGCCGTTATTCCCACTGGGTGCAAACGACGGCGCGGCGGCCGGCCGCTACTGACGCTCGTCCCCCAGCAGGCGCAGAGCGTCGTCGGGGCGACGCGGGTCCAGCCCCAGCTCGGCCGATGCGCGGCGAAGCCGATACAGCACCGTGTTGCGGTGCACGCCGAGGGTGCGGGCCGCGGGGGCGATGCGGCCGTTGGCGCGGGCCACGGCGAGGAGGGTGTCGCGTAGCGGGTCGCCGGTGGAGGGCGGGAGCCGGGGGGC
>CAZASU010000292.1:0-2370 GCA_964487785.1 uncultured Gemmatimonadaceae bacterium | reverse complement strand
GCCGCGCCACCACTCCTACATCCGGAATGGAGACGGCAACGTGATCGGTGGCGCGGACCAGCTTGTTCCAGCCGCCGAGCGCTCCGATGCCCACAGCAGTGGCCAGGAGCAGACCTCCCCTGAGCAGGAGCCGCTCCGCAGTCATCGGCTTCGGGTCATCGTAATACTTGGGTCTCGACACGCGCAGGCCCCTTTCTATTGTGAGAAGGCCGCTCCGTAGCTACGACTCGGATCGGCGCCAATCTCCCCGGGTTCCCCCGGTCTTGCTGACCAACCGCACTTCCTCGATCGTCATTTCTCGATCGACTGCTTTTACCATGTCGTACACCGTGAGACACGCGACCGCGACTGCGGTGAGCGCTTCCATCTCGACTCCGGTACGGCCGGTTACCTTGGCCACCGCGGTGATCCTCACGCCCGGCAGCTCCGGCTCCAGCCGGGCCTCGACCTCGACCAGATCCAGGCCGAGAGGATGACAGAGCGGGATCAGGTCGCCGGTACGCTTGGCCGCCATCGTTCCCGCCACTTGGGCCACCGCGAGCACGTCGCCCTTGGCCACTGCCTGGGCCGCTACGAGGTCGAACGCCTCGCGTGACATCCGGACCACTCCTTCGGCGGCGGCGGTCCGCTCCGACGCGGGCTTTCCTCCCACGTCCACCATCCGCGCCCGGCCTCGCTCGTCCAAGTGGCTCAGCTTCACAGGACCTCGCCCAGCTCTTCGCCCAGGACGGCCAGCAGGACCTGCGGGTTCACGTTTCCCCATGCCGCCTCTCGGGCGTCGGCCACATGCTCCATGGCCTTGAGCAGTGGATCGGGATCCCGGTAGCGCAGCAGCGCCTGGGGAACGGTCCGTCGTACCGGCTGTCCCAACGTTCCTCGGGCGGCTTCGCCCAGGGTTTCGGCTAGCGCGTCGAGCATGGCGGTGAACTCACCCCGCGCGGCATAGGGCGGCTGCTTCAGGGCCCGTTCAAACGAGGGACCAGGCCCTGCCAGCACTGCCTCGAGCCACTGCTGTGCCGCCTGCTGTGCCTTCCCGGCCTCGTCGCCCACTGTGAGTGCGGCTCCGATAGATCCCTCGGCCAGCGACACTCGCTGTTCCAGCGCCCGGGACGAAGGTGCGGGCTTCAAATGCGCCTGCAGGAACCCCCCCACCTCGGCGTCGGTCAGCCGTCCCAGTCTGAGGGGCACTGCCCGGGACCTCATGGTGGGCAGCAGCCGGCGAGCCTCAACCGTCGTCAGCAGGAACAGACTGCCCGCTGGTGGCTCTTCCAGCAGCTTGAGCAGCGCGTTGGCCGCTTCCTGGCTCGATTCCTGGGCGATGAGCCGGTCGGCTTCGCCCAGGATGAACACCCGGGGTCCACCTTCCACCGGAGACAACGCCGCTTGCCGTTGAAGCAGCCGTACGCTTGCCAGGCTGTGGGCGGCCATGCCGTCGGCCACCGGGTATAAGGGCTCGGCCCGCCGGTCCGTCATGATCTGGGCGATGGCCTCCGCCGCTTCCTCCACCTGCTTATCCCTGTCAGAAGCCTTACTGGGCTTCGTGATCGGTACGATCCAGTGCACATCGGGGTGCGAGAGCCCGGCGACCAGATGACAAGGTCTGCACGTCCCGCACGGCTCCTGGCCCCGATTTTGGCAGAGGACCAGCTGGGCCAGCCAAAGCGCCAGTCGCTGCTTTCCTACACCCGGAGCCCCGGTAAGCAGCAGAACCTGTGGCAGCTTGCCACCACGCGCTGCCCTTGCCAGCCGATTCCGGGCCTCTTGATGCCCAATCAGTGAGTGCAGAGACATAGCAGGCAAACTACATACCGGCTGATAGAATAGTAGGCTCCGTATTGTAACATTTTTCTCAACAACGACTTAGATAACTATTCCAGTGCAAAATTCGAAGCCCTATGTAAAGAAAACAAGCGTATTATTTGACAACGATCGGCGGTGCAGAATCATGCAGCCGATAGGCCCGAGCCCACCCTGACTTGCATCTTTTGACGTTCATTTGGCTTAGCTTGGGGGTGGGGCGGATTCAAGGTAGGCCTGGCTTAAGGGGCTGGCTGTGGCTTGGCTCACCCTAAGTGCAACGTATGGCAGTTGGGGGGAGGGGGCCAGGAGTCAGGAGTCTGGAGTCTGGACCTTGAGGTCTGGAGCTAAAGAGCTGGGAGGTGCGGCTATGTCATTTCACGAGGGCCCCTAGGATACTCGTTCATCGGAATTGCTGCTGACTCCCCGGACTCCTGACTCCCGACTCCCGACTCACTAAGGAGAGCCATACATGCCACGGATCATCATCCTCCTTCTGCTCGCTGGGGCATGCACGCCGGACACCGGGCAGGCGCGGCCGGGCACCCAACGCGAGCGGGACAGTGTGCTCGG
>CAZASU010000291.1:0-2394 GCA_964487785.1 uncultured Gemmatimonadaceae bacterium | reverse complement strand
ATCGTTCCCCGCTCGACCAGGCCGTTGGCCCGCAAGGTGTTCCCGGTGTCGACCAGGTCAACGATCCAGTGCGAGAGGTTGAGCAGCGGCGCCACTTCCACTGACCCTCCCACTTCGATGATATCCACCGGCCGGCCCGCGCCGGCGAAGTAGGCTTGCGCCAGCCGGGGATACTTCGTGGCGACGCGTGCGGTCACTCCGCCGGGCAGTGCGGGGTATGGTACGTCGGCGGGAGCCGCCACGACCAGACGGCAGAACCCGAATTGCAGCTCCAGCGGCTCGAGCACGTCGGCGTTGGTCTCCCGCAGCACGTCGGTGCCGGTGACGCCCAGGTCGGCGGCCCCCGACTCGACGTAGACCGGCACGTCCCCAGGCTTCACCACCAGGAAATCGATCGACGGGTCGCTCGACGGGATGAGGAGCTTGCGTCCGGAATCTGGCGCGAGCTCCGCCCCAGCCTGACGGAACCGGGCTATTGCCGGCTCGAACAGGCGGCCCTTGGCGAGGGCGATGCGCAACCGGGTCAGGCGACCACCTCGACGATGGTGTCGAGGTCGAGTGCCACGCCCACGGCGGGCATCGGCCGGCCGAAACGGCCCATGAGGTCGTCGTAGCGCCCGCCCGCTCCGGCGGCCCGCCCGGCTCCCGCGATGTACAGCTCGAAATGGATTCCGGTGTAGTACTCCAGCCCGCGGACTTCGCCCAGATCGTAAACGATGTGGGCCCGCTCGCTGGCGCTGAGGGCCGCATCGAGTGTCAGGAGATGCTCCAGTCCAGGCAGCGACGCCTGCGGCGCGGTCCGGGCCGCCTCTTCCAGCGCGTCCCGACGGCCGATGACGAACGGGAGAGTCATCAAGGCGCAAGCGTCACCCGACAGGCTCGCGAGCGCCCCCCGGAGGCTGCCCCGATCCTTGCGATCGATCCATCTCCTGACATCGGTTCGGAGCGGCTCCTCGAGAGCGTCAAGGCCGGCGGCGAGCACCCCGACGTGCCCCAGGTTGACCTGAAAGTCCTTCAGTCCCGCCGCGGCCAGCAGTGCCAGGGTGAGCCGGACAATCTCGATATCCGCGGCCAGGTCGCCCTGTCCCAGCAGCTCGGCGCCGACTTGCAGCATCTCGCGAGGACGCCCGCCTCGCTCCGGCTCCTGCCGGAAAACCATTCCGGAATAACACAACCGCAAGGTCCGGCTGGCTCCCGAAAACGTGGTGGCAGCTACTCGCGCCAGGCTGGCGGTGAAGTCATAGCGAAGCGCCAGGATTCGGCCGTCCCGGTCGGGGAAGCGCACCAGCCGCTCCGCGACGCCCGGCCCGCCTGCCCGGACGAACGTGTCCTCGTACTCGAATGTGGGGGGAATCAGTTCCTCATAGCCGGCCTGCTCCAGCGCGCCCATCGTGGCCCGCTGCAGGACGCGGCGCCGCCGGACCGCCTCGCCGGTAAGGTCGAGGGCGCCCGGAGGAATGGCGGCGATGGACGTGGAGAACATTAGCCGTGAAGGTAACCGTCCCGGTCTCAGTCCGTCGAGGAGCGCGGGAGGAGGGCCGGCATCAACCCGGTTTCGAGACCGGCGCCTCCTCCGGCTTGGGCCCGTGCAGGCGGATGGTCTTTACCCGCCTCCCCTCCATCTCAATGATCTCGAAGGTGAACAGCCCGACGCTCACCCGGTCGCCTGGCCGGGGCAGGCGCCCCAGCTGGCCGAAGATGTAGCCGCCGATGGTGGTGTAGTCGGTATCGTCGAGAGCGGCTCCGACCTGGCTGTTGAACTCGGAGATGGTCATGGAGCCGTCGAGCCGGGGAGCGCCGTCGGTGGGTCCGTCCCGGTCCTGAGGGTCATACTCGTCGTAGATCGGCCCGACGATCTCCTCCAGCAAGTCTTCCATGGTGACCAATCCCGCGGTGCCGCCGTACTCGTCCAGCACGATGGCCAGGTGGGTCTTGAGCCGCTTCATATCGGCCAGCACGTCCTCCACCTCCCGGGTGCCCGGCACGAAGAGCGGCGGGCGCATGATGATGCGGACGGTCTGTCCCGGCCGGGCCCGGAGCGCGGCCAGGATGTCCTTGGCGTGCACCACGCCGATGATCTCGTCGAGTGAGTCGGTGTACACCGGGTAGCGCGAACGGCCGTAGATGGCGACCTGATCGGCGGCGTCCTCGACCTTGAGATCGGCGCCGAGTGCCGCAATCTGGGTGCGCGGCGTCATGACATCCTGCGCCGTTTTCTCACTGAACTCGAACACCCCTTCGAGCAGTCGAGCGTCCTGCCCGCCCAGGCTTCCGCCTTCGGTGCTCTGCTCCACCAGCATCCGGATCTCTTCCGGCGAATGGAGCCGCTCGGTGTCGCCCGGCGGGTCGATCCCGAGGACCCGCAGCAGCCGGTTTGCAGTACCGTTGAGAACC
>CAZASU010000290.1:0-2407 GCA_964487785.1 uncultured Gemmatimonadaceae bacterium | reverse complement strand
TGCCATCCGTAGCCGCCGATCCGGTGCTGCTTGCCGGCCCGGTCCCGGCCCACCGCGACGCTTCCGGTGCCCGCGCTCACTACAATGCCGGGCCCGTCGCTGAACGCCGCGGCCAGCGCGATCTCGATGTCCGTGGTCACCACCACGCTCGTCGCCAGGTTTTCCCCTCGTAGCGCCTTGCGCAGCTCCTCGCGTTCCGGCTCCCGGCCCGCCCCGGCGGCGCCCACCACCAGCACGTCCCCGTTGAGGCGGCCCGCCGCGGCCAGTGCGCGCCGCACCACTTCGGTGATGGTGGTGGCGGCCACCAGCGCTCGGCCCGGGCGCACCGCGGCGCCTGGACCGTCGGCGCGGCCAAGAATCTTGTCGCCCTCTGCGACCGCGACAGCCGTTTTCGTTCCACCTACGTCGGCGCCAATCAGGATCTTCGCCATTCCTGTACCTCAAAAGAAAAATCTTGCCACACCCTGGGAGTTCTCTGGCTCGAACCTAGTTCGTCTGCTGTTGACCTCCTGCTTGGCGTGCGCAATGCGGAGGGAGCATAGCCTGCGCCAGGAGTGATCCGTTCCGGGTACCCGCGAAGCGGGTGCGCGTGTCATCCGTGGCTGCTGTTTTTAGCGCCGTGGGGAAGATAGCTCAGCGCGACACCGGTGCAGACGGCGAGGAAAGTGCCCAGTGGAACATACCACGGCCAGGCCAGGCGGCCGACGGGTTCCAACCAGTCCAGGCCGGGATATCCGGACAATCGCTTCGCGAACACGACGATCAGCATGAAAGGCACCGTCACCGCCACCGCGCCAACCACGTCCCGGCTCTCTGCGCGGGCCCAGCGGCCGGCCAGGAAGTAGGTGCCGAGCAACGGCCCGTAAGTCACCGATGCTATGGAGAGTGCCAGGACGACTACGGGAGTGTCGTTGCCACTCGCGGCGTAGTGAAAGAAGAGTGCGCCTCCAATCAGACCGGTGGCCCACACCGCGGAGAGCAGCCTGCCGACCTTGAGGAGATGTACCGGATCTCGCCGTCCGGTCCACGAAGCGTACAGGTCATGCGTGGCGGAGGAGGCCAGCGAGTTGATCGCCGAGCTGTGGGTTCCCATCGCCGCGGCCAGGATGCCGGCGACTACGAGCCCGGCCAGGCCGGTCGGAAGATGGTTCACCACGAACGCGGGGAAGAGCTGATCTCCAGGCACGCCGGCTGGGGCCAGACCGGCAGCCCAGATGGCGGAGCCCACCAAGAGAAACAAGATGAACTGGAAGATCACCATCACTCCGGAGCCTACCAGCGCGATGCGCGCATCCCGCAGCGACCGTGTCGCCAGCAGACGCTGAACGATCAGGTGATCGGTCCCGTGCGAAGCGGCCGACAAGAGAGCGCCTCCCAGCACGCCGCCGAGCAGGGTGTAGGTCTTGGTAAAGTCGATGGCGGGCTCGATCACCTTCAGCTTACCGGCTTCTCGGGCGAGCTCCAGGGCAGCCCCTGGTCCGCCAGCGAGCGACCACGCGATCAGCAAGGCACCGATCCCGCCGGCCAGGTACACGGACAGTTGCAGTACGTCGGTCCAGACCACGGCCTTGAACCCACCAAACCAGGTATAGGCCATGGTGACGAGACCCATGACCACGATCGACGTGGGGATGCTCCAGCCGGCCACCAGGGCGAGGGGAATGGCGCTGGCGAACACCCGCACCGCGTCACCCAGGAATCGGGTCACCAGAAAGACGGTCGACGTGAGCCGGCGGGTACCCACCCCGAAGCGCGACTCGAGCCGCGCGTAGGCGGTCTCCTGCTCCCCGCGGAAGTATCCGGGCAGGAGCCAGATGGCCACGCCGATTCGTCCGATGAGGTACCCGAAGGTGAGCTGCAGAAAGGTGAGGTCTCCCCGCGCGCCGATGCCGGGCACCGAGATGACCGTGAGGGCCGAGGTTTCGGTGGCGACGATGGACAGGAGAATGGCCCAGGCGGGCAGGTCCCGGGCGCCGAGGAAGTAATCGGCGGCGCTCCGCTGGCTGCGAGCCACCCAGAGGCCGAGGCCGAGGGTGAAAGCGAAGTAGATGACAACAACAGCCAGGTCGGTGGTGTGCAGGGGCAGTAGGAAGTGAGAGGTGAGAAGTTAGAAGTGAGAAGCCAGTGAACTGGGCACAAACGAAGAGGGGTGAGGAAGGTCGACGATCGCCCTCTCACCCCTCACTTCTTACTTCTCACTGTTGTCAGGCGGTGAAGCTGCTGCCGCAACCGCAGCCACCGGTTGCGTTCGGGTTGCCGAAGGTGAAGCCGGAGCCCTGCATCGAGCTCGTGTAGTCGATGGTCACGCCGGTGAGATACTGGGCGCTGAAGCCATCGACGAAGACGCGGACCCCATTTACTTCGGCGACCATGTCGTCTTCGAGGGGTCTCTCCTCGACGTTCAGGC
>CAZASU010000289.1:0-2418 GCA_964487785.1 uncultured Gemmatimonadaceae bacterium | reverse complement strand
AAGAAGCTGCGGGCGGCACCGATTCCGAAGTGGGAAACCATTGCCAGGATGAACGAGGCCCAGATCGCACCCCGGCCGGTATCGAACAGGAAGGGGGCAACCGGGATGAACGCACCTATGGCTGTGGCGGTTCCGGTGATCCAGGCCTCCCGCATGGGCGTGCTGGTTGCTTCGCCGATCTTCAGCTCGTCCCGCACCTGCTCTTCCAGCGCTTTCGCTGGATCCTGCATGACCTGGGAAGCGATGACATCGGCCTGGGTCTCCGGAATGCCCTTCGCCTGATAGATGAGGCTCAGCTCCTCGCGCTCGAGATCCGGCATCAGCCTGATCTCCTCTTTCTCCATCGCAATCTCGTGCTCGAAGACCTCCCGCTCGCTCTTCGCGGCCAGGTATCCCGATGAGCCCATCGAGAGCGCGTCGGCAACCATCCCGGCCAGGCCGGCCACCACGACCGCGTGTTCTGCCGCCTGCAGATTTCCCTGCGCCCCGATCATGCCCGCGACCAGGCCGAAGTTGGCAGTCAGTCCATCGTTGAAGCCGTAGACCAGGTTGCGGAGGAAACCACCCGCTCCCGTCTTGTGCCACGGCTCTCCCGATGCCCCACTCATCTGGGCCAGCGTCTCCGCGTGCTCCTTCGATTCCTTGGCCAGCCGGAGAGCAGTCGGTCCCACAGCGCCTTCCGGCTCGCTCTGGTACAGGCTCAGGTAGCCTTTGACCTCTCGGCCCTCCTCCTGGAGCAGCATCGGAAGCAGGACGCCGCTGCCCAGCCGGCGGGCCAGCCACGCCCTGAACCGCGCTCCGCGGGATGCCGTGGGTACCGCCACGGTATGTCCGTTCTCAGCCAGCAGCTTGCGCCACATCTCGACGTGACGATCCTCCACCGAGGCCAGCTTCCCGTAGATATCTGCCTTGCCCGGGTCTTGCTCAGCCCGGGCCAGCTCCCGGTACAGGAAGGCCGCGTCGGCCTCATCCTCGAGGTGGTGGAGCCAGGCGTGCGGGGGGGCGGAGGGAGAGGTCATGCGGGGATGATAACACCCCCTGCAACGATCCAACCCCCTCTGGCATCTTTAGGTACGCCATGACTGGGACGCTGCTGATGGATTCCTCGCTGCTCGCCAACGCCGAAACGGTCGTCGCCCGGGCCCGCGCCGGCGATACCGAGGCGTTGGGCGAGCTGTTCCGGGCGTTCGAGGTGCCGGTCTATAACCTGGCCCGCCGGATCTGCCGGACGACCGAGGACGCCGAGGACGTGCTGCAGGAAACCTTTTTCGAGGTGTGCCGGAGCATCGGACGCTATCGGGAAGAAGGAAGCCTGTGGGGCTGGATCCGAACCATCGCCGCCAGCAAGGCGCTCATGCGTCTCCGGCGCAACAAGTATCGCGAGACCGACGAACTGCACGACGAAACGGTGGGCCACCGCCGGGAGGACACCCACCTCCGTATGGACCTCGAGGCTGCGCTGGAGCGGCTGTCCGAGACCTCCCGGGCAGTCGTCTGGCTCCACGACGTCGAAGGCTACACCCACGAAGAGATCGCCAACATGATGGGCAAGACCCCGAGCTTCTCCAAGTCGCAGCTGTCGCGAGCCCATGCTCGGCTGCGCCTCTGGCTCGGCGAGGAGATGATTCCATGACTCATCTTTCAGTAGATGCATTGGTGAGTCTGCGTGAGCCGGGGAGCGAGCCGGGCCAGGCGGCGGCGCGCGAGCATCTGAATCAGTGCGCCCATTGTCAGGCCGAGTTGCAGCGGCTGCATCAGCGGGTTGCGCGGCTCAAGGCCCTTCCCACACTCCGGCCCAGCCGGGACCGTTGGCCCGAGACCAAGGCGAGGTTCAGGGCGGACCGCCGCCGCCGCCGTACCCGGGTTGTCGGGCTCACCGGCCTGGCCATGGCCGCCTCGGTGGCGCTCGCCATCGCGGTCGGAGATCTCCCCCGATCTGCCGATCCGACCACGGAGCAGCTCAATCAGGCCATGGAGCGCTCGCAGGTGCTCGAAGGCGCCCTCAGTGAGTACGACCCCTCGGCGCGAGTGCTCGACGGCCGGACTGCCCGGATCGCGGGAGCGCTGGAGGATCGTATCGCGCGGGTCGATCGCCAGCTCGAAGCCACCGAGCTGCTCAGGCAACAGGCCACCGACCGCGACCTGCTGAAGCTCTGGCGGGAGCGGGTTGGCCTGCTCGACGCGCTGGTCGACGTCCATGTGACCCGCGCCAGCAATGCAGGGCTCTAGTCGGAGGAGTATCGGTATGTCCCATCTATCGTTCATCGCAGCCGCTCTGGCGGTCGTCGGCAGCGCTCCCCTTTCAGGTACTCTCAACGGTCAGGAGCCCGTTCGCCCGGCGGACCCCCGGGTCGAGGTGCGGGCACGGGGCCCCGAAAGGGTGATGCAATTCCTGATGAGCCGGCGCGCCCGGCTCGG
>CAZASU010000288.1:0-2424 GCA_964487785.1 uncultured Gemmatimonadaceae bacterium | reverse complement strand
TCTTCCTGGTGCAGGCGCCCCTTGTCTAAAGTCGAGCTGCCTCTCCCCCCGGAGACCGCGTCCAGCAGAACGCCGGCACCGGCGGCGGCTCCCCGAAGCGGTTCAGGCATGCCACTCTGGTACAAGGGGCTCGCCCCCCTGGTGCTGCTCGCGGCTCTGGTGACCCTGTTCCTCAGGGTCGGACCGATCGGCGTTTTCCGTCAGAGCTTCCCGCCGGTGGAACAGCTGACTGTCGAGCGAATTCGACTGCCGGAGCACGGCGTGATGGAGGTTCGGGTGGTGAACGGTGGGCCCGAGGCGGTCACGGTAGCCCAGGTGATGGTGGACGATGCCAACTGGGTCCATCGGGTGAATGGAAGCCGTACGCTGCAGCGTCTGGAGAGCCGCACCATCACGATTCCCTATCCCTGGGTCGAGGGCGAGCCTCACACCGTCGCGTTGGTGACCAGCACCGGGCTCACCTTCACGGGCGAGGTTCCGGTGGCTACGCTGTCGCCGGCGGTTGATGCCCGCTACCTCACCACCTTCGCGCTTCTCGGGGTATACGCCGGTGTGATACCGGTGTTCATCGGCCTCCTGTGGCTGCCCTTCCTTCGTGCGGTGAGCCGGCGCTGGATCGATTTTTTCCTGAGCCTCACAATGGGATTGCTGGTGTTCCTCGGGGTGGATGCCCTGGTCGAAGCGGCCGAGACTTCCGCGCTGGTCCCCGGGGCGTTCCAGGGCTCCGCCCTGGTACTTCTCGGGTTGCTCGGCACCCCACTCATCCTGGCCGCTCTCGGCCACTGGCGTGGCGGCCAGCGCCACGAGCGCTCGCCACTCCAGGTGGCGGCCCTCATCGCGTTGGGCATCGGGCTCCACAACCTGGGCGAAGGCTTGGCCATCGGCACCTCCTACGCCACCGGTGAGATAGCGCTGGGAACCTTTCTCGTGATTGGATTCCTGCTCCATAACACCACCGAGGGCCTGGGCATCGTCACCCCTCTCGCCGACCAACGACCCCGGCTCCGCTCGCTCATCCTGCTCGGCGCCCTTGCCGGGGTGCCGACAGTAATCGGGGCCTGGATCGGCGGATTCACCTACTCGCCGCTCTGGACCACGCTCTTCTTCGCGATTGGCGCCGGAGCCATCGCCGCGGTGGTCTACGAGCTGTGGCGGCTCTTTGGCCGGCGGGCGACGGGCGGCCTCAGCGCGCCGCTCAACGTCGCCGGCTTTCTCCTCGGGATGGTGATCATGTACGCCACCGGTCTACTGGTCACTGCATGACGCTCAAACACGGCTGCCTGTGTTCCGGCTCCTTCGCTGCGCTCAGGATGACAGTCCTGGTTTTCCTGCCTGGTCCTGTCATGGCGCAAGTCCAGGACAACAGCTTCCTCATCGAAGAGGCGTACAACCAGGAGAGCGGGGTCGTTCAGCACATCAGCACCTTCGCCCGTCCCTCCGGCGGCGACGCTTGGGCCTACAGCTTCACCCAGGAGTGGCCACTCGGCGGCATTCGGCACCAGCTCAGCTATACCATCCCAGTACAGCGGGAGGGCGGGGGAACCGGTCTCGGTGATGTGGCCCTGAACTATCGCCATCAGCTATTGGGCAATCCGGAATCCGCTACCGTGTTCGCTCCGCGGCTTTCCCTTCTTCTGTCCACCGGTGATCACGAGGAAGGCCGAGGGGCCGGCGCTGTGGGGCTTCAAACCAATCTGCCGCTGACCCTCGTGCTCGCGCCTCAGCTGGTAAGCCACTGGAACGCGGGCGCGACGATCACGCCTTCGGCCAGGAGTCCGCTGGGCGAGGAAGCCACAACGACCAGCTTCAACCTCGGGGCCAGCGCCATCTGGCTGCTTCACCCGTCCTTCAACCTGATGGTGGAGGCACTCTGGCTGAGCACCGCCTCGGTGGCGAGCGCCGGCCAAACCGTGCGGGATGAGTCTCTGCTGCTGAATCCGGGTATTCGGGGGGCGTTCAACCTGGCGAATGACCTGCAGATCGTGCCGGGGCTGGCCTACACTTTCGACTTGGGCTCGGACTCCGATGAGAACGCACTGTTCGTCTATCTCAGCTTCGAGCACCCCTTCAAGCGTCGGTAGCCGGTTCTCTCACAGTAGTGCGCGTTACCTCTCAGCCGCCAGCCGCCCCAGCCCCGCACGAGCTTCCCGTACGTACGGTTCCAGCTCGGGGTCGGCATGCCGCCAGACATCGGCCACGAACTGGTACGAGTCTATCGCCTTCTGACGCTCGCCCAGACCTTCGGCGATGCGGCCTCGCTCCAGGACGCCGAGGACGAAGAGTGGGCCCTCGGCCTTCCAGACCCATTGATCCAGCAGCGCTCCCGCCTGTCGAGTCTCTCCCTGTGAGGCGAGCAGGCGGGCCTCGAGGAGCTTCTCGTAGAAGCAATCGTTCACAATACAGAGCGTGTCCGGAATCGCCTGA
>CAZASU010000287.1:0-2431 GCA_964487785.1 uncultured Gemmatimonadaceae bacterium | reverse complement strand
TCGATGCGGGCGCAGGCAAGCAGGGCAGCGGGGCAGATAGGCAGCAGGGCAGCAACAGCACGCCAACGCCTGACACTGCGTGTGTGGCTGTCCTGACTGCCCCGCGGCCCCGCCGCCCCGCTGCCCCCCCTCACCCGCACCCCAGCAACTCCCGCTTCTTGACCAGCACGTCGCGCTGCTCCTTCCAAGTCGTGAGCTTCTGTCGCTCCCGGTCCACCACCTCCGACGGGGCTCGGGACACGAACTGCTCGTTCTCCAGCTTCTTCTGCTGCGACTCCACCAGACGCAGCAACCGATCGACCTCGGTGCCCAGTCGGCCGCATTCACGCCCGATGTCGATGGCCTCGCCCAGCGGCACGAACACGGTGGTCCGGTCGGAGAGCACGGCGTGTCCGCCCACGCGCTCGTGGTTCTGGGCGAAGGCGAGCGCGGAGAGCTTGGCCAGACGGATGATGGTGGCGCGCTCCTGTTCCAGCGCGGCCGACGTGACCCCGTCGCTTCCGCTCACCACGGCGCGCACCACCTGGCCCGGCTGTACGCCATACTCCGCCCGGATGCCGCGAATGGCTCCGATAAGCTCCTGCACCAGCCCGAAGTCGCGCAGCGCGTCGGGATCCTGTGCCCGCCGGTCGTGCCGAGGCCAGGGAGCAACCGAGATCGAGGCGGTCTCCGGCCGGCCGGGAAAGCGCCGCCACAGCGCCTCGGTGATGAACGGCATCACCGGGTGCAAGAGGCGCAGTGCCACGTCGAACGTCTGCGCCCCCACGGCCCGGGCGACGTCGCCGCCCGGCTGGTCACCATACAAGCGGGGCTTCGCCTGCTCGATGTACCAGTCGGCGAGATCGCTCCAGATGAATCGATACACCGCGCCTGCTGCCTCGTTGAGCCTGAAGCGCTCGTAGGCGTCCGTCGCCTCCACGACCGTTGCGTCGCAGCGCGCGATGATCCACCGGTCGGCCAGAGTGAGCTCCTCGCGGCGCACCGCGGCGGCATGAGGCCCGGCCAGCGGCCGGGTGGGCCCCTCGAGATTCGACAGAACGAAGCGCCCGGCATTCCACAGCTTGTTGGCGAAATTGCGCGCCGGAGCGAACGTGGATTCGAGGTCCCCGGGATCGAGGATGACGTCGGTCCCCACCGACATCCCCGAGATCAGCGAGTAGCGCAGGGCATCGGCGCCATAGCGCTCCACCACCTCGAGTGGGTCGATCCCGTTCCCCAGTGACTTCGACATCCTGCGGTGCTGGGTGTCGCGCACCACCCCGTGCAGATAGATGTGGGTGTAGGGGACCTTGCCCATGAAATGGAGGCCGGACATGATCATCCGCGCCACCCAGAAGAACAGGATGTCGGGCGCCGAGACCAGGGTGTGGCCCGGGTAGTACGTCGCCAGGTCCTTCGTCTGCTCCGGCCACCCCAGGCTGGAGAACGGCACCAGCCAGGATGAGAACCAGGTGTCGAGCACGTCGTCGTCCTGACGCACCGGACCGCCGCAGCCGGGGCAGACGGTGAGATCGGTCCGGCTCACGCTGGTCATCCCGCAGCCATCGGCGTCGCAGTACCAGACCGGAATCCGGTGACCCCACCAGAGCTGCCGGGAGATGCACCAGTCGCGGATCCCTTCCAGCCAGCTGGTATAGTCGTCGCCCCGGCGCTCCGGCACGAAGCGAAGCGTCCCGTCCCGGTAGGCTGCCAGCGCGGGACGCGCCAGCGGCTCCATCCGCACGAACCACTGATCCGAGAGCCGCGGCTCGATCACGGTGGCGCAACGGTAGCAGTGACCCACGGCATGACGGTGCTCCTCGACCCGCTCCACCAGCCTGGATCCCTCCAGCTCCGCCAGCACTTGGCGCCGCGCCTCATAGCGGTCCAGTCCCTGAAAGCGCTCTGGCGCCGCCAGGCTGATGCGGGCCTCGGGCGTCATGACGTCGATGGTCGGGAGCCGATGCCGCTGGCCGATCTCGAAATCGAGCGGGTCGTGCGCCGGAGTGACTTTCACCGCTCCCGAGCCGAATTCGGGATCCACCGCCTCGTCCGCTATCACGGGGATCTTCCGTCCCACCAGCGGCAGCAGCAGCTCGTGGCCCACCAGGTGCCGGTAGCGCTCGTCATCCGGGTGCACCGCGACCGCCGTGTCTCCCAGCATCGTCTCGGGACGGGTGGTAGCGACGGTGAGATGACCGTTTCCGTCGGCGAGCGGATAGCGCAGGTGCCAGATCCGGCCGTCCACTTCCTCTTTATCCACTTCCTCGTTCGAGAGCGCGGTCAGGCAGCGGGGACACCAGTTGATGATGTAATGCCCACGGTAGACCAGCCCCTTTTCATACAGCCGGACGAACGTCTCCCGTACGGCGCGCGAGAGTCCTTCATTCAGGGTAAAGTAGGTGCGGGACCAGTCGGCCGAGCTGCCGATGGCCTTCAGCTGCTCGAGGAT
>CAZASU010000286.1:0-2446 GCA_964487785.1 uncultured Gemmatimonadaceae bacterium | reverse complement strand
AGCTCGAGACCGCTGTTCACGCCGCGGAGCAATGCTTCGAGACATGGCGACACACCACGTTCGCCGAGCATTCCGCGGTGCTCGCGCGCGCCGCAGGCATCCTGCGCTCACGGGCCGAGGACTTTGCGCGGCCCATCACGCTCGAAATGGGGAAACTGATAGAAGAGAGCCGCGGCGAGGTGGCACTCAGTGCCGACATCCTGCCGAGGGCGAGACTGAGGGCGATTTCGCCTTTCACCTGGAGACCGGGTTGACCCGGGCCATTGGCCTGCATATCCGCAACGACCGCTTCCTCGACGTGCCGCGCACCGAGGTGATGTTCCAATTCGCGGCCATCACCAGCCGGGACGGGATGAGCGGGATCGCCCCGATCATCGAATTCGAGGTGCCGACCCGCTCGGGCGGGGGCAGTCGCATCAACACCCTGGTGGGCTTCACCAGCACGCTGGCGAACTCGCGTGTCGCGTTCAACCAGGCCCTGCATTACGACCCGCGTGAGGACGCAATCGACGCCAGTGCCGCGTTCGCCTTCCAAGTCGGGAAGCGATTCTTTCCCGTGATCGAAGTCCTCGGGGAGGATGGGCCGGGAGCATCTGCCATCATCAACCTGCTCGTTGGGGTGAAGATGCGCCTGCGGGAAGGATCACGGTCGGCATCGCCTACCAGGCCGCGATCACCAGCAACAAGGACTTCTCAGGGCAGCTCGCAGGCCAGCTGGAGCCCGACTGGCGTTGGGGACGGTGAGGTGCACGCCGAGGGCCGGAGGCGGAGGCGATTCCCCCACGCCTGCGGCTGACGCTCAGTACCACGAGCGGGAGTCAATCGAAGCGACCAGCGAACGGCAGCTCAACGCGGGGGGGATGCATGCATATCGGTGACTGGTGGTTTCTGGGAATGCACATGTTCTGGTGGCTGTTTTGGATCTTGCTGATGATCGGGTTGGTTTCGCTGTTCACGCCCGTGCCGAAGCGGGAGGCCAAGCAACGTGCCACGCCGCTCAACCTGCTCCAGCGACGCTACGCCGCTGGCGAGATCTCCACCGAGGAGTACGAGCAACGGCCCGGCGTCCCTAGCGAGCGCCGAACCGCCGCCGGTAGAACGCGTTGTAGATCGGCGTGAACACCAGCCCGCCGTAGACGCCCCAGAGGAAGCTTTCGACCAGCCCCAGGAAGAAGCTGCCTACCGTCAGCCAGCGGAACGCCGGCAGCACGAGCTCCAGGAACTGGTGCATGTGGATGCTCTCGGGCGTGACCAGGCCGTACACGACGCAGAGCACGAAGCTCACCGCCGTGAACGTGCCGAGCGCCCAGGTGACCGTGCGAGTGTCCAGCATCGCGCGCTCCTTCATCGGGTGAAACGCGTCCCCACGCTAGTGGCCGCCGTGTTGGTTGTGCCGGCGCGACGCGGGTTGGTCGCCCCTGGCGTCGTCGCGATCCTCGCCGGGGGGTTCTCGGCGGCCGTGCCCGCCGTGCCCGCCGTGCCCGAAGAGGTGCATCCCGACGAACGCCACCAGGAGCAGGACGAAGAACCAATTCTGTGACAGCCAGTCCATGATGTCCCTCCGCGGCAACGGCGCGCCGACGCGCGCCCAGTCAGTGCATCTGGTGCAGCCTACCTCGCGATCCTGAGAGGCAGATGAGGATGGCGCGTACAATGGACCGCACCAGCCCTCGCGTCACTTACAGAACGTGAAATCGCCGGGCGCGCCGGTGTCCCATTACGTGTGGTCCTCGCCTCCCGGCCGCGCGGCTCGACTGTCTACAACATTAGTGGTTAGGGGTGAAGGCCGGCTGAGGAAAGCCTGAGCGTCACGTTCAACGCCGCGTCGCCCCCCATAATGCCATCGCACTTGGTTCCTCTGGGAGGAGCGGCTGAAGAACTACCCCTCGATCCGCCGCGGCCTTCGTCAGGTCATCGCCGAGCCTAGGACAGGGCCCCGCGATGAAGCGCTGACTCGCCGAACGCGTGGACCAGCTTCGGCGCGAACCGCGCCAGCGCTACGGTCGCCTCCGGCTCAGCTCCGGAGACCAAGATCCGCGACAGCTCCCGGGCCAGATCGGCCCGCGCCTCGCCAGCCATACGGCGCACGAACGCGGCGGGATCCACCGTGTGGGGCGGATCCCGTCGAGCGTCTCTCGAACCAGCGGAAACTCGGTCAGCCTGCGACTAAAGGCCTGCCGGACCCACCGGATGCGCCTCGGCCTCCGCGAAGGTGACCTCGGCCGTGGCCAGCTCGCACGTGCCCAGCTTGTCCTTGAGCCGGTCGATGGCGTAGCCATTGCGGACTCGCCGAACCCCATCCGCGTAGGCGGGCACCAGGAAGAGCGCGATGCCCCGGCAAAGCGGGTCAGGAGACGCTGCAGCAGCGGGTCGTCGTCGTACCAGTTCTGCTCGAGGTGTTCGAGGAAGGGGGCGAAGCTGTAGGTCATGGTCTCCATGGGTGCGG
>CAZASU010000285.1:0-2459 GCA_964487785.1 uncultured Gemmatimonadaceae bacterium | reverse complement strand
CGCGCGATGAGTGACATGGAAGCGATGATCTTCCACTTCAAGCAGGTGATGGAAGGGGTAAAGCCGCCGGCGGGAGAGGTGTACATGGGAATCGAGAACCCCAAGGGCGAGCTGGGCTACTACATGGTCTCGGATGGCACCAGTAAGCCGGTGCGCTGGAGAATCCGCCCGCCTTCATTTATTAACCTCGCCAGCCTGCCCACCATGTGCGAGGGATCGCTCCTGTCCGACGTGATCGCCATCAACGCCAGCGTGGATATCGTCATGGGAGAAGTCGACCGATGAGCTCAGGAGGTCAGCGGGGCGGGCACGGCACTGAGACCGCCCCGTACGAGCGGGTGTTTCTGGGGGAGATCATGGCCCGCCTGGAGCAGCTGTTCACCAAATACCCCACCAAGCAAGCCTGCCTGCTACCAGCGCTCTGGATGGTGCAGGAGGAGCGGGGCTGGATCTCCGAGCCGGCCATTGGTGAGGTGGCCGCGGTACTGGATCTCACCCCGGCGTACGTGAAGGGCGTGGTCACGTTCTATACCATGTACCACACCCATCCGGTCGGGCGGCATTTCATCCAGGTCTGCACCACCTCGCCCTGTAACATCTGCGGGGCGGAGGACGTGATGAAGGCGTTGGTCCGGGAGACCGGCTGCGGCGAGCTCGGCGCCACCAGCCCGGACGGCAGATTCACGGTGATCGAGGTCGAGTGTCTCGGCGCCTGCGGATTCGCCACCCCGATCCTGATCGACGACGACTTCATCGAAAGCGTTACGCCCGACAAGGTCCCCGGCATCCTCCAGAGGTACAAGTAATGGGCTACCCACACGCCAGCCATCCCAAGGAGAACCCGGTCCTCTCGAAGCACTTCGGGGATCCTGAGGCCCGCTCGTACGACGGGTGGGTCAAGCGCGGCGGGTACGAGGGGCTGAAGAAGGTCCTCCGCATGACTCCTGAGGCCGTGGTCGAGGAGATCAAGACCTCGGGTCTTCGGGGCCGGGGCGGGGCGGGGTTCCCCACCGGGCTCAAGTGGTCGCTGATGCCCAAGGCCGATGGCCGCCCGCACTACCTGGTCTGCAACGCCGACGAGTCGGAGCCGGGCACGTTCAAGGACCGCGAGATCATGCGCTGGACCCCCCATCAGATGATCGAGGGTTGCGCTATCGCCGCGTACGCCATCGGGGCCGAGCGCTGCTACATCTACATCCGCGGTGAGTTCACCGATGTCTTCCAAATCGTGCAGCAGGCGGTCGAGGAGGCCACGGCCAAGGGTGCGCTGGGCAACAATGTCCTCGGCAGCGGCAAGCGGATCGAGATGATCCTGCACCGGGGGGCCGGAGCCTACATCTGCGGGGAAGAGACCGCGATGTTGAACTCGATCGAGGGCAAGCGGGGCAATCCACGGATCAAGCCGCCCTATCCGGCGCAGGCGGGCCTGTTCGGCATGCCGACCACGATCAACAACGTGGAGACCCTGGCGGCGGTGCCCCACATCATGATGCGCGGTGGCGAGTGGTATAAAGGTCTGTCACTCAACAATCCCAAGAGCACCGGCACCAAGCTCATCTCGGTCTGCGGCCACATCCAGCGGCCGGGGAACTATGAAGTCACGATGGGCACGCCGATGAGGGAGCTCATTTATGACATGTGCGGCGGCATGCGCCCCGGCCGAACGCTCAAGGCGGTCATTCCGGGCGGCTCGTCGGTGCCGATCATGAACGCGGCGGAAGCCGACGACTGCCTGCTCGACTACGAGGGCGTGGTGGCGAAGGGATCGATGCTCGGCTCGGCCGGGATGATCGTGATGGACGACACCACCGACATGGTCTACCAGATCTGGCGCCTGGCCCGTTTTTACGCCCACGAATCGTGCGCCCAGTGTACCCAGTGCCGGGAAGGTACGGCGTGGACCACTCGAATCCTCGAGCGGATTCTGGCAGGGAAGGGCAAGCAGGAGCACTTCCAGCTGCTGCTCGATCTGTCCGACAACATGACGGGGAAGACGATCTGCGTGCTCAGCGATTCCTGCGCCGCCCCGATCGTGAGTGGGATCCAGAAATTCCGCCAGGAATTCGAGGCGTACATCCAGGGCGCGAGGGAGCCGGTGCTGGCAGCTGTATAAATCGCCAAGGGTCGAGAGTCTAGGGTCTAGCTGCGAGATCACAGCATGGCCGTAGACCCTAGACCTTAGACTCTAGACAGGAACAGCATGGCTGAAGAACTGGTCACTGTGACAATTGATGGCATGCCGGTCAGCGTCCCCAAGGGCACCACCATCATCGAGGCCGCCAAGCAGGCGGGCGTCCTGGTGCCGCACTACTGCTACCATCCGTCGCTCCCCTCGCCCGCGATCTGCCGGATGTGTCTCGTCGAGGTGGAAAAGGCGCCCAAGCTGATGCCGGCGTGCGTCACGGCTGTGGCCGAAGGACAGGTGGTCCACGTCGAGAGCGAAAAGGCCAAGAAGGCGC
>CAZASU010000284.1:0-2462 GCA_964487785.1 uncultured Gemmatimonadaceae bacterium | reverse complement strand
ACGCCGGGAGATGCCGCCGTCTACCAGGAGCTGGCCGGCTTTCTACTATATGGAAGCCCGGCGCTGAGGGCGCCGCAGTCGGAGCTGCGCCGGAACAAGGGCTCCCAGCCGCTCCTCTGGGCCAACGGCGTCTCCGGCGACTGGCCGATCCTGCTCGCCACCAT
This sequence comes from uncultured Gemmatimonadaceae bacterium, assembly GCA_964487785.1. GTDB lineage: Bacteria > Gemmatimonadota > Gemmatimonadetes > Gemmatimonadales > GWC2-71-9 > CAVVWJ01. The sequence goes on along the minus strand of CAZASU010000284.1, from coordinate 2,298 downwards.
CGAGTCGCCCGAAGGGCTACCCACCCTGCGCCAGCTGCTGACGGCGCACCGCTACTGGCGCCGCCGCGGCATGATGGTGGACCTGGTGGTGCTCAACCAGCACCCGACCACCTACTTCCAGGATCTCGCCGACCGGATCACCGGCGCGGTCTATGCTATTGCCGACACCACCTCGATTGACAAGTCCGGCGGGGTGTTCGTCCGGCGCAAGGATCAGCTGAAGCCGGACGAGCTCCTCATGCTGCGCGCCACAGCTCGGGTGCACATCCCCTGTGATGGTCGCGCACTCGGCAAGATCCTGACGACCGCGGTGCCGGATGAGCTGCCGCGCGACGACTTCGATGACCTCCCGGTGATGCCTCGAGCGCCGGCCCGGAGCGACTCACGGGTGTTCCGCGCGGTGCGGCGGATCAGTGCCGGCCTTCCGGCCCTGCTCACGACGACCGTCTCGGCCTTCCGGCCGTCCCGCATCCGGACACCTGCCGTAGCCAAGGGGCTGATGCTGGATAACGGCTTCGGCGGCCTCACCGCCAATGGCGACTACGAGATTCGGGTGAACGGAGACCAGGTGCCGCCGGCGCCGTGGGCGAACGTCATTGCCAACCGTCACGGCGGCTTCGTGGTCACCGAGCGGGGCGGCGGATTCACCTGGGCCGAGAACAGCTACTTCTTCCGGCTCACGCCGTGGCACAACGATCCGGCGAGCGATCCGGTCAGCGAGGTCATCTACCTCCAGGATGGCGAGACCGGCGAGCTGTGGTGCGCCACACCGGGGCCGATCAGGGAGGACGCTCCCTTCACCGTCCGCCATGGCGCGGGGTCGTCAACCTTTACGCAGGATCACGGCGGCATCGTCACCCATCTCACCCTCGGCATGGCGGAAGACGCGCCGGTGAAGCTTGCGGTGCTCCGGGTGACCAACCGGGACACGGCTCCCCGCCGGCTCACGCTAACGACCTACATGGAATGGACCCTGGGCGTGCTCCGGGAGCATACCCAGCACCAGGTGCGCACCGAGTTCGATCGCGAGCAGGAGACGATCCTGGCGCGGAACTCCTTCGATCCTCAGTTCGCCGGATGGACCGCATTCCACGCCATCACCGAGCCAGTGACTGCCTATACCGGAAGCCGCCGCGATTTCCTGGGGAGGAACGGCACCGCGGAGGCGCCCGCGGCGCTTCGCCCTGACGGCGGGCTCAGCGGCATCACCGGCGCCGGCATCGATCCCTGCGCCGCGCTGCAGTGCGTGCTCGAGCTGGCGCCGGGCGAGACCCGGGAGATTGCGATCCTGCTCGGCGCCTGCAACAGCGAGGCCAAGGCCCGGCAGGCGGTGACCGACTACCGCGACCTCAAGAACGCCAAGAGCGCCATTGCCCGTACGGTGGAGCGCTGGGGCGAGCGGCTCTCGGTGGTCACGGTGAAGACACCGGAGCCGACCTTCGACGCGATGCTCAACCGGTGGACGCTCTACCAGGTGCTCGCCTGCCGGATGTGGGCTCGCTCGGCGCTATACCAGAGTAGCGGCGCCTACGGCTTCCGCGATCAGCTCCAGGATGTGATGGCGTTGGTCTACGCCGAGCCGGCGCTGGCGCGGGAGCAGATTCTGCGTTCGGCGGCCCGCCAGTTCCTCGAGGGCGACGTGCAGCACTGGTGGCATCCGCAGAGCGGGCGCGGGGTGCGCACCCGGTTCTCGGATGACCTGGCCTGGCTGCCGTACGTGGTGGACCACTACGTCAACAGCACGGGCGACGCTGCGGTACTCGACGAGTACGTGCCCTTTCTCAGCATGCGCCCGCTCGGACCCGACGAGCACGAGCTGTACGACCTGCCCGAGGTGACCGACGAGCACGGCAGCGTGTACGAGCACTGCCTTCGCGCGCTGAGACGGGCATGCACCACCGGGGCGCACGGCCTGCCGCTGATCGGCATCGGCGACTGGAACGACGGGATGAACCGGGTGGGAGTGGAGGGACGGGGCGAGAGCGTCTGGCTGGCGTGGTTCCTCATCACCACGCTGCGGTCGTTCGCCGATCATGTGAAGGCGCGGGGCGACCTGGCCACTGCGGCCGAGTTCCGGCGCCAGGCCGAAGCCTATGCGGCTGCCGTGGAGGCGCATGGATGGGACGGCGAGTGGTACCGCCGGGCCTACTACGACGACGGTAGCCCGCTGGGCTCGCGGGAGAACGACGAGTGCCGCATCGACTCCATCGCCCAGAGCTGGAGCGTCATTTCAGCGGCCGGACGGGCGGACAGACGGACGCTCGCAATGAGATCACTGGAAGAGCATCTGGTGAACAA
>CAZASU010000283.1:0-2486 GCA_964487785.1 uncultured Gemmatimonadaceae bacterium | reverse complement strand
GCGTCGGTCGAGTACGTCAGCGTGCCGGAGAGACTGGCGCTCCCGGCCGCGAGCTCCACCGCGACCGGAAGTCCGCTCTGGGAAACGGGGTTGCCGGAGTTATCCGTCGCCTGGACCTGTGGCTGGACCGAAAAGGGGACCCCGGTCAAGGCCGAGCTCGAGGGCTGAACCGCGAGGGTGAGCTGGGAGGCGGTCCCGGAGGTAACGGGTCCCTCTCCGCATCCGACCCCTCCGACCAGGAGTAGTCCCGCACCCAGTCGCACTAGGACACGACGCATGGCATCCCTTTCCTTCCCGGTAGTCAGAGGCGGACGACGCGCTGTCAGTGCACGAACCTGCATAAAGGCGGAGCCGCGATCTCCCGCGGCTCCATAAGAGTCCCAATCACGTCAAGCCAGTCCCCAGTACGGTGAGGAACACCAGCGAGCACCTGGTCGACCACTAAAGTCTAGTGTGCGCCGAATGAAGGGAGAGTGAAACGAGGATGAAACCAGGCGGACGAAGCGCGCCGGCCGTCCTGAAGCCTTCTTCACCCGCGCTTCACCGCGGGTTCAGCTCCCCAATCGCAGTTTGGTCCGGGGTCGATCCCGCTTCGCGCGACCACCCAACTGCGCCATGAACGAGACGCCATGCAAAGAGACCTGCCGGCACTGACCGGCCCAGAATTCGACGTGGTCGTGGTAGGCGGAGGGATCTGCGGCGCTGCGATCGCCTGGGATGCGGCGCAGCGCGGCCTCTCTGTGGCCCTGGTCGAGCGCGGAGACTTCGGGGGAGCGACCTCGGCGAACTCTTTGAAAGTCGTCCACGGCGGCATCCGCTACCTACAGCACCTCGATGTGCGGCGGATCAGGGAGTCATCGCGGGAGCGAACGGCGCTGCTGCGAATCGCGCCCCATCTCGTGCAGCTCCTCCCCGTCGTGGTCCCGACATTCGGCCATGCCTGGCGTGGGGGTGAGGTGCTCGCGGCGGGGTTCTTCCTGCTCAACCTTCTCACCTCCGATCGCAATCGCTGCGTCTCCGACCCGGCGCGCCGGGTTCCGGCTGCACGACTGATCTCCCGCCGCGAAGTACTGGAATGGCTTCCCCATACAGAAGATCCGCGCCCCACCGGCGCCGGCGTGTTCTGGGATGGCCAGCTCTACAACCCACCGCGCTTGGTCTGGGAGTTCCTCCGCACCGCCGGGCGGGCGGGAGCCCTGGTGGCGAACTACTGCGAGGTGGATGGGTTCTTGCGCCGTGGGACGCGCATCAGCGGAGTGGCCATTCATGATCGTCTCGGTGGCGAGCGCTTCGAGGTGCGAGCACGCGTGGTCGTCAACGCCGCTGGTCCGTTCGCCGAGCAACTCTACGTCCAGGCTGGGCTCCGGCGCACCCGCCAGGTTCCCCTGTCGCGTGACCTGGCGCTCGTGATCCGACGGCCGCTGGTGCGCGAGCGGGCACTGGCGGTCCAGACCAAGTATCGGGATCCCAATGCCGTTCTGAGCCGCGGGCGCCGCCATCTCTTCCTGGTCCCGTGGCGCGAGGTCACCCTCATCGGTGTCAATAGCGTCATCTACCGCGGCGACCCAAACGGTCTCACGGTCGCACAAGAGGAAGTTCAGGACTTCTTGGATGAGATCAACGACGCCGAGCCAGAGTTGGGGCTCACGCCGGGCGACGTCGCGCTGGTCCTCGCCGGCCTCCTGCCGATCAGCGCGGCTGATCTCGTCAACGGGGACGTCAGCTTCGGCAAGCGCCCCCTCATCGTGGACAATGCAAAAAGCGACGGGGTGGAAGGGCTCATCACGGCGGTCACCAATCGGTACACGATCGCGCGCCTCGTCGCAGAACGAGCAGTGGACTTAGTCTTCCGGAAGCTGGGCAAGGTGGCCCCACGCTGCCGGACTGCCGAGCTCCCCCTTTGGGGGGGCGACATTGGCAGCCTTGCTGAGCTGGTGCGCGAGATCGTTCAGAGCAGCGGCGATCACCTGAGGCCGGACATCGCCGAGCACCTGGCGCGAAATCACGGCTCCGCATATGGCGAGGTCCTTCGGGTGGTGGCGCAAACGCTGCAGTGGGGGGAGACGGTCGGGACGTCGCAAACGCTGAAGGCCGAGGTGATACATGCGGTCCGAGCAGAAATGGCAGCGAAGCTCGCTGACTGTGTGTTCCGCCGAACCGACCTTGGCACGGCAGGCCATCCGGGTTCACCGGCGCTCAGGACCTGCGCTGAGCTCATGGCCGGCGAGCTAGGGTGGACCACGGAGCGGATCGACTCGGAGTTGGCGGAGGTCCAGGCGAGGTTCCCGGGGACAGTCTCGCCTGGAAAGTTGGACACCTGAGCCCCACCGGAGAACTCGCCGTGCTTCGTTGCCTCTGCACCGCCCTGTTCGCGGCAGCCTATCTGCCTGCGTCGGCACCAACGGCGGCCGCCCAGTCTCTCCTCGATCGTCCGCCGAACCTGTCCGGCGACTGGGTGTCGAATTCGGGAACGGTGCAGTTCAACT
>CAZASU010000282.1:0-2490 GCA_964487785.1 uncultured Gemmatimonadaceae bacterium | reverse complement strand
AAGCGGCTGACGGCGTCGGCCCTCCGCACGGTCAGCGTACCCTCGCCCAGCAGCGTCATGAACGGTGCGTGGTTCGGCAGGATGCCGACCTGGCCGTCAAAAGCGGGTGCGACAACCGCGTCCGCTTCACCGTCGAACATAGACGCCTCGGGGGATATTACCGTGACTTGCATCACCCGGTCGCCAGTTGCTTGGCCCGTGCAGTCACGTCATCGATACCCCCTTGCATGTAAAACGCCTGCTCCGGCAGATGATCGAACTCGCCGGCGACCACGCGCTCGAAGCTGGCGATCGTATCCTCCAGTTTTACGTACTTGCCGGGGAACCCGGTGAACTGCTCGGCGACGAAGAACGGCTGGGAGAGGAACCGGGCGATGCGCCGGGCCCGGGCCACGATCAGCTTGTCCTCTTCGCTGAGCTCATCCATGCCGAGAATGGCGATGATGTCCTGCAGCGCCTTGTAGCGCTGGAGAATCCGCTGCACGCCGATGGCCACATCGTAGTGGTGCTGTCCCACATACTGCGGATCGAGAATCCGGCTGGCGCTGTCCAGCGGGTCCACAGCGGGATAGATGCCCAGCTCGGCGATGGCGCGAGAGAGCACCACGGTTGCATCGAGGTGGGCAAAGGCCGTGGCCGGGGCCGGGTCGGTCAGGTCGTCGGCGGGCACGTAGATGGCCTGCACCGAGGTGATCGAGCCCTTGTCGGTGGAAGTGATCCGTTCCTGCAGGTCTCCCATCTCCGTTGCCAGCGTGGGCTGATAGCCTACGGCGCTCGGCATGCGCCCAAGCAGCGCGGAAACCTCGGAGCCCGCCTGGGTGAACCGGAAGATATTGTCGATGAACAGCAGCACGTCCTGACGCTGGACGTCGCGGAAGTACTCCGCGATGGTCAGGCCGGTAAGGCCCACCCGGAGGCGGGCGCCGGGCGGCTCGTTCATCTGGCCGTAAATCAGTGCGACGTTCTCCAGGATTTTCGCTTCCTTGAACTCGAGATACAGGTCGTTCCCCTCGCGAGTCCGTTCGCCGACGCCACAGAACACCGACCGTCCGCCATGTCCCTTGGCCACGTTGTTGATGAGCTCCTGAATCACGACCGTCTTCCCGACACCGGCGCCACCGAACAGCCCGATTTTCCCGCCCTTGACGAAGGGGGCGATGAGGTCGATGACCTTGATGCCGGTCTCGAAGATCTCGGTCTTGGGCTCGAGCTCGGTGAACTTCGGCGTGGGGCGATGGATGGGCCACCGCTCGACGTCCGCTGGAATCGGTGGACCGCCATCGACCGGTTCGCCTAGCACGTTGAGGATGCGCCCCAACGCCGCCTCCCCCACGGGAGCGGTTATTGCCCCGCCGGTATCGCGCACCTCCATGCCGCGGGTGACCCCGTCGGTGGTGCTCATGGCCACCGCACGCACCTGATTCTGTCCGATGTGCTGCTGCACCTCCGCGGTCAGCTTGACCGGTATCGAGCCGCTGGCGTCCTCGATCTGGATGGCGTTGTAGATCTCGGGTAGGTGCTCCGGCTCGAATTCGACGTCGAGCACCGGGCCGATGACCTGCACGACCCGGCCGACGTTGTGCTGGGTCTTGGAGGCTTTCTCTGCCTTCTCGGCTGCGATTGCGGTTGCCATTCGGTACTCTCTCGTGTCCAGTGTGATGTCCTCTATCCCTGCAGTGCCGCCGCGCCGCCCACGATCTCGGCGATCTCCTGGGTGATCTGCGCCTGGCGCTGCCGGTTGTAGGTCCGCTTCAGCAGCTCCAGGATATCACCGGCATTGTCGGTTGCGTTCTTCATCGCGGTGCGCCGGGCGCCGTGCTCGGCCGCTGCTGTCTCGACCATCCCCCTATAGACGGCGTTGCGTACATAGAGCGGCAGTAGGCGATCGAGAATCGCTTCCGCACTCGGCACCAGAATGTAGTTGGCGACCACCCCATCCCGTTTTTCAGCATCCTGCCCCGCTGCCCCGCTGCCCCGCTGCCCTTCCGGGCTTTCCACCGGAAGGATGCGGATCGTGGCCGGGGGAGTCTGCAGGGCGCTGAGAAAGCGGGCCTGAATCAGGTCCACGCTGGCGAGCTCCCCCGCCGAGAAGGCCTGGATCAGGGGCTCGACGATCTGGGCCGCGTGATCCGTCGTCGGCCGGTCGCCGATGTCGATCCGCTCCAGCGCGAGCTTGCGGCCCAAATACTTGAAGAAGCCGATTCCCTTCTTGCCGATGCCCAGCAGCTCGACTGTGTACCCGTCCCTCTCCAGCGACTCGATCCGGCGGCGGGCTTCCTTGATCAGGTTGGAGTTGAACCCGCCGGCAAGCCCACGATTCGAGGTCAGCAGGATCACTGCCGCCCGGCTCGGGCCTCCCTTGGCCGGGGACGCAGGATGGCGCAGCAGGGGAAAGCGATCGGCCAGATCGGGAGTGTACAGATCGGCGATCACCTGCCGGAGCGCCTCGGCGTACGGCCGGGCCGCGATCACCCGGTCCTGGGCACGCTT
>CAZASU010000281.1:0-2500 GCA_964487785.1 uncultured Gemmatimonadaceae bacterium | reverse complement strand
CGATGGACCGCGCGAGCCGCGACCGTGCTCGCTTGCGGCCCCTGCTCACCGGGTTCCTCTACGTACCGAACCTCGGCGCCCTCCTGGAGACGGTCGAATGCGTCATTCAGCACGCTCCGGCGATCGAAGTAGATCTCCCGGCCGTCCTCCGAAGTCAGGAAGCCGTAGCCTTCCCACGAAAACAACCGGGTGACGACGCCCCGCGGAGCCCGCTGTGGAAGCTTCACGTCTCCCCGCTGCCGCCGCACGTGATCCTGCAGCCTTCGGCCGACCGCCTTGAAGGCCTTCTGCACCGCCGCGGGGATCGCCTCGTCCGACCGACGTCGTACCACGATCTCACCCCCCGGCACAGCCAGCTTGACATGGATACGATACTGGCGACCGCTGTGGCCTCGGCCCTTGGGGACCTCGATGGCGACGCGGCAGCTGACGATGCGAGGCGCGAAGTCGTCAAGCTTGGCGGCCGCGTCCCGGATCACCCGCTCTTCGGCCGGAGAGAGGATGAAATTGTGGGCAGTGATCTGCAAGGGTAGTTCCATATCTTTCTAGCCTTTCACGACGCCAAGCGGTTTCAGTCGTGCCACCTTGCGGGCCAGGCCAGCCTGGTGCACGACGTCGACCACCCGCTCGACATCCTTGTATGCGGTAGGCGCTTCTTCCGCGAGCTCGCTGTTCGACGGGCAGCGCACGATGATCCCCTGGGCCTCGAGCTCACGGCGGACCTCATGGCCGGGCCGCGTGCGCTTGGCCTCGCCGCGGCTCATCGCGCGGCCAGCCCCGTGACAGGTGCTTCCAAAGCTCAGGGTCATGGCGGCGTCGCTGCCGGCAAGCACATATGAGGCTGTACCCATGCTGCCGGGAATGAAGACGGGCTGCCCCACCGCACGATACGGTGCCGGCGTCTCGGGGTGGGACGGTCCGAATGCGCGGGTCGCTCCCTTGCGATGCACGCAGAGCCGGGCACCCCCATGCTCCTCTACCTTGGCGATGTTGTGGGCGACGTCGTACACCAGCTTCAGGCGTCCGCTGGTGCCGTATGCCCGCGCGAAAACCCGCCGAACGGAGCTGGTGACCACCTGCCGGTTGGCCCAGGCGAAGTTGGCCGCCGCACACATGGCCCCGAAGTACGCCTCCCCCTCCGGCGAGGCGAATGGAACGCAGGCGAGCTGGCGATCCGGCAGGTGGATGCCATACCGAGGCATCGCCTGATCCATCTGGCGCACATAATCGGTGCACACCTGGTGGCCCAGGCCGCGCGATCCGGTGTGGATGAGCACAGTGAGCTGCCCCTGGCGCAATCCGTACGCGGCCGCGGCCGCCGGGTCGAACACCTCATCGACCACCTGCACCTCGACAAAGTGGTTCCCCGAGCCGATGGTGCCGAGCTGATTGTGACCGCGCTGCTTTGCCTTGGCGGAGACGCACGCACTGCGCGCCGCCGGGAGCCGGCCGCCGGCCTCGGTATTGGGGAGATCCTCGGGCAACGCGAGACCGCGCTCCAGCAGGAGCGCACAGCCGTCGTCGAGCACGCGGTCGAGGTCGGCAGCCGCGAGATCGAGCTGAGGGTTCCGACCCGGCCCCGATGGGATGCTTCGGCTCAGGTCGTGAACCACGGCCTCCAGCTGCGGTCGAGCCGCCGAGAGATCCAGATCGGAGGCGAGGAGCCGGACCCCGCAGTTGATGTCGTAGCCGACACCGCCGGGGGAGATGACGCCATCATCTGCCTCCATCGCTGCCACGCCGCCGACAGGAAAGCCGTAGCCCTCGTGCACGTCGGGCATGGCGTAGACATAGCCGGTGACCCCAGGAAGCGTGGCGACGTTGACCGCCTGGTCCAGGGAGCGGTCGTTGACGATCTGACGCCACAGCTCGTCATCGGCGTATACTCGGACCGCCACGCGCATATCCGGCCGAGCCGTCACTGGGATCTCGCGGACAAACGCACTGATGGGGACAACCGGGTATGCCGGCATGAGTGATTGCCTCACACGTCCAGGATGACTTCTGCCTCCAGGCCGCCGGGAACGTTCTCCACCCGGAGGCCGTGGAACGTCGCTGCCTTGACCCGGCTCGGCGCCCACTCCAGGGTGACGCCAGATGCTCTGGCCCGCACCTCAGTGTCATCCGCCAGGTCGATACTGAAATCCATGGCAACCCAGCGGTCGATGTCTGCCAGAAAGATCAACTCGTTCAGCCAATCAACCAGCAACGCTTCCCGGTCCGGGGACAAGACGCGGATCGGGCGCGCTGGGCCACCCGGAACGCAGTCGGCGCTGGTGAGCTGCATTTCGGCCAGGGCGTGGCCCGCCTCGGCCAGAAGATCGCCCAGCGATCCCGCTCGGATGTGGAGCTCGATCTCGGAGGTGTGCTGCCGCAGCTCGTGTGACGGCAGCACGCGCGTCGCGGTCACTCCTCCTCCCTCCGGGTGGGCACCACCAGCACCGCCTGCGATGCGCCTCGAATGACCTTGTCGGCCACACTGCCGAGCAGCATGCGCTCC
>CAZASU010000280.1:0-2524 GCA_964487785.1 uncultured Gemmatimonadaceae bacterium | reverse complement strand
GCCCACAGGCAGGCTCGGATAGGGCGTACCGGCTGGCGAAGCCGAAGTATCCGGCTCGGTCGAGCTCGACAAGCAGCAGTTCAACCTGTTCCTGGGGAATCTGCCCGATGGCCGTGCCCAGGAGCCGCACGTTGGCCCTACCCTGATAGGTCACCACACCTGAAGGCGATACTGACACAGTATAGACTGGGCAGCGGCCGAAGCACGGTGTGCGTTCCAGGGTGATTGCAGGTCGGGCCGGCGCGTCCGCCCTTCCCGAGTTCTCGGCAGCCGGAGAGACCGCCTTCCTGGGGGCACAAGCCACCAGGCATAAAATGAAAAGGGTCACCGACGTTGCGGTCACGGTTCGACTCGCACCCGCTTCAACCGGCTCTTCACGCCATTAGACAGCACCACGTCAACCTGGGGCTTTGAGAACGACAGCTCCACAGCGCCCCCGCGGGCGAAGGAAAGCACCTGGCCCGTTTCCGAATCGCGGACCATCACCACTGGATGCGCGCCGGCATTCCAGCGCAGCGCCACTCGGCCAGCCCCTACGCGTTTAACCTCGACCGAGTCGGACTGGACTCCGGCCTGAACCTGCGTGGCGGGCCACACTCTGGCCGTCGAGATTGCCTCCCGCCCCCGCCCGGCGAGATGAAGGCTGGAGAGCCGCGCCGCCTTTTCGGTGGACAATGGAATGGCGAAGGCGAAGTTCTGCTGACTGCCCGGGACGTCGGCGACCTCGTTGGGAGCAAACGAAAGCGCAAAGAGGGTGGTGCCGTCCTGCGCCCGGGCCTGGACAGAGTAGGGCCCCGGATGCACGGGAAGTCGGGGGCGTGTATTCACCTGGAAGGACGGCTCCAGAACCAGCTCCCCATCGCGGATGTGACCCCAGACCAGGAGGGATGGCTGGACCGACTGCCCCGCCTCGGCGCTCATCACCAGAGGATTCGCGATCCGGTAGTCCAACACCCCCTTGTAACTATAGTCGCCAATCCACTTGGGGTCGCAGTAGCCCATGATGTCGCTGAGGTTCGAGGGCTTCAGTGTCTGAGTCGTTACGTCGAGGCCGTAGCTCCCGATGCTGCCGTCCGGCTGAGGATACGAGAGGTCCAGTCCAGCGGGATCACCGCACGGCGCATGGTTCCGTCCCCAGTTGTGTGCCAGCTCGTGCGCGGCCACGACGCTGCCGCTGCCATTGGTCAGGTAGTCCCAGCCCAGCGCGGCGTGGGCGTTAGCCGGCCCGCTGCTTACATAGGCGACGCCGGCGACACCGCTGCTGTACGAAACTTTCGCGACGCCGTAGTAATATCGGCCGTCGGCGGCCATAGCTGCGTCGAAATCACCCAGAAGGTCCGCCCACCCGGCGCCATTTGCCTGGAGGGTCCTCGTTGTATTAAAGGGCAGACCCACGACTGCATCGACACTATCAATGGGATGCATTCTCTTCGTCATGTCGAGAAAGGCGTCCTTGTTTCCATTGGTTACGTTCCCTTGCAGCCCGCTGGCGGACTGAAGAATGGGCACGAAGGTCACCCTGAGCGTCGGCACAGCCCGGATGTCAGTTGCGAGTTGGCCCACTGCCGGAAACAGGTTGTCGGTCTCGTTGCTCTCGACAATGGGGTTGCCGGGGCCGGGGTCGACTTCCGCCTGAATGCTGAGCCCCGGCTGGATGAGGGTTCCCGACACCGGAACGTTCCAGGTGTAGCTCAGCGAGCTCTCGTCCACCGCGGTAGGCACGGAGAGGCCCTGGGGCAGGATCAGAGTGCTGTCTACGGGAAGGACCCCCCCGCTGTAGAACCGAACTCGCACATTCGGCGCCACGGTGTTGGTGCTGTTGGCGATCACAAACACTCGCAGGTAGCCGTTACGATTCTTCACCAGCGGCACCGTCCCGCCGTATTTCTGCGTGCTCTGCGTTATGTAAAGCCCCGCGATACGGAGATTCAGGGGTCCGCCGCTCGGCGGGGAGTAGGTCACCGTCGCGCTAGCGTTCGCACCGGCTATTACGGCCACGTTTTGGGTGGACGGAGCAGCGGTATGAGGAGTCCCACCCGTTGCAGCTGTGTCGCGCGCATTCACCGTGTAGCTGCCAGGTGTGAGGCCAGTGATAGTCCGGGTAGAAGCCACCGACTGGGTGTATGCGTTTGGTCCGGTGACCGTCACGGCCGCGGTGCCATTGGTGCCGAGACCGTTGATGGCCAAAGCCAGACTCCCCCCTCCGCTGGCATAGAAGATCGAGGCGCTGGCTGTGGAAGGCCCGACGAAGACGGATTGAGAGATAGGACTGGCCGAGTACACGGTGGAGCCGACTGTCACGGTCGCCGCCGCCAGCGTGTACGTGCCCGAGACCAACTGGGAGAGCGTCTGGGTGCCCGAGACCGAGTTGCTGTAACCGTTCGGCCCGGTCACCGTCACCGCGCCAGACGACCCAGGGGGGAGCCCTAACACCGAGATCGAAAGGTTCCCGGTGCTCAGGCCACTAGGGCCCCCATCGCAGGCCAGGGCGGCGAAGAGAACGAGAGAGAGAAGCGGCTTCCGC
>CAZASU010000279.1:0-2540 GCA_964487785.1 uncultured Gemmatimonadaceae bacterium | reverse complement strand
GCGCTGGTCTCCTCGGGCAGGGCTTCGGGGGTGGTTACCTGGAGTCGGGTCATGGGTTGAAGGTAAGAGGTGAGAGGTAAGAAGTGAGAGGGCGAGGATTACCTCCTCCTTCTCACCTCTCACCTCTCACTTATCGAGTCGCGCATTCCACCGGACCGGCCGCGCGTCAGGCTCGACAACATGGCGGGCATGGCAGGTCACGCACCGATCGATCGTCCGCCGGGTGCGGAGCGCTACCAGCTTGCGGTTCGTGGCGCCGCAGCGGGTGCAGTTCCATTCGGCCGTGGTGGCGGCAATGCTCATCGCTCCGTCCCTCCGCGTGTGGCCGCCAGCTGTTGAAGGGCGCGCCGGATGAGCTGCGGCGTCTCGGCTGGCGTGCCCTCCGCGAGGGCAGCCCGGACGGCGTCATCGGCGGCCGCCACGCCGTACCCGAGGCCCATGAGTGCCTGCACTGCCTCCTCCGATCCGGCGGCGCGCGTGCCGGCCGGATCGACCACGACATCGCTGAATCGGTCCTGCAGCTCGAGCACCAGTCGCTCCGCCTTCTTGCGCCCGATACCACTCACCGAGCTCAACGCTGCGAGATCGCGCGCCAGGATACTACGGACGGTGCGCTCCGGGCCCAGGGAAGACAGCAAGGACAAGGCAAGCTTGGGACCAAAACCGCTGGCCCCGAGAAGCCGCTGAAAGACCTGCCGCTCGGTCCCGCTGTCGAAGCCGTACAGGGACCATCCGTCCTCCTTCACCACCAGCTCGGTGAAGAGGCTGACGCGGGCCCCTCGCGGCGGGAGGCGGACAGCTACCCCGACCGGCACGGTGACCGCATAGCCAACTCCCCCATCAGTCTGCACGACGAGCGTCTCGCCATGGCGCTCGGCGATGACGCCCGTGACCGTAGCTATCATCCCGTGCCCGCGATCTGACGGGCGAAGGCGATCCGGTGCAAGGCGATCATCAGGTGGGTGAGCGCGACCGCGACGCCATCGGCGGCGTCATCGGGTGAGGGTGGGGCCTTGAGCCGCAGCAGCTGGGCCACCATGTACCCCACCTGGGGCTTCAGGGCCGCGCCCCGGCCTACGATGGTCTTCTTGATCAGCGATGGGGAGTACTCGGCAATCTCGACGCCGGCCATCTCGGCGGCCAACAGGATCACGCCGCGGGCATGGCTCAGCACCACCGCGGTCCGCACATTCTTGCCGTAGAATGCGCTCTCGACGGCGACTGCTTCGGGCGCGTGCCGGGCGATGAGCGCGGCAACTCCATCGTGAAGGATCCTGAGCCGAGCCGGAAGCGGATCCCGGGCACCGGTCGTGAGCGTTCCGCATTCGACCAGTCGAGATTGGCGGGCCGGCCCGCTCTCCACGACCCCGTAGCCCATCACGGCGGTTCCGGGATCGATGCCGAGCACCCTCAACGGTGCAGCCTCAGGCTTCCGCCCCGGCCAGATGGGACGCGTCGATGTCGAAGTTGGAAGAAACCTTGGAAACGTCCTCGAGCTCTTCCAATACCTCCATCAGCCTGAGGATGCGCTCGGCGTCCCCGCCTTCGACCCGCACGGTATTCCGCGGGACCATGGCGAGCTCGGCTGACTCGATCTGGAAGCCCCGGCTCCGAAGCGCGTCCTGCACCGCGTGAAACATCAGTGGTATCGTGGCCACCAGGTATTGGTCGCCTTCCCGGTAGAAGTCTTCCGCGCCGCTCTCGAGGACGGCCTCGAGCGCGCTGTCCTCGTCGTGCCCCGCCATCCCGAGATAGATCTGCCCCATGCGATCGAACATCCAGGCGACCGAGTTGGTTGCCCCAAGGTTCCCACCGTTCCGGCTGAAGGCGTGGCGGATCTCCGCCACGGTGCGGTTCGGGTTGTCGGTGGTGGCCTCGATGAAGATGGCCGCTCCGCCGGGACCGTAACCTTCGTAGGTCAGCTCTTCATACACGCTGCCCTCGAGCTCGCCGGTGCCCTTCTTGATGCCGCGATCAATATTCTCGCCCGGCATGTTGACCGCCTTGGCCGCATCGATCGCGGTACGCAGACGCGGATTGCCGGCCGGGTCACCCCCGCCGCTTCGGGCCGCAACGGTTATCTCCCGAATCACCTTGGTCCAGGAAGAGGCCCGCTTGGCGTCGGTGATGGCCTTTTTGCGCTTGATCTGCTTCCATTTATTATGGCCGGCCATGGCCGAGCTCCTTCGGCAACGTGAGGTTTGCATGGTGGTGCGGGTTTCCCTGCGGCCTGCGGAAACATAAGGGCCACACCCGCTTGCGGCAACGCACCGGGCCCGCTAATCTCACCCTCTATGCCTTCTCCCATACACTATTTGAGCCTGACTTGCGCCCTGCTGCTCGGGTGCGGTTCGGAACCTCCTCCGCCCAAAGCGCCCGACGCGTTTGGCGTCTTTCCCAACCTTCCCTTGCCTCCCGAGGCCAGGGTCGTGTCCCGCGCCGGAAGCGCGGACGCACTGCAGCTCACCTTGTTCAGCCCTACCAAAGCCGACGCGGTCACCGACTACTATCGCAACCAACTGACCATGGGAAAGTGGCGG
>CAZASU010000278.1:0-2540 GCA_964487785.1 uncultured Gemmatimonadaceae bacterium | reverse complement strand
GGGTGACAGCCTTTCTTGTCGCCGTTTTTGCTATAACCTCTCCACTCTCCGCCCAGCAATCCAACGCCGAGCGGATCCTCAGCGGCCGCGACACGCCCTCCCATGACTACGATCTCATTCATCAGCGGATCGAAGTCGCCAACTTCGATTGGAACGCGACGGCGTTCGACGGCAATGTCACCACCACGGTCGTGGCGCTTCGTCCGGGGCTGGACTCGATCGTGCTGGCCATGGGGCGTCGGCTCGAGGTGCGGTCGGTCACGGGCGCACGCAACGTGACGGGTACACACGGTGCCACGGGCGCACGCAGTGCGCCCCTACAGTATTCGCGGCCGGGGGACACGATCGTTGTGCGCCTGCCCCGTCCCGCCGCGTTCCGGGATACGGTGCGCTTCACCATCGACTACCGGGGCCGGATCACCCACGGTCGCGGGCTCTACTTCTTCAAGGCCGAGCCGGGCAGGCCGCGTCATCCGCAGCAGGTGTACAGCGGGGGCGGCACCGACGGAAATCCGAGCTGGATTCCGACCTATGCTGCCCCCAACGACAAGGCGACATGGGAGCTGGTCGCCCGGGTGCCGGCCGATCTCACGGTAGTCTCGAACGGGCGGCTGGTGAGCGACCGGCCCGATCCGGCTGCCCGCGGCGCTCGAGCCGCCGGGAAGGCACGCGCCCGTACCCATACGGTGCATTGGCGTCAGGAGCGGCCCGCTTCCACCTATCTGATCTCCCTGGTCGCAGCACCGTTCAGGAAAGTGAGCGACCGGTGGCGCGACGTCCCCCTGGACTACTACGTCTACCCGGAGGATGCGTCCCAGGCGCCCCGCCTCTTCGGGGTTACGGCGGACATGATGGAGACCTTCACCAAGCTGACCGGGGTGAAGTACCCCTGGGCCAAATACTCTCAGGCCACGGTGACCGATTTCATCGGTGGCATGGAAAACGTCGGCGCTACCACTCTGGTGGATTGGCTCCCCGATGCGCGGGCCTACCGTGACCGGCCCTGGTACCGTCAGTCGCTGATTCCCCATGAGCTCGCCCACCAGTGGTTCGGCAACCTGGTCACTACGGAGAACTGGTCCAACTACTGGCTCAACGAGGGCCTGGCCGAGTTCATGGCGGGTCAGTACTGGGGGGCCAAACAAGGGCGTCGCGCCGAGGACGATTTCTTTCTCGACGAGTACCATCGCTTCCTGGCCGCCGAATCCCGGCGAAGCGTGCCGCTCGCCTCGTTCAACTCGAACAACGTCTACACCAAAGGCGCGCTGGTGATGCAGATGCTGAAGAAGCATCTCGGACCCGAGCGGTTCTGGGCGTCGATCAACCGGTATCTGACCCGGCATGCCTCCGGCAACGCGACGAGTGACGACCTCCGCCGCGCCGTGCTGCATGCAACCGGCCAGAACCTCGACTGGTTCTGGGATCAGTGGATCTACCAGGCGGGCTACCCCCAGTTCACGGTCGCCCACGCCTACGATTCCGCCGCGGGATCGCTGGCGCTCACGGTTCGCCAGACCCAGGTGGACACGGCGCGTGCCGATAGCGGAGGCCTTCGCGTGGCCACCCCGCTCGTGTTCCGGGGGCCGGTCACTGTGCGGGTAGGCACCGCGGCGGGTGACGTGCGAAAGCGGGCGCAGATGGACGGACGGGAGCAGGTGATCACCGTCCAGGGGCTCAAGTCTCGGCCCAGCATGGTCGTGTTCGACGAGAACAATGCCATGCTCAAGGCACTGACCTTTGATCAACCGACCCCGTGGCTGGCCACCCAGCTTGCCCGAGACCCCGATCTCTGGAACCGGAACTGGGTCATTAGCCAGCTCGCGCATCGGACCGGCGACTCGCTTGCCGGCTCGGCCCTGGCCCGGGCCGCCCGGAGCGCGGACTACTATCTCACCCGGGCTCAGGCGCTGGGGGCCCTCGCCCGGTTCCCTGCAGCCGTCGCCATGCCGGTGCTCGAAGCCGCCATGCGCGACACCTCAGCGGTGGTCAGGGCGGTCGCGGTGTCGGGATTTGGCGCCCTGGGCGGGCCGCGTTCGCAGGAGGCGGCACTTGCGGCCTGGAAGAGGGACTCGAGCTACGAGGTACGGGCCAACGCGCTGATCGCGCTCTCGCGCATCGATTCGGTCGGATCTCGTCCTCAGGTGCTCGCCGGGCTCAGTACACCGTCCTATCGGTATGCCATCCAGAACGCGGCGATCGCCGCCGCCATGCGCTCTCCCGACTCCACCCTCATCGAGGGGTTGGAGAGGGTCCTGGGTGACCAGGAGCGGCCCGCTATCGCGCTGGCGACTCTCGCCTCCCAGGGTGACACCCGAGCGCTCACCGCTCTGGTGCGCCACCGCGCTGATCCTCGGCCCTGGGTGCGCGACTGGGTGCTGGACGCGATCGAGGAGCAACTGGAGAAGACTCCGTGAACCGGGCGGGAGGAGCCATGCGGCTGTTTCGTTGTGAATCATTCGCTACACGGACCCGGTGGGCACTGGCTGTGGGCCTGCTTGTCGCCGCCTGCCACGACGCTCCCGATCAAGGCTCCGCACCGC
>CAZASU010000277.1:0-2545 GCA_964487785.1 uncultured Gemmatimonadaceae bacterium | reverse complement strand
CCTCGTTCCGCTGTAATCTCGCGTCCCGTCGGTAGGGAAACACGTCGACGACCTCTCCAGCCGCCAGCCGCCGCTGCACATCGTGCCAGAAGGACGGGTCCAACAGATTGCCGTGAGCCTCGAGAAATGTCTGGCGCAGGCGTCCGGGCGGTACCAGGAAGGCCCTGAACTCCTCGGGAAAGACGTCCTGCTCACCCACGTAGAACCAGGGCTCCGCCGAGAACTCGTCCTCTAACGAGGTGGCTTCCGGAATGCGTCGAAATCGGCACTCCGAGAGCAGGCACAGCTCGTCGTAATCGTAGCAAATCACCCGCCCGTTCCGGGTCACACCGAAATTCTTCAGCAGCATGTCCCCGGTGAAGATGTCGGCAGCCGCCAGATCCTTGATCGCGTTGCCGTAATCGATTGCCGCTTCCTGAGCGGCGCTCTCGTCCGCCTGCTGGAGGAAGAGATTGAGCGGCGTCACCCGGCGTTCGGTATAGAGATGGCCGGCGATCACCCGGTCCCCCTCCACCCGCATGGTCGCGCCCGCCTCCCGCACCAGATACCCGAGCAGCTCATCCGGAAAGCAGCGCCGGGGAAACTCGAGGTGTTCGAACTCCTGGGCATCCGCCAGTCGCCCCACCCGGTCGCGCACGAAGACGAAGTGGTACTTGTCCATGACCGCGCGCCGGGTGGTGTTCTTGGGCGCGCCGAAGTTGTCCTTGATGGCCTTGAATACCACGTTGAACGAGGGCAGCGTGAACACGGCCATCACCATTCCCTCCTCGCCCTCCGCAAAGGCAAACCGGGCGTCCGGCTCCCCCAGGTGGCGCATGAGGCTGCGGTAGAGCTCGGTTTTTCCGTGCTTGTTGTAGCCGATCGAGGTGTAGAGCTCGTGCACCAGCTTGAGGGGCATGATAGTCCCCAGGAAGTCCACCAGCGCTCGCGGGCGGGGGACCTCCACCCGGAAGTAGGTCCAGCTGAATCCGAATACGACGCTGGCCTCGTCCGACGTCATCAGCACCGCGTCCACCACTATCCCGCGCTCGGCGTGCAGCAGCGGCAACACCAGCGGAATGATCTCGCCGCCGGCTCGGATGCGGCCCACCAGGTAGGCGCCCTTGTTCCGATAGAATACCGAGTGCACCATGTCGAGCTCGATGGGGCCCGGCGCGTTCATGACCTGGCGAACCCGGGCGTCGATGGCCTGGGCCACCAGCACCGTGTCCCGCTCCAGCTGGGCATAGGGCACCGACCATGGAATCCCCGCCAGGATCTTCCGTACCAGCCCGGCATCGATGGCCGGAGCACGGTAGCGGTCGAGAATCGCGGGGTCGTCAGGGGAGGGGGAGGACGGCGAGCGGTGGAGGTACTCGATCGACGGATCGACGCCGACCGTGCTGAACACCCGGCGCGTCACCGAGTTGAAGAAGGTCTCCGCCAGTTCCGCATCAGGTCGGCCGGCCGGGCGGTCGGCGTGGCCGGACTTCATAGCGGCCCAGACCGTCCGCTCCATTATGCCGTCTTCCAGGATGTCCTGGACGTCCGTCACCGCCGCGTCGACGTGGGCCTTGTAGAGGGTCAGCCGTTCCGTGGCGTCGGCCTGGGCCCCGGACCAGTCGCGACGCTCGAAGCGGCTCTGGGCCCGCCGGGTGATCTCCTCGAAGCCCCGCTCGTATTTTTCGTATGCCGCGTGAATGGAGGTCACGGCGGCGGCGACGGGCCGAAGGGTTGTATTGCCGTTCATTCGTCACCCGATCAGATTGAGCGGCGAAACATCCACGCCACTCGGAGCCCTAGCAAGAGGCACGCCTCATGTCAGCTACAACCCCCGCTCGGAAGACGGCACCGGCCCCGCCGGGTGGCGAGCCAATCACGCTGCGCCAGGGACGGATCGAGGTGCCGACCACGCCGGTCATCCCCTTCATCGAGGGAGACGGGACCGGTCCCGACATCTGGCGGGCATCGCAATTCGTCTTCGACAACGCCGTCCAGCGGGCGTATGGCGGCCGGCGCCGGATTGCCTGGCTGGAGGTGCTGGCCGGGGAGAAGGCCAAAGAACGGATGAACAGCTGGCTCCCGGATGAAACACTCGCCACCATCGATCGGTTTCTGGTTGCCATCAAAGGGCCTCTGACCACGCCGGTCGGTGGCGGCTTCCGCTCCCTCAACGTGGCACTCCGGCAGAAACTCGATCTCTATGCCTGCGTCCGTCCGGTCCGCTACTTCAGCGGGGTGCCTTCGCCGGTCAAGGCTCCCGAGGCCGTGAACATGGTGATCTTTCGGGAGAACACCGAGGATATTTACGCCGGCATTGAATACAAGGCCGGAACCGAGGACGCCCGCCGGGTGGTGGATTTCCTCCAGCGGGAGATGGGAGTCCAGACCATCCGCTTCCCGGCCACCAGCGCGATCGGCATCAAGCCGATCTCCGAAGAGGGATCGAAGCGGCTGATTCGATCCGCCATCGACTACGCCCTGCTGCAGAAGTACGAGAGTGTCACGCTGGTGCACAAGGGCAACATCATGAAGTTCACCGAGGGCGGCTTCCGCGACTGGGGCT
>CAZASU010000276.1:0-2548 GCA_964487785.1 uncultured Gemmatimonadaceae bacterium | reverse complement strand
TCGGCCGCTGGAATCGGGCCAACAGCCCGTGGGTCAAGGCGGGGCTCGCCATGGCGGTGATCGCCATGAGCCTCGGCCTGCTGTGGAGCCTGTAAACCGACAGGCTTGAACCGATCAACAAGGAGGACCTCGTGCGTCGCATCTCGCTCGTTGCTGCCATCGCTCTTGGACTGCTGCTCGCCGCCTGCTCGACGTCGACCGGCTCGTCCCCGACAGCGGGTGCCGGCGGCGCTGTGCGCCAGATCCAGGTGACGATGACCGACGACATGCGCTTCCAGCCGGCTCAGATGCAGGTCAACGCCGGGGAGACAGTCGAATTCGTCGTCCGCAACGACGGCACCATCCGCCACGAGTTCTTCCTCGGCGGCGAGGACGAGCAGTCCTCACACGAGATGGAGATGCGCGAAACGGGGGGCATGCAGCACGACGAAGCCAATGGCATCGGCGTCGAGCCGGGCCAGAGCAAGACCCTTCGCCACACCTTCACCGTGGCCGGCAGCCTGATCGCCGGCTGCCACGAGACGGGCCACTACGCGGCTGGCATGAAGGCGGAGATCTCCGTGGAGTGATGTCCGCTCCCGCGGGAACCTCCGGCGGCCGTCGACCGTCTTGGGCGCCAGGAGGCTTCACGCATGCGAACGCTCATCCTGGCTGTGCTGTCGCTCTTCGTCATGGGGTGCGCCGCGGTGGGAAGCAGCCCGCCAGCGGCGATGATCGATGACGTCGCCGGGCAGACGGTGAGCTACTGCTGGGACACACGCTGCGTTGACGGCTTCCCGACCGCGGACGCTCCCCTGGTGCGCACCCCCGGCAGCCTGCGGTTGGAGCAGGTGCCGACCGAACTGCAAGTGTTCGTGCGGCGCGTTGATGGGCCGAACTTCGAGCAGGAGGAGGTGGCCGTGACCAACGGGCGGCTCGGCGCCCTCCCCGCCGGCGATTGGGATTACGTGCTGGCGATGGCGCGCTTCTCCAGCGGCAGCGCGATGTATGCCTGGCGTCTCCGCTAGGCCTTCAACATCGCAGCATCCCGCAGCAGAGGCAGGTCGCTTCGAACAGAGAGCGAGTCAGGTGACCGAAACGGCAGCGTCGGTCATGTGGCGTGCTCAGCCTATGGTCTCCTGACTGGGGGTTGGGTGTTGGGAGAATTCGGTACGGTCAATTTCCTCGTCGAGGTGCGTACTGAATTGCTCCGAACCCTGCTAGAATTCAGTACGATCTATTTACGTTGGAGGATACGTACCGAATTCCGATGGCCATGGAGATGCCGCAGCGCGGACGCCCGGCACGCAGCGCCGTGTTCGAAGCCCTTGATCGCGAGATCGAGGAGCTCCGACGCATTGGCGGTCTACCGGAGCCGTTCGAGGCACGCGATATCTGGAAGGGCATCTGGTACGAGGAGGCGCATCACTCGACCGCGATTGAGGGCAACACGTTGCTGCTCAAGCAGGTGCGCCTGCTCTTGGAAGAGGGACGAGCGGTCGGCAATGAGGAGTTGGCACAATACCTCGAGGTCCAGGGCTACGCGGAAGCGGCCGAGTGGGTCTATGAGCAGGCCACAAAGGCGGTCAGCTGGGCGCCCGCCGATCACATCACCCTGACTGAGATGCGACACATCCACCGGACCCTGGTCGAAGCGGTCTGGAAGGTCAAGCCGCCTGATCAGCTTCTCCCTGGCGAGGGTCCCGGGTCGTTCCGGCTACACGACATCGACAACTTCCTCGGCGGAATGAAGCCCCCTCCGTTCACGGATATCCACGCACTCGTCACCGACTGGATACGGGACGCCAATGCGGCTCCACCTTCCGGCCAGCACCTGATGGAACACCTCGCCCGGCTCCATGCTCGATTCGAGCAAATCCATCCATTTCTGGACGGCAACGGCCGCGCGGGTCGGCTGGCGCTCAACCTCTTGCTCGTGCGGCGAGGTTATGCGCCGGCGATCATCTACAAGCGGGAGCGGCCGAAGTATCTGGCCGCGCTGCGCCGGGCAGACCGCGGCAACTTCGGCTCGCTGGCGGAGCTCGTCGCCCGCGCGGTCAAGGATGGGCTGGACCGCTTCCTCCTTCCCGCCCTGGCGGGACCGCACCGGCTGCTACCGCTGCCAGCTCTGGCCGGTCGAGGCCTCAGCCTGTTGGCGCTGCGCCGCGCCGCACAGGCAGGCCGCTTGCGCGCAATGCATCAGAACGGTCGCTGGTACTCCACGAAGCAGGACGTGACTACCTACAAGAGGAGTCGACGCCGCGGGCGGCCGCCGGCAGACGCCACCGCCTCCTCGTAGGAGGGTGCCGTGCGCCCCGGTCGCACCTCCCCTTCGGTCAAAGGACGCTCGTCTTTCCCTGCCTGCAAGGTTGGAGCTTCGGGGCCATTTGCGTCCCAGGCAAGAATGTCCCAAGGTCGATCGCCTGACAGGCAATCAGGTAGTTAGACACTAGCCTCCCAAGCCGGGCCGCCTAGCGCTGTGCCTCTCGTCAGACCCCGAGCGCAAGGCGTTCAGTCGTCTGGCGGGGTGGCGCGGTGGTGCTGGTCGAGCAGCGGAGACAGCGCCGCC
>CAZASU010000275.1:0-2571 GCA_964487785.1 uncultured Gemmatimonadaceae bacterium | reverse complement strand
ATTCTGGGTGAAGCTGGCGATGGTACCCGGCACGATGATGATCGTCTGGGCAAAGATGATCGGCATGACGCCCGCGGTGATGAGCCGGATGGGGATGAACGTCTTCTGCCCTTCCCGGATCCGTCCCCGGCCCATGACCTTGCGAGGAATCTGGATCGGAATTCGCCGGGCGGCGATGGTCATGGCCACGACCGCGGCGATGGTGGCGACGAGAATAACGATGAACAACGCTGCTCCCAGGGGACTGACCACACCGCTCTGGATGAACTGAAGCAGCTGGAGTGAGCCGGGCCAGAACCGCTCCAGGATCGAGAAGGTGATCAGCAGGCTCATTCCGTTGCCGATTCCCCGCTCGGTGATCTGCTCGCCCAGCCACATGACGAAGATCGCCCCGCTGGTGAGCGTCACGACCATGATGAGCCGCGACCACAACCCCGGATCCGGAACGGCGCCGGGGATCGATTCGGTGAACAGGGCGAAGGTGTAAGCCTGGGAGAGCGCAATGAACACGGTAAGATACCGGGTCCACTGGGTGATCCTTTTCTTGCCCTCCTCGTCCTTCTGCATCTTGCCGATCGAGGGAGCCACGCCCCCGGCCAGCTGGAAGATGATCGAGGCGGAGATGTAGGGCATGATGCCGAGCGCGAACACGGTGGCGCGCGAAAGGCCGCCGCCCAAGGCATCGTACAGGCCGAAGAACCCGGCTGCAGCCGAGTTCCGGATGAAGTCGGACAGGGCGGTGACGTTGACCCCCGGAGCGGCGATATGCGCGCCTATCCGGTAGATCACGAGCGCCAGCAGAGTGAAGAGGATCTTCCTCTTCAGCTCATCGTCCATGGCGAGATTGGGAACGCGCGGAGCTGCCACTTACTCCTCGATCTTACCGCCGGCCGCCTCGATCTTCGTGCGCGCCGACGCGGAAAAGGCCACGCCTCGAACCGAATAGGCCCGGTCGGCGTCACCGGTGCCCAGCAGCTTCACCGGGGCGTCAAGCTTCGCGATGAGGCCCGCGGAGTACAAGGTCTCCGGGCTGACGTCCGTGGCACTCACCTTCTTCAGATCGGCCAGATTCACCACCTGGGATTCGACCCGGAACGGGTTGGTGAAGCCGCGCTTGGGGAGCCGGCGGTATAGCGGCATCTGCCCGCCCTCGAAGCCGGGGTTGGTGCCTCCGCCGGTCCGGGCCTTGTGGCCCTTGTGACCCTTGCCCGACGTCTTGCCGAGCCCGGAGCCTGGACCACGACCGACGCGCTTCCGCGACTGCGTCGAGCCGGGCGCCGGCTTCAGATTCGACAGCGTGATCGTGGCTGCCGCCTCGCGGCGCGGGCCACTCTTTTTCTCTGCCATCAGCTCTCCTCTGCCGGCGTCACTTCGATGAGGTGGCGCACTTTGATCAACATTCCCCGGACCGACGAGTTATTCGGCACCCGCACGCTCTGCTGGTGATGCCGGAGACCCAACGCACGCAGGGTGCGCCGCATGGTGTCGGGATGGCCGATTCCCGAGCGAATCTGCTTCACCGTCAGTGCACTCGCCTTGTCTTCCGTCGGGATGACAGCTGCCCGGTGCCCCGGTCCCTGCCGCCCCACCACTGGATTACGCCCCATTGTCAGCCCTCCTGCCTGGCCTTGTAGGGAATCTGGTCCAGCTCGACCCCGCGCTCACGGGCGATCTGGCGATGCGACACCAGACCGGCCAGGCCGTTCATCGTGGCCCGCACCATGTTGTGCGGGTTGGTCGAGCCCAGGCTCTTGGTGAGGATGTCGGTGATGCCGGCGCACTCGAGCACCGCGCGGACCGGTCCGCCGGCAATGACGCCGGTGCCGGTGGCGGCAGGCTTGAGCAGCACTCGGCCCGCGCCATGCTCGCCGATGACCTCGTGTGGAATCGTGGAGCCGGTTCGCGGCAGCTCAATCATCGAGCGCTTGGCCGCCTCCACCGCCTTGCGCACCGCTTCCGAGACCTCGTTGGCCTTGCCGGTTGCGATGCCCACCTTGCCCTTGCCGTCGCCCACCGCCACCAGGGCGTTGAAGGAGAACCGGCGGCCCCCCTTGACCACCTTGGCCACCCGGTTGATGGCGATGACGTTCTCGACGTGCTCGCTGGAGCGATCGCGGTCGCCCCGGTCACGCCGGGGGCCACCACGGCCCCCCCGCTCACCACCGCGTCCACCCCGCCCGCGCGGGCGATCGGTGCCGGCCGGCCGTTCAGCAACCGCCGGTCCATCGCTCGGGTTCCCCGTCTCTGCCGCGGTACCCGCCGCTCCCGGAGCGCTGGGCGTGCCTGTCGTTTCTTCTGCCATTAGAACTCCAATCCACCTTCGCGTGCGCCGTCGGCAACGGCCTGCACCCGACCATGGTAACGGTAACCTGCCCGGTCGAACACCACTTTAGTGATCCCCACCGCCTTGGCCTTCTCGGCCAGCAGCTTGCCGGTGCCCTTGGCCCGGCCCACCTTGGCCGCGCCGTCGGCCTGAATTCCCTCGCTCAGATCGCTCACGCCGAGCAGGGTCACGCCGAGCTCGTCGTTCACCAGTTGGGCGTAGGTGTGCTTGAGCGAGCGATAGACCAC
>CAZASU010000274.1:0-2571 GCA_964487785.1 uncultured Gemmatimonadaceae bacterium | reverse complement strand
CCGGTACGCTGAGCGCGGGCCGGAATGCGCTCTTCGTCCATGGCATCCAGGACCGCGAGCGCCGCAGCGCAGGCGAGCGGGTTTCCCCCATAGGTGCCGCCAAGTCCGCCCACGTGGGGGGCATCGAGCACGTCCGCTCGTCCGGTGACCGCCGCGAGCGGGAGGCCGCCGGCCAGGGACTTGGCCGTAATGATGATGTCGGGGATGAGCCCGTAGTGCTCGGCGGCGAAGAGCTTCCCGGTGCGGCCGAAACCAGTCTGAATCTCGTCGGCGATGAAGAGGATCCCGTGGTCGCGGGCGAACCTCGCCAGCTCGTCCACGTACTCCTTGGGCGCCGGCACGAAGCCGCCTTCGCCCAGCTCCAATTCCATGATGATCGCGGCCACCGAATCGGGATCGACCGTGCCGGCGAAGATCTGGTCGAGACGTACCCGACTGGCCATACAGCACTGGCCCGCTGCCCGCCCGCCCAGAGGGCTCCCGCCCCGCTGCCCGAGCTCGCACCTATAACAATAAGGAAACGGAATGCGGTACACCTCAGGCGCAAAAGGCCCGAACCCCTTCTTGTAAGGCATCACCTTGGAGGTGAGTGCCATGGCGAGATTGGTGCGGCCATGGAAGCCGTGCTCGAAACAGATCACTCCCTGCCTGCCCGTAAAGAACCGCGCCACCTTTACCGCGTTCTCCACGGCCTCTGCACCGCTGTTGACGAAGAAGGTCCTTTTTTCGTGGGTGCCTGGCGTGACGCGATTGAGGCGTTCGGCCAGCTCGACGTACGGCTCGTAGGTGAAAACCGGGAAGCAGACGTGAGCGAACTGATCGAGTTGCTCCCGCACCGCCTGGACTACGCTCGGGTGACGATGGCCGGTGTTCACCACGCCGATTCCGCCGCCGAAGTCGATCAGCCGGTTGCCGTCGGCATCGGTGAGTACCGCGCCCTCCGCGTGCACAACCGCGATTGGAGTCACGGCCGGGACCCCGCGCGGCACGGCCCTGGCCCGCCGGGCCAGAAGGGCGCGGCTGTTGGGACCGGGTATCTCGGTCTGGAGACGGATGATGCCGGGCATCGGTTCCTCGAAATGGAAGCAGGAAGAATAAAGGATTCAGGCCCGGTTTAGGAGGAGGCTCGGTCGCGGCGGACTCGGGTTTGGCGGCGGGGAGTACAGGCCAGAAGACCGCATAAACATGCACTGCATCCTTGATGATTCTGGCCCAAGACTGCCGTCTCCACCAGCTTACCATCGACAAAGAGGAGTCAAGTGGGTCAGATCACCCAGAAGGAGTGCATGGGGGGGCTGGACAGGGGGTGGGGGGTCGGGGCTACAATGGCTGGGTACCCGCCTCCCTGCGAGGAGGGGTACGTTTGCATCCTCCGACAAAGCGGGGGGTCCACTCTCGCAGCTGACCATCTCCTTGAGCTGCGAGCCCCCATCAAGCGGCGGGGGCGAGGTTGCAGAGGCCGGCCATACCGGCCGAGCAGCCAGACCGAGTGCCGCACCAACAATGAAACGAGGAGTTTGTGAAAGTCCTGGTCATGGGTGCCGGCGCGGTGGGGACCGTGTCCGCCCTAAAATTCGCGCAGGAAGCGATGCTCGAGAAGCTCGTCATCGCCGACGCGGCGTCCGCCCGCGCCTCCCTCCTTGCGGACCGGCTCAATGATCCACGGGTCACTGCGATCAGCCTGAATGCCGGCGATCGCGCGGCAGTTGTGGGTGCGCTGCGGCAATACGGTATCACCCTTGTCCTGAACGCGGCCCTTCCCGCGACCAATATCGACGTAATGCGTGCCTGCCTCACGGCCGGCTGCGATTACATCGACCTTGCCAGCGCGGGTACCGACGCGGACGGCATCCCCAAGATGGATGACCAGTTCGCTCTCGATGCCGAGTTCAAGTCTGCCGGCCGACTTGCCCTCCTCGGGATGGGGGCAGATCCCGGCACCACCAACGTCTACGCCGCCTATGCGGCGAAACACCTGCTCGACGTCGTCACCGAGTTGCGGGTGCGCGATGGCGACAATTCCGTTTGCCAGGGGCACGATGGCTTCTTCGCGGCATTCAGCCCGTGGGTCATGATCGACGAGTGCCTCTGCAAGGCGGTGGCCTACCGTGGGGGCCGCTACTACCTGGAAGAGCCGCTCACCGGCCTGGAGCCGTTTGATTTCCCGGAGCTCGGCGTGCTCAACTGCTACTACGTCGATCACGAGGAGTCGAGGACCCTCCCCCGTTTCTTTCCGGAGGCGCGGACGGTCGATTTCAAACTGTGCATGGATGACGTGACGGTAGAGACGCTTCGCGTCATGAAGCGCCTGGGTCTCTCGAGGAAGGACCGGGTCCAGGTGGGTGACCAGTCCATCGTACCCCGGGACCTCGTGGTGTCCCTCCTGCCCGATCCCAGGGATCTGGCCGGGCGGATGCGGGGCAAGACCTGCGTGGGGACGCTCGCCAGGGGGCTGAAGAACGGCGAGCCCAAGGCGTACTACATCTACAATGTGACCGACCACGAGACGGTCTTCACCGAGCTGGGAGTGCAGGCGACGGCCTATCAGACCGGGATTCCACCGGTCATCGC
>CAZASU010000273.1:0-2582 GCA_964487785.1 uncultured Gemmatimonadaceae bacterium | reverse complement strand
GGTTGGGGGACTTCCTATTTCGGCGTTCTCCAGACTTCTACCATCGGCGCTGACAACGCCAGCGAGCCGGTCCTGGGCGGCAATCGTGAAGAGCACCTCCGTGACGCTCGGAACCAGGGAGACGATCCGCCGGGGTGGCGCCGGCAGACTCACCTCCCGGCCGGTCTGGTCCGTCAGCATGAGCGCCGGAGCGGGTGACAGCAACAGGGCAAGCAGCAGGAGAGTCTCGGACGATGGCGGTGCTCATCGCCGACACGCCGCGACGAAGTTCGCGGCCAGGGCGGGATTGGACCCGAAGTGGAGATGGACGTAGCTCAGTAGCGCCCCGTCGATCACGAACCCCTCGGCCCGCGGGGTGCCTCCGCGCCCATCGGTGACAGCGTACAGGCGCGCGACCGCCGCCGGGATGTCCCCGAGCCTGGAGCAATGAAACTCGTGGCCGCGCGCCCTCGTGCCTGCGGGCCCCAGCGGCCCGGCCGAGGTGAGCGTCACCTCGCGATAGCCGATCACGAGCCGGCTGCGCTCCATGACGACTGGCACCGGGAGAACGCAGGCCATCGGCCAAACGTGGCCGTCCAGGTCGGTGAGTGACTCGGCAAGGTACATAAGCCCGCCGCACTCCGCATACACCGGCCGGCCCGAGCGCGCGAATGTCCTCACGGCCTCCCGCATCGGCGCATTGGCGGCCAGCTCATGCCCGTAGAGCTCCGGGTAGCCGCCGCCGATGTACAACCCATCTGCCTCAGGGAGCACCTGGTCCGCCATCGGACTCCAAAAGACGAGGCGGGCTCCCGCTTGCTCGAGCGCCTGCAAGTTGTCCGGATAGTAAAACTGGAAGGCTGGATCGCGCGCGACCGCGATAGTTGCGGACAACGTGGTCGACCGGGCGCTCGGTGCCCGCCGCGCGACCTCGCTCCGCGCCAGCCCGACGAGCGTGTCGATGTCAACGTGCGCCTCGATGAGCCCGGCCAGCCGTTGCCGAACTTCCGGCGAGTAACCGCCCTCGACCGCGGTCACCAGCCCCAGGTGCCGCTCGGGGAGCGCGACACCCGGGTCGCTCGGGAGCGCGCCCAGTGGTCGAGCCGTGCAGGCGCTCGTCACCGCCTGGGCGAGCCACTGGCGGTGGACCGCACCGCCCGCGCGGTTGAAGATGACACCGGCCAACACGAGATCCGGGTCGAACCGCTCGAAGCCCAGCACAACGGCTGCGGCACTGCGGACGAGTGCGCCAGCGTCCAGCACCAAGACCACCGGCGCACCGAGCCACTTGGCGATTTGCGCCGTGGAGCCATCCTCCGTGAGCCCGTTGGTCCCGTCGAAGCAGCCCATGACCCCCTCGACCAGGGCCAGGTCGGCCTGGGCGGCGCGCTCGCCGACGGTGGCCATGACCTGATCGCGTCCGCACATCCAGCCATCCAGGTTATAGGAGGGTCTGCCTGTGGCTAGGGCGTGGTAGGCGGCATCGATAAAGTCGGGTCCCACCTTGAAGGCTTGCACGGCGAGCCCACGACGACGGAGCGCCTCCAACAGTCCCAACGTCACCGTGGTTTTTCCCACGCCGCTCGAGACCCCGGCGATGACCAGGACGGGCACCATCGCTGAAGCGCTCATTGTCCGCTCGGACACCCCTGCTGGCTTGAAAGTAGTCATCTCGTTCTATGGTCAATAGCCCCTTCTGTTAACTCTCTGTCAAGGCCCTGTTTTCCTGAGATGACGTACAGATCCCGGAGAACGCCAAAAGGACATGTCAAAGAAGATAAGGGCGGTGGAAGGGATTCCGATGGTGGGCTGAACTGCCGCACGGGAAGAGCGAGGCGGTCACACTCTGACCGACCCGACGAGGAGGTGAGCGGTGGCCGATGTGCGTAACACGGCTTCTACCGACCCGGCCGGGCCCCCGAAATCCGCGTGCCCGAAGCGCTTTCCCTCGGCTCCTTTCTAGGGTGGCCACCGTGTTAGGCTGTCCCGGCGTGGCCGTATACTTCGAGTTCCGCGGCCAGTCCGCACCGAATCTGGCATTGGAGAGAACCAAATGGTCAACGGCACGGAGCTGACATCAGTCGACGCGAGACTTGAGTACGAACGCCAAACAGCCCGCCCCGAGGATATCGACTTCGAGCGGATCGGGTCCGAAGAGGAGGACTATGAGAGTGCACCTCCCACCTACGAGATCAACACGTATCCCGCCGACTTCACACTAGAAGTATTGCACCAGAAGTGGAACGCGGGCGATATCGAAATCCCCCGATTCCAGCGCCAGTTTGTGTGGAAACAGGTTCAGGCAAGCAAGCTAATCGAATCATTCCTCATTGGACTACCGGTTCCTGCTGTATTCCTCTACACGGAACGGACGACGCAGAAGTTTCTCGTCATCGACGGGCAGCAGCGCCTCCGAAGCGTGTTCTACTTCTTCGAAGGCTTCTTCGGTGAAGAGAAGAAAGGTAAGCGGGAGGTCTTTCAGCTCAGAGGACTGAGTGAGAAGAGCAAGTATTTCGGGAAGACCTTCCAGGATTTGCATGAACCGGATCGCCCCTCTCTGCCAACATGCGTGAGACAGTGACCCCCTGGAAGTTTAGTGTCGA
>CAZASU010000272.1:0-2582 GCA_964487785.1 uncultured Gemmatimonadaceae bacterium | reverse complement strand
TGGATCCGGATGGCCTTGCCCTCGACCAGTACCGGCTCGAACGCCTGGATCCCCAGCCGGTGCAGCGTGGGCGCCCGGTTGAGCAGCACCGGGTGATCCTGAATGATCTCTTCCAGGATCTCGTAGACCTCGGGGCTCTCCCGCTCCACGATCTTCTTGGCCCGCTTGACCGTCTCGGCGATGCCCTTCTCCACCAGCTTGTGGATGATGAACGGCTTGAACAGCTCGACCGCCATGGCCTTGGGCAGGCCGCACTGGTGCAGCCGGAGTTCCGGGCCGACCACGATGACCGAGCGGCCGGAGTAGTCCACCCGCTTGCCGAGCAGGTTCTGGCGGAAGCGGCCCTGCTTGCCCTTCAGCATGTCGGACAGGCTCTTGAGTGGACGCTTGCCCCGGCCCCGAATGGCTTTCGAGCGGCGGCCGTTGTCGAACAGGGCATCCACCGCCTCCTGCAGCATGCGCTTCTCGTTCCGGAGGATGACCTCAGGCGCCTTGTGCTGAATCAGCTTGGTGAGCCGGTTGTTCCGGTTGATCACCCGCCGATAAAGATCGTTCAGGTCTGATGTGGCAAAGCGCCCGCCGTCGAGCGGCACCAGCGGCCGCAAGTCGGGCGGAATGACCGGAATCACGTCCAGAATCATCCAGGCGGGATCGTTGGGCAGGTCGCCCGAGTCGCCCGATGACAGGAAGGCGTCGACGATCTTGAGCCGCTTGAGCATCTGCTTCTTGCGGTGCTGGCTGGTCTCGGTGGCTACGCCGGAGCGCAGCTCGTCGCCCAGGCGGCGGAGATCCAGACGACCCAAGAGCTCTCTCACGGCGGGAGCGCCGATGTCGGCCTTGAAGGCGTTGTCCCCCTCGTCACGCGACTTGGCGCGGAGGGCGAGGAATTCGTCCTCGTCAAGCAGCTGGTTCTCTTCGACCTCCTGCTTGCCCGGATCGATGACGATATAGCTCGAGTAGTAGATGACCCGCTCGAGATCCCGGAGGGTGATGTTGATCAGGTTGCCCATCGGGCTCGGGAGCGTCTTGAAAAACCAGATGTGGGCCACCGGCACGCTGAGCTCGATGTGGCCCATGCGCTCCCGCCGCACCTTGCTCAACGTCACCTCGACGCCGCAGCGGTCGCAGATCACCCCGCGATAGCGGATCCGCTTGTATTTGCCGCAGTGGCACTCCCAGTCCTTGACCGGGCCGAAGATCCGCTCGCAGAAGAGGCCGTCCTTCTCCGGCTTGAACGACCGATAGTTGATCGTCTCCGGCTTGGTGACCTCGCCCCACGACCACCAGGTGCGCTGCCCCTGGAGCTCCAGGCGCTCGCGTTCCTTGGGATCGCGCGGCCCGCGGATTTCCTCGGGCGCGGCGATACGGATGCTGATGTAGTCGAAACTCGAGCTCTTGGGCTCGCGACCGCTGCGAAAATCAATCATTGAGAACCTCTATTCGTCGCTGGCTTCGGTGGTCCCCAGGGTAACCTTGAGGCCGAGCGCCTGCAGTTCCTTCACAAGGACGTTGAACGACTCGGGGATGCCGGGCTCCGGCAGGTTCTGCCCCTTCACGATGGCCTCGTACACCTTGCTGCGGCCGTTCACGTCATCCGATTTGACCGTGAGCATTTCCTGAAGGACGTGGGCCGCGCCGTATGCCTCGAGCGCCCAGACCTCCATCTCTCCAAACCGCTGACCGCCGAACTGTGCCTTGCCGGCGAGCGGCTGCTGAGTCACCAGCGAATACGGGCCGATCGAGCGGGCGTGGATCTTGTCGTCCACCAGATGGCTCAGCTTCAGCATATAGATCGAGCCAACCGTGACGTCGCCCTCGAAGGGCTGACCGGTACGACCATCCCGGAGGCGCGCCTTGCCTCCCGGCGTGAGCCCCGCCGCGCGAAGCAGCTCGTCGGCGGCGGCATCGATATCCGCGTCGCTCTTGCTGCTGCCGAGGAGTCCGGCGAGCGCCGGCCTTCCCGACGCCTCCAGCGCCTCCACCGTCGACGCGGCCCCGGCCTTCTCCACCTCTTTGAGCGCCTTGGCAAAGGCCTTCTCGTCGCGGCCGAGATCGTCCCGCTCCACCTGAACCCGATGGAACTCTACCTCCTGCCGCTTCTGGGCGATCTCTCGCTCCGCCAGCTCCTTGGCGGCCTCTACCATGAATGCGCGGACCGACTGGAACAGCTCGCGCGTTTCCGCGGACGCGGCCCGGGCACCGAGCACCCCGATCCCCGACTCGCTCAACGTGGTGCGATCGCCCTTCGGGGCCACCTTCTTGAGATCCCCCACCATCCGGGTGATGGCATGGGGCGTCATCACCGGCGGCATGGTTCGGAGCCGGAGTACTTCGGCTGCCCGGCGGAAGCCGGCCAGACGGAGCAAGGTCCCGATCTCGGCCTCATCGGCGCCACGGAACACCGGCGTCTTGGCCTCGAAGCCCAGGATCCGGGCCGCCCAGCCCAGGTGAGTCTCCAGGATCTGACCCACATTCATCCGGCTCGGTACACCGAGCGGATTGAGCACGATGTCCACCGGACTGCCGTCGGGAAGGAACGGCATGTCCTCCTCCGGCACGATCCGGGCAACGATGCCCTTGTT
>CAZASU010000271.1:0-2608 GCA_964487785.1 uncultured Gemmatimonadaceae bacterium | reverse complement strand
GGCGTCGATCGCCTCGGGTCCGACGAAGGGGATGGTCCTGCTTTCTGCCGTGGCCATGGTTGTTCCTGGTGGGGTGGTCAGATGAAACATAAGGCGGTACGGCGGTGAGGCGAGCGGCTTTCGGCGTCATCCCGAGCGGAGCGAGGGATCGGGCGGGTTAACGTCGGCAAACGAAAAGTCGCTTGCAAACGTACGCCGGGGCGCTCCCTCGCTCCGCTCGGGATGACCCAGGGGGGCGCGCCTCGTCGAACGCCGTCTACTCCGCCTTCACCATTCCTGTTTCCAACCAAGTATGCTCATTCCGGATCACCTGCTGCGCCACGGTGTACGTCGCCACGTCGTCGTTGTCGAACACCGCGGCAAACCGATCTTCCACCCGGCGCCGCGCATGGCGGCTGAACAGACCTGCCAACTCCACCGGGCCGCGGTTGGACGGGTCCTTCTTGTACATGGCATATGCCTTGGAGCACGCGGCGGTGATGGCCAGGAGTTCGGCCCCGATCTCCACCAGCCGGCCCAGCACCGCCTGGCGCTTCTCCAGCTT
Organism: uncultured Gemmatimonadaceae bacterium; assembly: GCA_964487785.1. Taxonomy (GTDB): domain Bacteria; phylum Gemmatimonadota; class Gemmatimonadetes; order Gemmatimonadales; family GWC2-71-9; genus CAVVWJ01. Next base: position 2,064 of record CAZASU010000271.1, on the reverse strand, counting down.
GGGCCCGAACCGGACCATGCAGTGAAACAGCGTGCGCGCCAGCCGGCGGCAGGAGCGCTCCACGAAGCGGATGTGGGGAGCCAGCGGGCCGAACTCCCCGTAACGGGGGAACTGTCCCCAGCCCAGGAACAGCTTGGGATACCAGAACGCGTAGTACGCGCCGGAGCGGAGCAGCGCCTGGATCTTCTTGGCCATCGGCGCCTTCGGGTCGATCAGGTCACCGGCCAGCTTGAGGTGGGTGTCCACCGCCTCGCGGGCGATGAAGAGCCGCATGATCTCACTGGAGCCCTCGAAGATCAGGTTGATACGATAATCGCGCATCATGCGCTCGATCGGATCGGGACGCTCGCCCCTGCTCCTGAGGCTGTCCGCGGTCTCGTACCCGCGGCCACCCTTGATCTGGAGGGTGTCGTCCACGATGCGCCAACCGGTCTCCGTGTTCCACATCTTGGCCATGGCGGCCTCGAGCCGGATGTCGGTGCCGCCCCGGTCGGCCATCAGGGAAGCGAGGTCCGACACGGCCTCCATGGCGAAGATCTCGGACGCCATCCGGCCGATCTTCTGGGCGATCGCGTCGTGCTTGCCGATCGGCTGGCCCCACTGCACCCGCTTGGCCGCCCACAGTCGCACGATTTCCAGGCAGCGCTTGGCGCCGGCCACCGCCGATGCGGGGAGGGTAAGGCGACCGGTGTTGAGGGTAATGAGGGCGAGCTTGAGTCCCTTCCCCTCGCCCCAGAGTACGTTCTCCACCGGCACCCTCACGTCGGTGAACCGGATGATGCCGTTCTCCAACGCCTTCAGTCCCATGAAATGGAGCCGCTGCACGACTTCGACTCCGGGCCAGTTGGCCTCCACGATGAAGGCCGTGATCTTTCTCGGTCCAGTCCGCGCCATCACCACCATCAGCTCGGCGATGGTGCCGTTGGTGCACCACAGCTTCTCGCCGTTGAGGATGTAGCTCTTGCCGTCGGCCGAAAGGGTGGCGGTGGTGCTGAGCGCCGCCGGGTCGGAGCCGACCTGGTCTTCGGTGAGCGCAAAGGCCGACACCGCACCCTGGGCCAGGCGGGGCAGATACTTCTTCTTCTGCGCGGGCGTGCCGAACAGCTTGAGCGGGGTCGGGACACCAATCGACTGCGCCGCGGAGAGCAGGGCAGTCAGGTTGCCGTCCTGGCTGGTCACCAGACCGATCGCGTGGGTGTAGCTGTACTGGCTGAGCCCGAGTCCGCCGTACTCGACCGGGATCTTGATCCCGAAGGCACCGATCTCACCCAGGCCCCTGACGACGTCTTCCGGGATCTTTCCGTCGCGGTCGATCTTGTCGCTGTCTACCCGCTGCTGCATGAAGCGCTCGAGCTTGGCCATGAACGGCCGGGCGCGCTCCAGGTCCGCCGGATCCGGCTCGGGGAAGGGGTGCACCAGAGCGAGCCGGAACGATCCCTCGAACAGCTCGCGTACAAAGCTGGGCGACTGCCATTCCTTTTCCCGTGCGGCCTCGGCAACCTCTCTGGCTTCCTGCTCGGTGGCGAGAGGCGGTTGGGTGGCTTGTCCCGGGTGCGCAAGTACGTCAGTCATGGCTCGAAGGCTCGGTAAAGGTTGGGGTCAGCGTCGGCTGGCCGCGAAGACCGTGCAGTACGAGGGAGATCACCTGTCGCTTCCGCTGCTCGAGGTCCGCGGCGTCCTCCAGCCCCACCCCGACGGCCGGAGCCACCGTGCGGGCATGGATCAGGGGGAACCAGCAGAGCGAAATGATGCTGAGTAGCAGCTGTGCCGCGTCGCCCGAGGGCGAATCGTCCAGCCCCAGCTCGGCGCTGATTGCGGCCAGCGCCTCTTGGCCGGCGGACAGGTGACTCAGTCCCTCAGGGAGCCGGCCACCGTTCAGCGCCTCGCGCTCGATCAGGCGGATGAAGTTGGGACGGGCAGCCAGGAAGTCGAAGTAATCGGAGACGGCACCGGCAAGGATCGTGTCGGGATTCTGAGCGCTTGCAAGCGCCCGAGCCCGGCCTTCGCGCACCGCCTCCCGGACCTCGGCGAACGAGCGGTCGAGCACCGCCTGATAGAGATCCA
>CAZASU010000270.1:0-2629 GCA_964487785.1 uncultured Gemmatimonadaceae bacterium | reverse complement strand
GGCCACGGCAGAAAGCAGGACCATCCCCTTCGTCGGACCCGAGGCGATCGACGCCGCGGTGTTGGAGACGTTCGAGTACTCGGGCCCGGACCAGGATATCGTCACCGAGACCCGGGAGTTCAGCGCGGTCTGTCCCTATAGCGGCCTGCCCGACTTTGCCACGCTGACCATCCGCTACACGCCGTCCGACCGGTGCGTTGAGCTCAAGAGTCTCAAGTACTACGTGACGAGCTATCGCAACGTGGGGATCTTCCAGGAGCACGCCACCGCCAGAATCGCCGAGGACCTGTTCAAGCTGCTAGAGCCGCAGATGCTAGAGGTCAGCACGCTGTACAATGTGCGGGGCGGGTTTGAGACGAGATGTACCGTGAGGCTGCCGGCGGTAAGGCGGTAAGGCGGTACGGCGGCTTCGTAAGACTCCTCATCCCGAGTGCAACGAGGGACCTACTCAGCCGGCTCCTGGAGCTCGTTGGGTAGGTCCCTCGCTTCGCTCGGGATGAGGAGTGCGTCTAAACCCTCGCGCAGGTAAGTCCCGATCCTCCTTGCACATTGCCCGACTGGGCCCCGTCTTTCCCCCATCCAGCCAGCTCGTTGGGCAGATGCAGTTTCTGTCTCGCGGCTCCATGTGATTGGGAACTAATGGATTGGGCGCAAGACTCGGGGCGGCAATGCCGCCTGGACCCCAATTTCACGATCCTTGCTCGGTTCTCTCTCCCCGCCAGCGAGCTGAAGCCAGAATTTTTGCGGAGGTCTGAGGAATATGAGCAATCCATTTTCCGGGATTCCGGATCCAGGGGCTCCCCGTCCGATCAGAAGGCCCTCGCAGCCGGGGCCGGTGCAGCAAGCACTTCGGGCCATGCAGGAATCATTTCGGGCTGCGCTGCCGGGAGCAGAGCGCGCGCTCCAGCGCGCGCAGCGGGTAGCGAAAGACGCGCTTTGGCAGACGCGGCGGGTGGCGAGGGAAGGGTTTTGGCGAGCCCGGCGGTTCGGCCAGGACCTGTGGCTCCGTGGGAAGCGCAAGCCGCGCACCTTCGGCCTCATCGGTGGGGCCGTCGCCCTGACGCTGGTCGGCGCGTACGCCCTGAGCGCCTCCGGGGCCGGACGATCGCTGTGTCCCCCGACCAGCGACCGGAAGACGCCGAAGTTTCTCCTGCTCATGGACCGGGTGCCCCACGTTGCCGCAGGATCGGAAGTGGAGATCCACTACGATGTGTGCGGGTTGGCTTCGGGGACGCCCTACAGGGGTCGAGTTCGACTGGTGCAGCAGCAGGTGGCCGGAAAGAAAAAGTCAGCCAAGCCCAAGCCACTGGTGGTCAGCTTCAAGGATCAGGTGGATGGAGTGGCTACCCGCCGGCACCAGCCGTTGAATCTCGCCTCGACGAGGCCGGGCGCATACACCCTCGAGCTTTCCGTCGCTGATAGTCGGGGACGGGAGCGCAAGAGAGTGCAGAAGGTTCTGGTCAAGGCTCGGTGAGCGGTACGCCGGTACGGCGGTAAGGCGGTACGGCGGTAAGGCGGTAAGGCGGTAAGGCGGTAAGGCGGTAGTGGCAGCATAAGTCATTGCGAGGCGCGTTAGCGCCGAAGCAATCCCGCGGGATCGCCACGCGGCCTTCGGCCGCTCGCGATGACTGCCGGCCCGTTCCTACGACCCTTCGCCTACCGCCGTACCGCCTTACCGCCGTACCGCCAATCCGGGTGATGGCTTGCTCGGCACCGGCACCACCGGGCTCTTGGGTCCCCGAGGCAACAGCTGCGGAAGGTTGGCCAGCTCGTACGCCGTCACCGCCATGACCGCCGTCGCCTGCTTCAGGTCGCCCGGTACCGCCTTGTCGTAGGTATCGGTCTGCGAGTGGTGGGTGTGGTTGTACCCCCGGCGCAGCTGATCGAAGTTGAATCCGGGCACGCCGTAGGGCAGGAACGACAGGTGGTCGGTGCCCATCTTACTGGCATCCCGCACGCTGTCGGCGTCGAGCCTGGCCACCGGCGCCAGCAGCTCTCTCCAGAGTCCCTCGAGATCCTTTCGTCCCTGCAACGCCTGGCCGGTGATGGCGCCGGTGCCATTGTCGAGCACCAGTACCGCCTGGATGCTATCGGCTGTGGCGGCATGCGCCTCGGCGTACGCACGCGAGCCCAGCAATCCCTGCTCTTCACCGCTGAACAACACGAACCGGATCGTTCGCCTCGGCTTGAGGCCGGACTGGGCAATGGCGCGGGCCGCGTCCAGCACCACCATCGATCCGGTTCCGTTGTCGGTGACTCCGGTGCCCAGATCCCAGCTGTCGAGGTGAGCGCCCAGGATGACCGCCTGCCCGGGGAGCTCGGTACCCCGGATCTCCGCCACCGTGTTCCACTGCTGGACCGGATTCCTGCCCAGGCGGTTGTCCACTCTACCCTCCAGCCGAGGCGTTGTGCCGGCCGCGATGAGCCGAGCGAGCAGGGCGTAGTCTTCGTTGGAGATCACCAGGTTGGGCAGCGGCGACAGCCGGTTGGGTGAGCCGCTCATCGTCATCAGCCCATGCTCCTTCGAGCCATCCACCAGCGTGCCCAGCGCGCCCGCCGCTTTCAGGATATAGGGCAGATCCACGGTGAATTGCCGCCGCGCGGCGACCGCGGCCGCGGACGTGTCGGC
>CAZASU010000269.1:0-2637 GCA_964487785.1 uncultured Gemmatimonadaceae bacterium | reverse complement strand
CGTAGGCGCCGTCCACGTCCTTGAGCGCGCTGGCCACGGCCTCTTCCAGGTTGCCCTGATAGAGCTCGCCCACCAGGTGGGCCAGCACTTCGGTGTCGGTCTCCGACTTGAAGGTGTGCCCCCGCTGTTGCAGCGCCTTCCGGATCGCTCCCGAGTTTTCGATGATCCCGTTATGGATGACGGCGATGCGGCCGGACTGGTCGGTGTGGGGATGAGCGTTGGTCGTCGTCGGGGCGCCGTGAGTAGCCCAGCGGGTGTGCCCGATGCCGATGGTACCCTGCGGCATCTCCTCCTTCATCTCGTTCTCGAGCACGGAGAGCTTGCCCGCGGCCTTCATGATCTTCAAGCCCCGGCCATTGACCACGGCGATTCCGGCGGAGTCGTACCCCCGGTACTCCAGCCGGCGCAGTCCCTCGAGGAGCAGGCCCGCGGCCTGGCGCGGTCCGATGTAGCCTACGATGCCGCACATCTTCGTCCCTCAGTACAAGAGTTCTCGGCCGGTCGCCACCAACGCCTCGGCGTCGTCCGCGGTCGGTGCCTCAGCGATCAGGCGCACGATCGGCTCGGTTCCAGAGGGCCTCACGTGCAGCCACCGGTCCTGCCATGAAAGCCGGAGGCCGTCGCGCTCATCGGCCGTGGCGTCTGGAAAACGCTGTTGCAGTCTGTCATATAGCGGGCGGAGCTCAGGTCCGCGAGGTCCCTTCGCCTTCACGATCGCATACCGGGGAGCAGCAGCCACCAGCCGGGAGAGCGTTACCCCAGTCGTCGCAAGGAGATGCAAGATCAAGGCCACCCCCAGGGGGGCGTCCCGGCCGATGTGCAACTCAGGCAGCATCACGCCCCCGTTCCCTTCGCCGCCTATCAAGGCGCCCTCGTCCCGTATGGCCCGGGCCACGTTCGCTTCGCCCACCGGAGCCCGGATAAAGCGGGCACCGCGCGACCGTGCGGCATCCTCCACCACCAGGCTGGTGGAAAGGTTGACCACAACCGTAGGAATTGCTGCCGCAGTGGTGCGTCCGTCCAACACAGCCGCCACGGCGAAGGCCAGGGTGTAATCCTCCCCGATCGGCCGCCCGGTTTCGTCCACCAAAGCCAGCCGGTCCACATCCGGATCTATGGCCAACCCCACGGCCGACCCGGTCTCCCGCACCAGGCGACTCAGGTCGCCCAGATTCTCGGGCACCGGTTCCGGTGGCCGGGGGAACAGGCCATCGGTCTCCAGGTTGATTCCATGGATCTCGCAGCCGAGCCGCTCGAGCAGCGGCACGATCGCGGTTGCCCCAGCTCCCCGGACACAGTCCAGGGCCACCTTGAAGCGTTGCTTCCGGATCGCGGGGACATCGATCACCCGGAGTGCCATGATGGCGTCGAGGTGCCGGTCTATCGCGGCAGGGTCGCCCCGCACCTGCCCCACGTCAGCCCACCCGGCTCGCGCCGGTCCCCGATCCGCCAGCTCCCGCACCACGCGCCCCGCCTCCGCATCGAGAAAGATTCCATCCGGGCCCACGAACTTGAGGGCATTCCACTCGATAGGATTATGGCTCGCCGTCAGGATGAGCCCGGCGCCGGCATGGTGGTGCTCCACCGCCAACTGCACCGTGGGCGTAGGCACCATCCCGAGGTCGATGACGTCTACCCCGACCGACATGAGGCCGGCGGCAGCGGCGCGGGCGAACATCGGTCCGCTGGTTCGCGCATCCCGGCCGAGGACCACAGCCGGCCGGGCCTGGCCAAGGGAGTGTGCGGAGCGCGACCACGCGCCCAGCGCGGCCCCGTAGCGCGCCACCAGCTCGGGGGTGAGATCCGTCCCCACATGACCGCGGATCCCCGAGACGCTGATCATCAGGGTGTCAGACACGGGGGGCGTCTTCGGGCTCAGGTGGTGAGAGGGAGCGCCGATCCATTGCCGTGGGCGCTGAGGAACGCCCCGACCACCTCGGGGTCGAAGTGGACGCCGGCACAGCGGTGCAGCTCCTGGATGGCTTCGGCTGCACTGCGAGGACTGCGATAGGCGCGGTTCGTCGTCATGGCATCGAAGGCGTCTACCACCGCCACGATGCGGGCTTCCAGGGGAATCTGGTCGCCTCGGAGCGAGTCGGGGAACCCGCTGCCGTCCATCCGCTCGTGATGCGATCGGGCAACCCGCAGCACGATCGGCGAAGAGGCAAAGAAGGGAGCCAGAATCCTCTCGCCCAGGATGGAGTGCGCCTTGACGTGCTGGAACTCGTCCGCCGTCAGCGCCCCGGGCTTGTTCAGGATCTCTTCCCTTGTCCCGATCTTCCCGATGTCGTGCAGCTCACCCCCCAGGCGAATGTCCTCCAGGGAGTCATCGGTGAAGCCGAGGGGAACCGCGGTTTTCAGGGCGTAGCGGCTCACCCGGCTGGAATGGCCGCTGGTGTATGAGTCCTTGGCCTCCAACGCGTGCACCAGCATCTGCACGCCGTTGACGAGCGAGGCCCGGTTCCTTCGGTCCAGGTCCCGCACCCGCAGCTCGAGGCTCTGCTGATAGAACCGGTTCTCGAGGATCAGCCTGCGCTTGTCCATGGCCTTGTCCAGCCGGGCGCGGACCTCGTCCAGCATCACCGGTTTCGAGATGTAGTCCATGGCCCCCAGCTTGAGACACTCGACCGCCGTGTT
>CAZASU010000268.1:0-2652 GCA_964487785.1 uncultured Gemmatimonadaceae bacterium | reverse complement strand
TAGAGCGCGCGCCTCACATGCGCGAGGTCGGGGGTTCGAGCCCCTCATCGCCCATCCCTGCATGCGTAGCCCTGCACTGGTGTGCGGGGCTCTCTCGTGTTCAGCCCCGGTCACCAACCGGCCATCGAACCGGCCATAATGCTCCTCACCTGAACTGATTTTGTTGTATAAGCACTTGACAACGTGGCAGTTGCATTGGTACTATTCCTGCCAATCAACCGGCCATTAACCATGTCGCTACCACTCCTCGAACCCCTCATCCCCGATAGCGGCCCCCTGCGAGAGCAGGCGGCAGGACTCTTCTCCGGCGCCGCCGGCCTGGGGAGGCACCTCCATCCGCTGACCCTCGGGGCGGTAGTGGAGTTGCTGCGCACAGTCAACTGCTACTACTCCAACCTGATCGAGGGTCACAACACCCACCCGATCCAGATCGAGCGGGCCATGCGCCAGGAGTACGCCCGTGATTCCCACCTGCGGGATCTCCAGCTCGAGGCCGAGGCCCACATCGCTGTCCAGCGGCAGGCGGAGCAACGTCTCGCGGAGGAGCCAGCACTCAACGTCTGCGGCCCCGAGTTCGTCTGCTGGCTTCATCGCGAGTTCTACGTCCGCATACCAGACCCCCTCCGCATCGTCCGCGATCCTGAGGGCGGCCGAGAGATCATGGTCGAGCCAGGTGCGATCCGCACGTACGATGTCCGGGTTGGGGATCACATCGCGCCGCCGCCTGGCGACGTTCACCCCCTGCTTGAGCGATTCGCAGCGGTGCTCGATCCGGCGAACCACTCGGCGGTTGAGGCGCTCGCGGTTTCGGGCGCGGTGCATCACCGGCTGCTCTGGATCCACCCGTTCGGCGACGGGAACGGCCGGGTCGCGCGGCTGCTATCCGATGCCTACCTGCGGCGGATTGGGGTCGGCGGCGCGGGTCTCTGGACGGTGGCCCGCGGGCTGGCCCGCCGGCGCGACGAGTACAAGCAACGGCTCGCCGCTGCGGATTCCGGGCGTTGGAACGATTATGACGGCCGAGGCGCCCGGTCCAACCGTTCGCTGGTCGAGTTCTGCGAGTTCTTCCTGGCTGTCTGCGAGGACCAGCTCAAATACATGGGTGGCCTGCTAGAGATCGACGGACTAGCGGAGCGGGTGCGTGGGTACTGCAAGGCTCGCGAGTCAGGCGCTGTCACTACCCACGAGGTCCCCGGAGCCAGTGAGAAGTTCACGCCGGGCATGACTCGGCTCATGGTGGCACTGTTGTACCGGGGCGGGCTGCCGCGCGCGGAGGTGCCCGCCGTGGCCGGGGCGCCGGAGCGGACCGCGCGCCGCTTCGTGCAGCGGCTGCTTGAGGAGGGATTCGCAACGGCACCGACCCACCGCGCGCCGATCCAGCTTCGGATCCCGGCGCATGCGGCACCCTTCTTCTTTCCGGGACTCTACACGGCGGCATGAGGCACCGCCTGCCCTCCCCCCTTGCCGATTCGCCAGTTGTGGAAAACATTCCAGAGCTTCTCAAACTGGATACTATTTTGACATTTGAGCCGTTCGGAGAATCGGCAGTCCTCACCGCCGAGGATCCAGCTTCCTGCGATCTGCTGAGCTTCGCCGCCGGCCGGGGTCATCGCGAGTTTCTGTGTTTATCCCGGACCCACAATCCCTCGAGCCGCGTGCCGTGCACCGACTTCTCCCCTTGGCTCCGGGAGCGCGTGCGGCGCCACGAAATCGATGGGCTAAGCGAGTACCTCTGGCGCGTGCGCCGGGCCAATCCCGACGTGGGCGGCACCGGCGAGCAGATCCAAAATCAGTACAGCGGCCTGGCGCGGGCCGTGATGTCGGCGCCACTGTCGCAGTATCTCCCTGATGGCACCACCGAAGCCTATCTCGACCTCCGGGTGCTGCTGGTCATGCTGGCGGCGCACGAGACCTTTTCCGGCTTCATCATGGCTGGGGAGGCTGCGGATTTCGCCGCCGCGGTGATGGCGCCCTACGCCTTCCGGCTGGCCCGCGCGCCCGTGCTGGTGGAGCGTCGCAACGAATTCGTGCGCGATATGGGTCAGGGAATTGACTACTGGGCGTGCTGGGCCCCACTGGCCGTGGACACGATCCGTTCTCCGCTGCCTCCCAGGGATTCCGGTTTCCAATCCATGCTCAGCGCCCTGGCCACGCTCCCGCTCGGCTCGCGGGCGCACGCCGTGGATGCGCTGCGCCACCTCAGCGCCGATCCCGGTGTTCCCCACACCCTCGCAAGCTTGAGCCGCCTCGAGACCCGCCGTCAGGGCCTCGACGTCGCCGATTCCTCCCGTCTCATCCTGCAAAGCGGTCTGGTCATTCCGGCAGCGGACGCCGCGGCCTGGCTGGCCGGCTGGACCCGGCGTGACCTGCTCGGCTTCCTGGCGCGGTGCGGCGTCCGCGCGCCCAAGTCCTGGAGCAAGGAACGACTCGGCGAGATCGCCCTCACGGACTGCCCTGACCGGGTACGCGAACGCATGGCGGAATCGGGGGCCGTGGAGCTCGCCCCGGCCTACGCCGAGGCGGCCGGGCGGCTGGGGGGCTACATCGAGGATGTGAAGGAGACCTGGCGGGTGTGGCTGGGGTTTGGGACTGGAGTGGAGCAGTAGAGGCGGACGGGCGGACGGGCGGACAGGCGGACAGGCGGACAGGCGG
>CAZASU010000267.1:0-2686 GCA_964487785.1 uncultured Gemmatimonadaceae bacterium | reverse complement strand
GCACTTAAGCCGACTTTATCTCAGTCCAGATCTGATCCCACGTAGCGGTGTCCTTGCCCAGGTCGACCTGATATTCCAGGCGCTTGAGCTCGTCGTCCGTGGGATAGGGCACTGGGTTCTTCATGACCTTGGCCGCTGCCGCGTTCGGGGTCCCGTACCCGGTGGCTTCGGACAGCGCGGCGCCGACCTCGGGCCGCAGGATGTAGTTGATCCACTCGTGCGCGGCGCGCTTGTTGGGCGCACTCTTTGGAATGCACATGGAATCGCCCCAGATGGTGCACCCCTCCTTGGGAATGACATAGGCAAGGTTGGGCTGCTCCGTCTTGGCCTGGGTCGTGTCGCCGTTCCAGAGCTGGGAGATCCAGACGTCACCCGAGATGAGCTGGGCCTTCACTGGTGCCGATATGTAGGCTTTCAGATATTTCTTGGCATGGATGCAGTCGGCCTTGGCCTGCGCCAGCTCGGCCGGGTCGGTGGAATTGAGCGAGTGGCCCCGGTGGCGGAGCTCGGCGCCGATCACCTCCCGGCCGTCGTCCATCATCGTCAGCTTCTTGCCGAACTGCTTGTCATGAAAGACATCCCAGCTGTCCACCGGAGTCTTGACCTTGTCGGTGCGGTACGCGATTCCCGTGGTCCCCCACTGCCAGGGCACGGTGTACTTGTTGCCCGCGTCGGAGGGAAGGTTCCGGAAGATGGGCGAGATGTTGTCGGCGTTGGTGACGTACTTCTTGTTGATCGGAATGATGAGGTCCGTCGCCACGAGGACCGGAATGATGTAGCCGCTGGGAACCACGATGTCATAGCCGCTGGCCCCCGCCTGGAGCTTGGCCACCATCTCCTCATTGCTCTCGTAGGTATCGTACGTCACCTTGATGCCGAACTCCTTCTCGAAGTTCGGAACCGTGTCCTCGGCGATGTAGTCCGACCAGTTGTACAGGTGCAGCTTCTTCTCCATTGGGCCCAGGTCGGCCATGGCAGAATCGGCCCGGGTGCCGTCACCGGCACTACCCTCCTTGCCCTTGCAGGCGCTCAGCAGCAGCCCCACCGAGCTCATGCTCACCCCAAGGGCCAGGGCACGAGACACGAACTCGCGCCGCGAAACTCCGCCACGCTCGAGCTGCTCTACCAGGCGTTCGACTTCCGTACGCTTACTCACAGGACTGCCTCCTCGGTTGGAGTCGTCTTGAAACGCTTCGAGCCTCAGCTCAGCCAGTCGCGGGTTCGGTAGTAGCCTCCCACGAAAGGCAGGAACCAGGGAAAGCCGTTGAAAAAGGGAATCGCCTTGAATCTCTTCCCGCCCAGGTCCGGCACTTCACCAGTGCCCAGCAGAACTTCTCCCATCCGGGTCCCGAGGTAAGTGGCCAGCGCTACGCCGTGGCCGCAATAACCCATCGAGTAGTGCACGCCGTCGAGCCGGCCGGCATGGGGCAGGTGATCCATGGGGTAGGCCACCTTGCCTGACCAGGCGTATTCGATGGTGGCGCCGGCGAGCTCGGGGAACACCTCCCGCATGCCGGACGCCAGAATCGCGGCACTCCGTTTGGTGCTCGCCGGCGTGAACGATGCGCGCCCCCCGAAGACCATCCTGCCATCCGGCGAGAGCCGGAAGTAGTACAGCAGGTTCTTGGTGTCGCTCATCACCCGCCCTTTGGGAATCAGGCGCCGGGCTAGCTCCTGGCCCAGGGGTTTGGTGGCAATGATGTAGCTCCCGATCGGGATGACGCGACGGCGAAGCCGCCCCAGAGCGGCAGGAGTGTAGCCGTTGGTGGCTGCCAGAACCTCCCGGGTGCGCACCACGCCGCGGCTCGTTCCCACCTCGAAGCCGCCCGCTACCTTTTTCACCCGGGTCACCTCGGTGTCTTCCAGCAGGCGCGCACCCGCACGCTCGGCGGCCAGCCCCAGGCCTCGCACGTACTTGGCGGGCTGAAGGGAACATCCACCCGGGTCAAGCAGGGCGCCATGGTACCGGGCTGATCCGAGCTCCCTGCCCATGTCCTCCCGGCTGAGCAGCTCGGTCTCATAGCCCAGCTCCTGGCGGAGGAACCGGCAACTCTGCTCCAGAGCCGGCAGGTGGCCTGGCTTTGCCGCGAGGGTAACCGCGCCGCAGCGGGTGAAGTCGCAGGCGATTCCCTCTTCGACGATCAGCCGCTCCAGCAACTGCATGGCCTCCAGCGTGAGCTGGAACATTCGGCGGGCGCGCTCCGGGCCCACCATTCGGGCCAGCTCCTCCATCTCCGGCTTATAGCCCGGCAGAACAAAGCCGCCGTTTCGGCTACTGGCGCCCCAGCCCAGATGGTGCCGCTCCAGGAGGGTGACGTCGGTACCGCCCCGGGCCAGGGCCCGAGCCGCCGCGAGGCCGGTATAGCCACCGCCGATGATCGCGACGTCGGTGGAGGAGGGCAGCGGGGCGGGTGCCCCCTGGGCGGATGGGCGGCGGGGCAGCTCTACCTGATCAGACCAAAGACATCGTTCGATCATCCATACACTCATTACGTGGACCGCAACTGGAACTCGAATTTTCGGAACAGCCCCGCGGCCCCGCCGCCCCGCTGCCCCGCTACTTAGATCGTGCCAGCCGGTCGGCCAGATAGATCAGGATAGCGGTCCCCAAGAGGATGATCGTGCTGATCGCATTGATGCTGGGCTCCACATTCTTCCGGACCATGCCGTATACCACGATCGGCAG
>CAZASU010000266.1:0-2700 GCA_964487785.1 uncultured Gemmatimonadaceae bacterium | reverse complement strand
TCGATCATCCACTGGAAGGCGTCGGTCAGATACCACTCGCCCTTGTTGGCCGGGTTTCCCAGCACGTGATCGATTCCCTGCCAGAGGCTGTCCACCGCCCGGATGTAGTAGAGCCCGATGTTCGCCAGCTTGGAGATCGGAGTCGATGGCTTCTCCACGATGCGAGTCATATACCCTTGCGCATCGGTGACCACCACGCCGAACCGCTGATAGTCCTCCACTTCCTTGGCCCAGATGATCCCATCGGCGTCGGTCCGGTTGATGAGCGTGAGATCGGCCTCGAACACCGTATCGACGAAAATGATCAGCACCGGCCCTTTCACGTAAGGGCGCGCCAGATTCACCGCGCCCGCGGTGCCGTCCTGCACTTTCTGCTCGATGAAACGGGACGGAATCTTGTACCGCGCGCGGGCGAAATCCTCGACCTGCTCTTTGAGGTGGCCGGTGATGAAGATGAGCTCGGTGACATCCAGCCCCTTGAGCCGGTCCATGACCCAGTCCATGACCGGTCGGCCGGCCACCTTCAGCATCGGCTTGGGCACCAGGTGGGTGTGAGGTCGAAGCCGGGTGCCTTTGCCCGCCAGAGGGATTATCACTTGCATGTCAGCCTCTTCCATAGCGGTCTTGGAGGCGCACGAGGTCGTCGAGCTCCGGCGTGGAGGCCTCGAGAACGTCGCTGTCTAGGACCGCCTCGATCTGGTGGATGAGCTTCGCAGGAATGTGAACCGACTCACCCGCTTTGAAGGGACGGGAGACAAGGGTATCGCCCGCCTGGGTTCGGAGGGTGAGCTCGCCCGACAGAAGGTGCATCGTCTCGTCTTTCCGGTTGTGATACTGGAGACTGAGCACGTGTCCGGCCTTCACATGGAGGATCTTCCCCACGTACCGATCGGTGAGAGCCCAGATCAGCTCATAACCCCACGGCTTCTCTACCCGGTACGGCACGTCGGGCACTCAACCCTCCACGTAGGTGAGGTCGTACGACGATGGCGTCGTGACGCAGACATGAACGCAGACACCGCAGCCGACGCAGCCCTCGCGGCGGATAACCGGATGTCCGGCTTCATCGATGGTGAGCGCCGCTTCACCCACCGGGCAGGCGTCGGCGCAGACGCGGCACGGTGTCCCGCGAAAGGTGAGGCAGCGCGCCGGATGCAGCTCCAGTACGCCGAGCCGGTAGCCGACCCAGCCACGCTGGGGCACGGTGAGCGCCGGCGTGGGGCAGGCGGCCGCGCAGGGCATGGTCGGACAGGCAATGCAGGGTTCGGTCGTCGGATCGAGATACGGGGTACCCGCGGCGAGGCCGCCGTCGGGCCGCACCTTCACCAGCGCATGCGGAGGGCAAGCCTCGATACACGCCCCGCAGCGGGTGCAGGCGGCCAGAAACCCGATTTCCGGCAATGCGCCTGGGGGACGGAAGTAGCGCCGGGTGATGACGCGTTCCTCGGTGTGGGCCACGAGACGCTCGAGCCAGTCGCCCAGCGCCGAGCGCAGCAAACCACGACGAGTCGAATCGAACGGCGTCAGCATGCGGTTTAAATATGGCGGGGCAGCGGGGCAGATGGGCAGTGGGGCAGCAGTGTGCCGATCAGTTCGGATGGCTGGTACAACAATCTCTAACTGCCCCGCTGCCCCGCTGTCCCGCTGCCCGCCTTCTTAAAACGCCGGTTCAAAGCTGAAGGTCCAGCGAAACTCCACTTTGTCGTCGCCCGGCTCACGGTCCTGCGCCAGCTCCGGTCTGCTGACGTAGAGCGGCAGGTCGAATCTGGTGGTGAACCTGGTGTCGCCGATGCGGTGATCGGCGCGCAGCCCCAGACCGGCATCGCCGAGGAACCGGATCCGATCGCCGGTAAGCGCCTGCGCCTTACCACCGATCGCATGCGCCAGATCGGTGAAGGCGGCAAGAGCGATCCGGCTGAACAACCGAGCGGCCGGGCGCGACATCAAAGTCTGGTCGAGCTCGAGATTGAACGCGATGATGGCTCCGGTCGATACCCGAGAGTCGATACCCCGCACTCCAGCACCGCCGGGGAAATGGTAGTGAAAGTCCTCGCCCACGAGGAGAGAGCCCCGGGAACGAAGGAACGGGTTGTACAGTTGTTGGAGCGGATCGGCGCCCTGGAAGTAGATCTGGCGCTGCTTGGCCGTCTCCTCGTCGCCGCGAGCGTAGCCGACGAAAAGACGGCCGGCGACATTGCGTTGAGTCCCCAGCGGCCGGCGGGCGGTTCCCTCGATGGAGGCGCGGAAGTAGAACGGATTCAGCTCGGGCCGGCCGGTGGCCGCCAGACCCTGGCGGTTGTACGCCAACCCGCCTCCAGCGGAGCTCTTCAGCGAGAGCTGCCACTTGCCGCTCTCGGTGGTGACGCCGCTCATTGCCTGAAGCTCGACCGTCCCGACATCGTCGTACAAACCACGGTCCAGGTAGCGGACATCGTCGGTGGCTACCCACTGCAGTCTGAGGCTCCGGCTCCGGAGCGGCCCGAAGGTCAGGTGCTCACGGCGGGCCCATGCGAGCTCAGCAGTGACGCCGTAGCGTCCCTCGATATTAAAGACGTCGAGCGTCTGGGACCGGTTCGGGGCCCTGAGCGCCACCGGATTGCGAATCCGGAGGAAGAGGTCGGTGTCGTGGACCCCGTCATCCGCTCCCCAGCCGGTGCTCTGCATCAGCAGCGCCTGGTTCTGCTCGAAGCGGCCGAGGTA
>CAZASU010000265.1:0-2700 GCA_964487785.1 uncultured Gemmatimonadaceae bacterium | reverse complement strand
GACAACGCCCTAAACCTCGAGCTTGCCACCGGACTTACTGGCCGCAGAGGGCTACTTGATCAGCCAGGCTCAAAGCGGGGAGGAAGGGTTGCGCCTGGCCCGGGAAGCGCCACCAGCCCTCATCCTGATGGACCTCCGGCTGCCAGGAATCGACGGCTACGCTGCTCTCCGACAGGTCAAGGAGGATCCCCGGACGGCGCACATCCCCATCGTGGCGCTAACGGCCCAGGCGATGAGGGGGGACAAAGAGGCGGTGCTGGCGGCTGGGTTTGACGGCTACATCTCGAAACCGATCGACATCCGTACCTTTTCCCAAACCGTAGCCCGCGTGCTGGCGAAGGGTGGTTCCGGCCGAAGTTAGCAGCGCGTGGAAGCGAGAGTTTCAGTTGTCTGATTGATCCGCCGTTCACAACGTCGGATTTATTGCTATCTCATAGCGTACCGGCAGGGCATTTGACGCTGCGTCGTCGGGCCCTGAGCTCTCGATTCGGTAGTGCACCTCGCGCTCCCACTGTCCGGCGCAACGCGTGTCCCGCGCGACCGTTACCGGCGAACCAGCGGTCAGCTCCTGGAATTCACCAGTCACCGCCCGGACCCAGATCCGCGAGGTCGGTGCACCGGCCGCCCTGACGAGGAGCTGGTAGCCGGTGTTAACTGACACGCGGACGGTTACGGAGGCCTCCCGGAGAGTTCCTGTCCGGCCGTTCTCCCGCTGAGCGCTCACACCCTGGATCGAACCACGTGGGGGTATGCGGGCCACCAGCGTAACCTGGGCCATGCCGGAGATGAGTCCTATCTGGCTCTCGGCTACCCGTGGGGTGGCGAGCACCACCATCCCGATGGCGGCCAACGTCCGAAGGGTCTGGCTGATTACCTGCCGGGATGCGCTCACAAGGTCTCCAGGGTTAGGGTCCCGACTCCGGTATCCTTAAAAGCACACTGCGGGCCAGAATACCAGTAAACGCAATCTCTTTTAATGCAACAGGTTATCGGTTAGGCAGCAGTTCAAAAACTAGTCGGCGACCGTCAAATAACGTAACACCATTAGTTGTTTGTGAACTTAAGTGCTTGTGGCGAGGCGTCTCCGCCAAGGGCGGGAGGGGGTGACCAGAAAATGACGTTGGCGGTTGAAGTGACCACCGCAGGGTGGCCTTCTGGGGAGTCCTTCAACTGAATTCCGCGATGGATTGGCAGCCCACCGCCAAAATCAGGCGCTTCCAAATTGCCAACCTGCTGACCTGCTTAGCCTTGGCCCCATGGCCCGGGACCTGCTCGAGCGCCAATCGGATCCGACAAAATCCTCAGCAGCTCGATCAGCATCAGGGAGACCGGATGGCCTCAGCACTTGGGCAGCGGATACTGATCGTCGATGACGATCCCGGCATCCGCCGCACGCTTCATATCCTCCTGAGCAGAGAAGGGTACCAGGTCACCCAGGCTCGAGACGGGGTGGAAGCTCTTCGCCTGTGGCGTGAACATGGCGGCGACCTCGTCATTACCGACCTTCACATGCCCGAGAAAAACGGGATCGAGACCATCGTCGAGCTCCTATCCCACAGTCCTGGAATGCGCATCATCGCGATGTCGGGTGGCGGTCAGACGAAGCGGCTCGATCTGCTCGGCAACGCCATGATGCTTGGCGCGGTGCTGACGATCGAAAAACCCTTCACCCTGAACGAGATGATGAGCATGGTCCGGCAAGCCCTTACGGATGAGGACTATCAGAATTGATGATCCCAACCATCCTGGTAGTCGAAGACAATACTCTCAATCTCGAGCTTGTGCGAGACGTGCTGCTCACAGCTGGAATGAAGGTCGTGGAGGCCCGGACCGCACATGAGGGACTCAAGGCAGCCTTGGAGCTGACTCCATCCGTAATCCTGCTCGATATTCGACTTCCGGGAATGGACGGCTTTGCTGTACTCGCACACCTGAAGGCGCACCCGGCTACCGCCTCGATCCCGGTTGTAGCGCTGACGGCTCAGGCCATGGTAGGTGACCGGGAAGAGGCGCTCGCCGCCGGCTTCTCAGATTACATCCCCAAACCCATCGATACTCGCACCCTGGCCGACCGGATCCGCGGCCTGCTGGACCCCGGACGGCCCCGTCGCTCGGCCGGGGGCGAGGCCTCCTGAGCCCGGCTCTGACCCCGGGCTCCGGAGCGCGCCGACGCGCGTCATCCAGTCGCCATAGCCTCTCCATTAATCTGGGGTTCGCGTTCGCCATTCTGCTCCTGACATGGGTGGGGTGGTATTCCTACCGGGAAAGCATCGAGTCTCGGAATTCGGCGCGGGGGGTGACGCACACCTACGAGGTGCTGGGAAGCCTGTACTTGCTGCTCTCGTCGCTTCAGGAGGCCGAGATAGGGCAGCGAGGCTACATCATCAGCGGCAAGGAAGAGTATCTCGGACCCTACTATCACTCGGCAACACGCGTTGCCGGCCAGCTGGGGCAGCTGCGGAGTCTCACCGCGGACCATCCGGCTCAGCGGGAGCGGGTAAAGCTCCTGTTCGGCATCGCGGCCCGTCGCATCGGGGTGCTGAATGAGGGGATCTCCATTCGTCGAACCCGCGGACTGGACTCCGCCATAGCGGTAATCCTGACCGGGCAGGGCAAGGCGCTGATGGACTCCGCCCGGAGCACCATCTCCGACATGCAGGCCATCGAGCGCAGTCTCCTGCGCGAGCGGTCCGCGAAATC
>CAZASU010000264.1:0-2714 GCA_964487785.1 uncultured Gemmatimonadaceae bacterium | reverse complement strand
CGGCGGTAGGCCAGCCGGAGCATACGCCGGTGATGCTGCAGTATCTCGCCCTAGCGGGGCCGAATTCGATGAAAATGACCCACACGAATCCCCGAAGACCCAAAAACAAAAGAGGCAGGGGCGTGAGCCCCTGCCTCTTGGTGCGAGACGCTGCGTAGCTTCCGCGAGTTACGGCGCCGTGCAGAGGATGCGCGTTACCGGACCGTTCCCGCGGTGGCCGGGGGCGGGACCGTATTTGCCGTCGTGATGCACAAGGAGGATCTGCTTGATCGTGCCGCTGATTTTCGGTCCTTGCTTGAGGATCGTGTCAGTGACAATGATCGCCACGTCGGCGGGGATCGTGGCCGGCGGATCCGAGCTGTTACCCGGCCGGCTTTCCCACGTACCGCCGCAGAAATCCTGGGCGTTGGATGCGTATCCCTTGAAGCTGGCCACACCCTTGCTGACGAAGCCGCTCATGAAGTTGTTCTTCCACCACTGCGCGCCCCAGAAGTTCACGACATTGCGGACGGCGTGCGGCTCGACGTCCCCGATCACAAACAGCGGCAGAGGTCGCCCTACAGTGGCAGGCCGCAGGCGGGCCTGGACCGAGAGGGTGTTGGTGGAGCCCTCCGCCGTGTAGATGACTACGAACGGACCAGGGTAGCCCGCGCACTTTGCCGGCTGAAGGGCGGATCCGTCGCAGACCAGGACACCCGACCCGGGCGTCGCAAAGAGCCGGAAGTCGACGTTGTAACCCACCGGATTACCAACCGTACCCTCGGGAAGAAAAATCGAGGCCAAGTCGAGCCCCGACACGAGAGCGAAGTCGTCGCAAATCGAGCCGAGCGGGTTCACGGGCGCACCAAAGGCTGGCACAACGTTGCAGACGCGCTTGTTAGGCGTCTCCGTGAAGGTGCTGCTCGTTGTGGTGAACGGCAGGTCCACGATTACGGACGTGGGGTCGGGCCCGAGACGTAGATTCGAGTGGATATCGACCGTGCGCAGCGCGTTGCTCCGGGCGTCGATGATGTGGTTGTCATGACTGACGACCGTGACATCCGTCCAGACGCCCTCCTGTATGAGGCCGGACTGCCCCTGGACGTTAAGCGAGCTCCGGGCGGGGTTGCCCGACGCATCCGGGTATCCGGTTCCGTTCGCCACGACGCCTGAGTTGGCGCAGTTGGCCGCGTTGATGGGCCCGCCAAAAAGGCAACCCCAGGCCACCCCCTGCCAGATGTTGGGCGGAGCGGCGGGGAGGCCGCCCGACGGAGGCCCGGGCGGTGCCGTCACCGCGGTGGAGAACTCCAGACCCCCTCTGCCGGCGATGGGGGGGCCGCCGCC
This sequence comes from uncultured Gemmatimonadaceae bacterium, assembly GCA_964487785.1. Taxonomy (GTDB): domain Bacteria; phylum Gemmatimonadota; class Gemmatimonadetes; order Gemmatimonadales; family GWC2-71-9; genus CAVVWJ01. Next base: position 1,391 of record CAZASU010000264.1, on the reverse strand, counting down.
TATGATTTGGACCACCGTTCCGCTTGGGGCGAAGAAGCCGGCGGTCTGCGAGAACGGGAGATCCAACGCACTGGCAAGCACCGCATACGTTGACGCCACTGCCAGCACCGCTAGCGCTGCCGGTATCCGTCCTATCACGGTACTCTTGATACTCTTCATATCTACCTCCTAGTGTCCTTGTTGAGGAGAGGCGGCGCCTGCACCCGACCCGCCCCGGACAGGGTCAGGTCGTTTCACTTCCGACTCGGCGGTTGAGCGAACCACAACCCCACTCATTCGGTCCGTTACCTATCTTTGGTATGGCCGCATTCGCAGCATCCCGGCCTGAAGCAACGGAACCTGTCAACAAGAATGAGACAGCCGGTGATCGAGTTTAGTGAGTGAGCGCGACCTCCTCGAGCGCGCGGGGCTTGGGGGGATTGATCCAGACCTCGGTGGGCACCGCCGCCGGCGCGGGAGGGCCCGCAGGAAACCGCTCGGGATGGACCGCGTAGGCTCTGGCGAGCACGGCGGCACGCTCCGCCCGCCGATGGTCGTCAAGCCGACGTGCACGTCGTGGGGCGTGAGCAGGCCGAGGCCGCTGTGATGATGTTCGGTGTTGTAGCAGCTTCTCCCTCTCATTTTCCCTGGCGCCAGAGATAACTGCAACGTAGGTGCCAAAGACCTAACCTATTAAACACAAATAGATTATTCATTGATTCTGGATAAAGCGAGAAGCAACTGTAAAGCGAACTTGCAGGGCCGCCAAGCAAGTACCTGCTCATTACTCTCACATTATCAATGACTTATAAGTTAGGATTGAAAAATTATAAAAAGGAGTAGCATCTGGACGAACGAAAACTGTCAAATTTTTCGTCACGGTAAATCTACTGTGCCTTATCCAGGCCATATTTCTGGATCATCATGTGGAGGTTCTGGCGAGTGACCCCCAGCTCCTCCGCGGCCCGGCTGATGTTCCAGTTCTGGGCGATCAGCGTCCGATGAATCAGGTCCTTTTCCAGTTGGGCCTTCGCCTCTTTGAGCGTAGCGGATGCCTTGGCAGGACTCCCCTCCCAGGGAATTTCCAGATCGGCCGGTTGGATGAGGGGGGTGTTGGCCATGATCACCGCTCGCTTGATCTTGTTCTGTAACTCGCGAACATTGCCCGGCCACGGATGGGCCTGAATGGCTTCACGCGCCTCGTCGGACAGGCCCTTGACCCGCGAATTCAACTCGTCTCGATACTGCGACCCTCCCTGCCAATATGAGTGAGACAGTGACCCCCTGGAAGTTTAGTGTCGAGGGCGGGTCAGGATCGGAGAGCGATGAGCGCATTGGAGCAGGCCCTCGGTGGGCCGGCGAAGGCGTCGCGGCGGCGAGCGTCTACAGAGTTGAGGGCGACTGGCGCCGCG
>CAZASU010000263.1:0-2723 GCA_964487785.1 uncultured Gemmatimonadaceae bacterium | reverse complement strand
CTTCTCGGGCTGTGGCTGTGTTGCCATTTCGCTCCTCATTCCGCATCTTGCGTTCAGCGGGGCGCCCATCGCCTCACTGCCGTACCCGGCCACCGCCTCTAGCGGTGGTCGTTTGTTTCCGCTTCGATCTCGGCCAGCCGGCGGCAGACCAGCAAGTACAGCTCCACCTGCGCGGCCTCGCTTCCACCCTCGACCTTGATCTCCTCGCAGCCGTCCCGGTGCGGGGTCCGGTTGCCGTCCCCCAGCAGGGTGACCGTGACCTCGTAGAGATTCTCCGCGACCATGCGCGTCTCGATAAAGCGCGCCCACCACTCGTCGACCGAGGCGCGGACGCCGCAGTACCAGGCGAGCAGCGCACGCCAAAGAGCCCGGAGGAGATAGGAGGCGCGAGTCCACCAGGTGTTGGACTTCATCGCTTGTGCCGCGGGTGAATGTCGCCGCGCTCGGCCGCCGCTTGGAGTTGCAGCCGCCGAAACCGCTCATCACAGGCTTTCTCGTGCTGCCGCTGGCGCGCCTTCCGCTCCAGGCTCCCTCGCCTCCGCATCTGTCTGCCCAGCCGGGTGCGCTGCCGCCGCGGTGGGGCAGGCTCACCTAAGAGGCTGCGGAAGAAATCGAAGAAGCCAGCCCAAGGCGCCGGCTTGGGCTCGACCCTCTGCTTCGACCGCGTCTCAATCGCGTAGGCGATCTTGGCGTCACGGAGCTGGCCTCTCACTGGACCGCATCCCGTAAGACATAAAGCTCGGCCAGCGCCGCACTCAGGCTCTCCCCCACGACACCCGGCTTCCCACCCGGTACCCGGATGCCCGCGGCCGATAGGTTCTGATAGCCACGCCGAGCACCCTCCACCAGCCGGATGATGACGGTCACCTCGTCCAGGGCGGAGGCGTTGTGGTGCAGGCTGGCGGTCATCAGGAAGCCTTCCTTTCCCGATACTCGCGCTGATGTTCGTTGCGGCATGAGCGGTGATAGACGTCGTGATAGGGCTTGGGTCGGACAAGGAGATTCGATGGCTTGTCCCATTGCTTACAAAACCGGCATTTCCGCCAGTAGGCGTGACCGCAGGAGCGCAACGCCCTTGCCCTTACATGAAGCAGCTTGTGGTACACCTGATCTTGGCACGCGACGAGGTTGCTCGGGTCATTATTCGTCCGGTTCTCGTCTACGTGGTGAACCTGGCTTCCCCTCGGGAGTCTCTTACCGATGGCCCGTTCGACGATCAGGACGTGTTGGGGGACTGGACCTACCGTCCTGCCCTGGGTGGCACCAGGCCGACCAAGGACCGGAATTATGACGTACCCTTGCGTGTTGATGTGTGGCCTCCCGCTCGTTCGTCCTCTCGTCGCGTGGCCGAGTACGAAGCGCAGCGGCTGACCGCGAGTCCATTTCTTGGCGGCGGCTGACTGTGGTGCCACCAACGTCGGTTGACCGCAGCCACATTCACAGAGTCCGGCCGGGACTGCGAGGGGACTCACTGCGCCACCTTCGCCATCTCGCGCTCGATCCAGCGGTGTACCTCACGCCGGGCGACTTCCGCCCTCGCGCATTGGAGCGCACTCTTGCGGAGATAGTCTTTCGCGTCCGCGATAGTCGCCGTCTCCTGGCGTAGCGCGTAGCGAAATCCTTCGTCGGCCAATTGTTCGTCCGCATCAGCACACTCGGCTTTATGGAGCGCCTCATCCAGCCCCAACACGCCATCCGGCCCGAGCGACAACTCGACCGGCATCATCAACTCGGTCAGCTCGTCCAACATGCCCATTACCCGGAGGAGCCCGTTGATCTGGGCGACTCGCCGGTAGCAACTGGTCTCACCCGAGAGCCGGGCCTCCCACGTCCGGGCCGACTCCCCGTAGAGCTGCGAGAGCCGAAAGGCCGCCGAACCGAGGGTTAGCCGCTTGCCGTTGGCGTAGGTGATCCGCACTGTACCGGGGTGGCGGCGCACCGTGTCGGGGGTGCGCTGTGAATCGGGAGAAGTCATGCAGACGCCCGCTGGGTTGGAACTGCGTCGAGCACTTCGCGGGCGCGCCGCACGGCGGCCTCGGCCATGAACTCCGACCGATTCTGGTCTACTTCCACGGCTGCCCGGCGGATCAGCTTCTCGTCCTCGGCCCGGAGGCGGACGCTCGCTACAACGTCCTCACCTTGTATTGAGGGCGATAATTCCGTAGTTTCTGGGTCTGAACTCATTGGGGGCCCGGTCTTTAGGTAGCTGCGCCTATAGTTTGGCGCTTCGGTTATCTGTGGTGCGGCACTATTCTACTACAGTAATCCGTAGGCGTCAAGAGGGAGGTTTGTGGCCTGGCAGCGGAGCGCATGACATCGGGGCACGGCTGAAGGAGGCCCGGGAGTTTCTGGGGAGAGACGCAGGAGCAATTCGGAGAGCGGGCGGGTGTAGAGGGCCAAGCAGGTCAGCGAGTGGGAGCGAGGGCGGTCCACCCCAAGCCGTTCCCGCTTGGAGCGGTTAGCCAAGAACCTACAGATAACCGTAGCGGTGTTCCAAGAGGGCGGCCCAAGGCCCGCCACGCTGCTCCAGCGCCCCGCGGGCGGGCGAACCCACGACGTGGCGGGTGCAAGCGGGGCCCGAGCCTCGGACACGGCCTACGCGGACGTGCGGCCCCCACGCGGCAAGCGGGCGATTGAGGAGCTTGAGTTGCGGCTACTGGAGATGGAAGCCGGCGGGCGGATGCCCACGCCGGCGGAGCTGGAGTACCTGTTGCGGCTGGCCC
>CAZASU010000262.1:0-2737 GCA_964487785.1 uncultured Gemmatimonadaceae bacterium | reverse complement strand
TCCGATACTGCCTGCAGCCTGCATCGAACACATACGGATAGTGCGGGTTGAGAATATGGGCAAGAGCGAAGGTCGGACCCCTCGCTGCAGGCAATTGCCCGAGAGCCATCAGGGTGCGCTTTACATGGTCGGCGTCGTTGGCATCTCCTCTCGGGAGCAGGGCCAGTGGGGTGCTGCCTACAAACGCTCGCCGCATGTCCGAGCGGCTGGCTTCGCGGGCCAGCTCGAAGCCTTTCCATACATCGACTTCCGTGTCTGCACCCCGGTTGTGCTTCGTGGAGATCCACCACTGGGAGGGAAAAAATACAAACCGGTAACCTCGAGACGTCAGGAACTCAGCGGTCCGATTGTTCTCCACGAGGTGGTTGGGAAGGGTCGGGTCCGTCTCCTGGGAGCCGAGCTCTGCCCCCAGCCGGCTCAGGTGGCTGAAGTTCAGGAGCGAAGGGAGGGACAGGAGCGTGTGCACGTAGTTGCTTCGGACGAGCCCTGGAACCGTGAATCCGAGCTTGCGCAAGCTGTCCTCGAACATCCGGTTGTCAAAACCGAACCGTTCTCCCAACACGCTCGAGTTCGCGTACTCGTCCAGAATGACAATATAGATGTCGCGCAGGGGCTTCCCGTCGGGAGGGTCAGCGGCTTTCAGCCCGATCGGACGGGCAAGCTCGCGGACAAGGGCGCTGGTCCGAAGGTGGGACCGTGCGCGTAGCTGGTCTGCTACAATCCGGATCCCTGAGAACGCCACCAGGAGCAGGGCGGTCATGGCGAAGAAGGTATTGGCCCGTTCGAGCAAGCGAGGCCGCCGCGCCAGCCACCACACCCCGAAGACCGTAGCCAGGGCCAGCGCCGCCACCGACGCGCCGCTCGCCACTATTTGAGAGGGCGAGCCCCGAGAAAGATGGTACACCGACCTGAGCCCCTCGTATGCATAGAACCAGATGATCGCCGCCAGCACCGCCAGCGGCACCGCGGCCTTCTCGGCTCGGCCCCGCAACGCCAGAGCCGCAAGGCCGTACAGCACCGCACACCCCACCAGCATCGCCAGCATCAGTTCCCCGGTATCGGCTAAAGTGGATCCACCGGGGTTTCTGGTGACGACATGCAGGATCGGGAGGATGATGAAGAAAAACGGATACAGATGCTTGAGTCGCTGCATTATCCAGGCGGGGGGGATAAGGCCGACATGCAATAGAGCCACCGTTCGGAATCCTGGATCCGCTCTATCGATTCGATAGTGAAGTATCGGGCAAATGCACTCTCGAACTGTTCCTTGGTATAGTTGGGAAAGATGTCGGCTCGGCTGAGCAGGAGGCGGGACACTTGAGCATCGCTCTTGGGGACAAACTCGATCACGAGCACACGGCCAAGGCGGGCCAGGTAGCCGGCGATGCGATCCAGCGGGAGGTTGTGCCCGATTGCCAGGTGGTGGATGAGGGCTAGCGCCAGCACCGCATCGGCTGGCCCCCGGTCTTCGAGCGACAGCCGTTCTCGCCCGGCCCAGCCCTGCGCCGGCGAGGGGTTGGCGAGGTCGAGAAGGAGCGGGAGGATGCCGGTCTCGCCCTCCTGCCGTACGCGACGGTAGTTCCGCTCTACTGCCGCCGGGTCCATATCGAATGACACGACCAGAGACGCGGTTTCACGCGCTGCCCGGCTGTACGCCCCTGTGTTGGCTCCCAGATCCCACACCGTACGAGCGCCCGACTTGCGCAAGTGCCCAATAACCATGCTTCGTTTGGACTCGGCCGCCGCCTCGCTGTAATTGTTATCGCTGGTGTAATCAGCCCATTCGGTTCCTGCCGCATGCCACGAGAGCCCGCGGACAGCGGTGCCGAGGTTCTTTACCAGCGTCAGGAGGGCCTGTCGGCTCATGGTCCGGCCCTTGGCCGCGGAGCTTATCGCGGCGCCAGCATAGCGGCCCTGAGCCCAGGCGTGCAAGTGAATGTGCAGAAGGCTGCTCAGTGACATCCAGGTACGGCGAGGTAGCAGTCGGCTGCCCAGGTCGAGTGGAATGCCGTCCAGGTAGGTGCGCAGGAGCGTCCCGCAGCGAACATCGCGCGTGCTCATCAAGGTGAGCGGCAGGAGAAACTGCTCGCAGAATTGCTTGTAAGCGTCCCACGCCCTGTCCTTCTCCACCGGCTCGAAGGACAGCGTGTCTATCAGGACCGGCCGCCCTGCCTGGAACTGCACGTTGTAGGCGCTGCTGTCCCGAAGGGTGAAGCCCCTGGCCAGGGCGCGTTCCTGGATCTCGAGCGTCAGGCTGGCAGCGTCCTGCAGTTGGCCGAACGACCATTCGTAGGGGTACGAAATGAACTTCACGCGCTCGGGTCGGATTACCGCGTAGGCCTCATTGGTTGCTGACAGCTCGAGTCCCACCTGCTCGTGAGGTACGAGCAGGCCGTCGCGAACCAGCTCGTCGTACAGCCCCGAGGCAAGGAACGCCTCGAAGTGATGACGAAAGCTGCTATTGACCTGACGATAGAGAGTGCCGTCGCGGGTATAGACGAAACCGCTGGGATCGCGGAACGATCCCTCTACGGCTTGCCAGCCCACCGGCCTCGGCGCGGTACCAGGAGCTTGAAGAAAGTCTTGAGCGCTTCCCGCGCCCGGGAGGCCATGGCCAACAGGGAGAGCACGCCGGCGGCCAGAAACTGGAGAACCAAACTGCCTGTTGTCGGATCGATGTACATAGGATCCCCTACCAGGGGCTAGTGTAACCGGTTACCAGGGGCTAGTGTAACCG
>CAZASU010000261.1:0-2774 GCA_964487785.1 uncultured Gemmatimonadaceae bacterium | reverse complement strand
CGGGACGCGACCCGCCAGACCAGCCCGAACCGCGGGTGCTCGTACTTGGCCGGCGCGATCTTCAGCCAGCCGGGCACGCTGTGGCTCATCGGGTCACTCCTGCTGGCCATAGAATTCCTCCTGCTCGTCTGGTTCCGTGTCCCGGATATGCCCCCGCTCATACACCAGGTCCACGATGTCGCCGGCGTCGCCGCTGATCCGGCTCTTTAGCACCGAGACCGCCATCGTCCCCGGCTTGAGGTACGGCTTCACCGGGTCGCCGAGCCGGATCCGGGCGAACTCCTTCTTCTTCACCCAGTCGGCCAGCGGGCGGTAGAGTCCCATCACGACGCTCGAGACCTGCTCCAGCACCTTCCCCATCTGGATGCCGTCGACGTCGGGCGGCAAGTAGGGTTTGAGTCGGTCCTTCGGTCCCTGCCCCCGGTTCAGCTGGGCCATCGCCACAACCGGGATACGTCGGTTCTTCGTGAACTCCCCGAGCAGCTGGCAGAGCCGCATGAATTCGGCGGCCGAGTTATAGCCCTCGACCCGGACATGGTGCACATGGTCGATCAGGATCACGTCGGCCTCGAAGGCTTGCGCCTCCGCGAGAACCGCCGGCAACCCGTTGACCGTGAGGAAATCCACGTCCGAGAAGTGCAGCAGCTCCGCTTCGTCCTCTTGGCGGAGCAGCTCGGATTCGATCGCACCTTGGGCGCTCGGTGGCAGGTCCCGCCAGCGGTTGGCCAGCGCCAGCCGGGTGGAGAAGCCGAGGCTCAGCGCCGCGAGATAGACCCGCATCACGTCGGTCGGCTGCTCCAGCGGAATCACATACACCCGCTTCCCCGTCGCGACCCACGCCTTGACCAGATTCATGGCGATCGTCGTTTTGCCGTGCCCACTGGCCGCGGCGATCGTCCAGAGCTGGTAGGGCAGGAGCCCGTGGCCGATCACCTTGTGCAGTGAGGGCCACGGGAGCCGCACGCAGGCGCTGAAATCCTCGTGGATTAGCTCGCGCGCCCGGCGGACCTGGGTCCGGGTGCGGGAGGCGAAGTCCGGGGTCTCGTCCTCCTTGGCCAGCCGGAGAGGAGCCTGATGCCACTTCGCTCGGGCCGCGTCGATCAGTGGCCGACTGTCCGGGTCCTCGGGGTAGTAGCCTGCCAGCTCGAGGTTGACTAATTCCTGAGCCAGATTTGTAGCCACCGGAAGGTTGACGGCCAGCATCTGCTCCGGGGTGAGCCGTTGGTTGCGAATCCGGGGTGCGCTCATGTCGTTGCCTGTTCAGCCCAGTGGGTGTAGTGCTCGACGAACGATTGCAAACTCGTGGTGTAGCCGAACTTTTTCACCTTCTCCTCGCCCGGTCTGAGGGTTCCGCCCTCCATCCGCGCCAGGTAGTCGGCATAGGGCGCGAATTGGCAGAAGTGCCCGAACACTGGCTTCACCTCTGGCCACCCCCGCTTGGCGACCAGGTCTTTGAGGATCTTGCCGGCCTTCCCGTGGCTCAGCTGGCCGATGTGCGTGTCGTGGATCTCGACTGCTTCTTGGACCCAAGTGAGCACGGCAGGGGGATCGCGAGAGGGTCGGCGCTTGGTGGCTGACTTGGTGGAGCCGCCGCCGGTTCCGTTCGTCGCGTCAGCGGCGACAAGATCGTTGGTAGTAGGTCGTAGGTCGTTGGTAGAGTCACGAGTATTTCCCGAGACGCTCGTGAGGTTCTCGTGAGGTTCTCGGGAGGATTCTATAACTGGCTGGCGTGTAAGATCTTCTGCTGTTGGTGCTGGAAGGACGTATTTGCTGGGGTGGGCGACCAACTGGTGGCGGCCCCAGTTGGCGATCTGGATGAGCCGTTGCCCGCTAGAACTAACGTACCGAGAGATTCGCGAGGTTCTCGCGAGAGTCTCAAGAGACTTCTTACAAGTGTCCTCCGTCTCCGGGAAGATGAACCCGTCAATGGACTTCACGTTGTCCACCAGTCGGCCAGCATCGTCGGCCATGGAGATGAGCCCCAAAAACACCAGCCGCGTGAGTGGGTCAAGCACGGCCAGTTTCTCGTCTTGCCAGAACTCCGGCTTCACTGTCCGAATCCGTGGCATCAGCGGCACCCCTTGGACAGGTTGCACTTCTCGCAGAGCAGCTGGAGGTTCGCTATATCGCTGGTCCCGCCGCGATGGAGGGGTTGTCTGTGGTCAACGTGCGGCAGTGCACCCGCACCCCGGTGATACTTGGTTGGCTCGGTATCCCGGCCACATCGCTGACACCGTCCCTGATCTCTTTCATAAACGAGTCGGCGCACTGCGTCAGAAATTGGGTGAGCCTTTCGCAACACCTGCAACTCGCGAGATCGCTGCCACTGGCAGTCGTCACACACACGGCGCAGCGGACGTGGAAACCGGGTGGAGGTGCCACACCTGCGACAGTCACGAGGTGCCAGGGTCGGCGGCATCAGTCCCCCTTGTCCAGCAGACGGCGCAGGTGGCCGGCGATCGACCGAGCCAGCCGGTCGGAAATTACGACTTGGCGGGAGATAGCCGCCCTCTTCTCCAGCGTGGCAATGCTCAGGCGGATCGTGTCGCGTTCCGTCCGACCGAGCTCCGGCGCTCGCTGGGCCGTCACCGTGCCCGCCAAATCGCGTGCAAATTTCCGTTGCTTCGCTCGATGTGACTGCGGCGGTACTCCCGGGTGTTGATGAGGCCGGCGACCTTCATCACGACGCCGAGGTAGGACAGCGCGCGGCCGACCTCCTGGCCGGTCAGGATCCCGCGTGTGACCGCCTCGTCCCGGAGATCGGCCACGGTGAC
>CAZASU010000260.1:0-2792 GCA_964487785.1 uncultured Gemmatimonadaceae bacterium | reverse complement strand
TCTCGATGGCCGGTCTCCAGGAGACGTTAGCCCGGGACTCGGCGCTCCGTCAGGCCGACCGGGTAACCGATCAGGGGTATTTCGCGGCCATGTCCGCCGCGGAGCTGGACGATGCCAAGGCTCCGCTGCTTTACATCGGGGAGTCGGGCGAGCTTTCCCCGTGGCAGAATACGATGAGCCTGGAGGCTAAGCGGCGTTTCCTGACCAATTTCTGGCAGAAACGCGACCCCACGCCGGGCACGCCCAAGAACGAGCGGCGGGAGGCGTTCTACGAAGCCATTGCCTACGCCAACCGGGAGTACAAGGAGGGTGGCCGCAAATCGGTTGCCGGGTGGCGGTCGGACCGCGGCCGGATCTTCGCCCGGAGCGGGGCTCCGGACGACGTGCTCCGGCGGCAGAACGAGGGCCGAGCTCCACCGTACGAGGTGTGGCGCTATACCAGGGGCAAGGGGTCCTACTACATCTTTGCCGACCGCACCGGATTCGGAGCATATCAGCTGATCTACTCGAACGACCTCCGCGAGCCCGGCATTCCGGCGTGGAGTGACGTGATCGGCCGGAAGGCGGTTGACGATGCCGGGGAGTTCCTCGGTGTCGATCTGTTCAGCCTAAGCCGGCGGGACGACACCGGTGTACGGCAAAGCTTTTGAGTCGAACGATACGGGACGCATCCTTAATAGACCTCCGCACTGAGGTGTCCACTATGAAGCGTTTGCTGCGTGGTTCGGTCGTACTCGCGGTCGCCGTCGGATTCCTGTCGTGCTCGGGCGATCCGACCGGCAGCTTCAGGGAACCGTCTGGAATCGTCGCCAATCCGACCACTCTGTTCATCAACGTCGGTGAGACCAAGCCGGTCATCGCCTCGCTCCAGGACGAGCAGGGCAATCAGATTGCCGCCGACTACGAGATCACCGCCGTCGGCGCGGGCATCGCCGTGGTGCAGGATACCGCGTTCCAGCATACCACCGCCCCGGGTGTTCACATCGACAACTCGGTCCGCTTCCAGGTGACCGCCAGCTCGATCGCCAACAGCTCCTTTACCATCAATGCCGGTGGCCAGAGCCTGGTGGTGCCGGTCAGGGTCACGCCGTCGACGGTTGATATCGTGATCTCCAACCCAGCCCCGGCGTGGGGAGACACCATCACGCTCACTGCACCGGCTGGCGTGCTGTTCACCGACAGCTCCGGGGTGACGTTCGCCGGCGGTCCAGCCGGTGACCTCGTGAGCCTCTCTCCGGATCGTACCGTGCTGACGGTCGTGCCGGGTCCGAACACGCTTGGCGCGGTGACGATCTCGCACACCACGGTGACCTACGACGAGACCCTGGATTTCACCATCACTTCGAACGGCACCGTGACGTCTCCGCCGCTCACGGATCTGGCAGGGGCGACACTTTCGAACCAGACACCCGCCCTGGGTGAGGTGGTCACGCTGACCCTGCCGGCGGGAATAAAGGTCCTTCCTGACACGTTCTTGCCGGCCACCAGCGTCGGGAACATCGACAGCCTGGGTGTGCTGGCGGATAGCGGACTGGTTGTTGAGGGCGCGGTCAACCCTCGGAATGTCAGCGTGTCGGCCGACAGCTCGGTCATCTCCTTTATCCCGGCGCCGAACTCGGACTCAATTCTCACTGTCCATGGAGTCGTGCCACAGCGTCTGCCGCAATTCCCCCAGATTCTGCAGACGACGATCAAGGTTACTACCCCGGTTGTAGACTCTGTTCCTTCGACCGTGAGCAGTGCTACGCCGGGTGCCGGGGTGCCCGTAGTGCTCACCTCCACTGACGTCAACTTTACCTTCACCGCCGGCACTCAGGTTGTAGTGGGCGCCGATACGGCTGTGAATACCGCGGTGACAGGTTCGACCATCACCTTCGTGCCGATACCGGGAAGCACCGGCCAGGTCACGGTGGTGGGCGTTCAGGTGGCCGGATTTCCGCTCGCTCTTCCGAGCACCGCGGGGAGCATCACCGCCACCAATGCCGCCGTCGCCGCGACACCCGGGACAGGAAGTCCGGCCACGGCGCCTACCATCCCCACCCCCGCGCCCGGCGAGTGGAGCGGCAAGGTGGACGGCGCGCCGTTCGGGTATACCACCTGCGGTGACCAAGGCACCCCATGCCAGGTCTACAAGTTCGTGGTCGCCGCAGATGGTGTGTTCGACTTCTCGCTGAGGTGGTCGAACACGTCGGATCTCGGGCTCTACTTCTTTGCGTCCGACGGAACGACCGATTTTGCCGGCACCGCCTGCGATGGCCTCGGCAATGGTGCTGGAAATCAGCCGGAGGCGTGCAGTGTGGAGATGGTCGCCGGCACCTACTACCTCGCCGTGGTTCCGTTCGGTGTGTACTACACTCCACCAGATCCCGACCCGAACTGGGTGGCGATCCGGGTAACCCAGGAGTAGGCCCCTGGGAGTGGTAGTAAGAAGGCCCCATCGCTTAGGCGATGGGGCCTTCTTTTTGCTCATAGGCTCAGGTGGCCACCACACTAAAGTGGGGCAGCCGAAGTTCAGGTCTGGCCGGCCACCTCACTCTGGGCTTCCACCGCCACCACCTCTTCCCGGAACTGCCGCTGGTACAGCCGGGCGTACAGACCACCCAGCTCCAGCAGCTCCCCATGGGTCCCTTCCTCCACTATCCGGCCCCGATCGATCACCACCAGCCGGTCGGCCCGGCGCACCGTGCTGAGCCGGTGGGCAATGATCAGTGTCGTACGCCCCACCAGGAGCTTGGCGAGCGCATCCTCGATCAACTGCTCGCTCTCGGTATCCAGGTTGCTCGTCGCCTCGT
>CAZASU010000259.1:0-2793 GCA_964487785.1 uncultured Gemmatimonadaceae bacterium | reverse complement strand
CCCTCGCTCGGTGGCGTGGCCGGGCTACCGCCTTCTCCAAGCGTCGCGTGGACGCCTCCGGCTGAAGAGCGATCCCGGGAGGCGGTGGTCCGCACTTCGGTGCCGCCGGACCTGGAACAGCGGATTCGCCGGCTCACCCTGGCCGAGGTGGTGGACCTCGGGCTCAGAAACAACCCCCTCACGCGGCTGTCCTGGGCCAACGCCCGCGCCGCCGCGGCCGCCTACGGCTCGGAGCGGGGCGCGTATTTCCCGACCGTGGATGGCGAGGTGACCGGTACTCGGCTCAAGACCGTCGCCTCTCTGGGGCGCAGCGCGGTCACCCAGTCGGTCCTGAACCCGAGCCTCAGCCTTTCCTACCTGCTGTTCGACTTCGGCGGTCGCTCCGGCAATATCGGTACTGCGCGAAACGCGCTCCTGGCCGCCAACTTCACCCACAATGCCACGCTCCAAGACGTGGTCCTCCGGATCCAGGCGGCATACTTCGAGTACGTCGCCAACCGGGCCCTGCTCGCCGCGCAGCAGACCACGACTCGCGAGGCACGCGCCAACCTGGCCGCGGCCGAAGAACGGAATCGGGTAGGCGTGGCGACGATTGCCGACGTGCTCCAGGCTCGCACCGCCGCGTCACAGGCCGAGCTCGCGGCCCAGACCACCGAGGGGAACCTGCAGACGTCCCGCGGCGCACTGGCGCTGTCCCTCGGGTTGCCGGCCAACCTTCCCTACGACATCGATTCGACCGCCGCCCAGCTGCCGGTCTCTGTCCTGGCCGACAGTGTCGACGTGCTCATCGCCGGGGCGGTTGAAGGCCGGCCCGACCTCGCGGCCGCGCGCGCGGAGTTCGACGCTTCCCGATCGCAGATATCGGTTGCTCGGGCAAACCGGCTCCCTTCGCTGATGCTGAACGGAGTCGCAGGGCGGACCTATACTACGTCGCTTCCTCAGGGCGGGAACAACTACACCCTGTCGGTGGGTCTTCGGATTCCGCTCTTCGCCGGCTTCTCACGGCTCTACGATCAGCGGCAGGCGGTAGCGCTGGCGGATGCGGCGGCGGCTCGGGCTGATGCCCTGGGGCAGCAGGTCGTCTTCGAGGTGTTCCGCTCCTACTATGCGCTGCAGACCGCGGCCCGGCGGGTCCGCACCGCCACCGATCTCATCACCAGCGCCACGCAATCCAGCGAGGTGGCACTGGGCCGCTACAAGGCCGGCGTGGGGTCGGTCCTGGATCTCCTGTCGGCCCAAACCGCCCTGGCTGACGCGCGGGCCCAGCAGGTTCTGGCCCGGTTGGAGTGGAACACCTCGCTCGCGCAGCTTGCCCACGACGCGGGCGTGCTCGATCCGCGAGGCGGCAGCTCGTTGCGCCTGACCCAGGACTCCGTACCCGAGAAGCTTCCCCGATGAGGACCACCGTGAGATTCCGTACCGCGACCAAGGCCTGGAGACCTCTGCTTGGCCTCCTGGCCCTCTGGGCCTGTGCCGAGAAGAAGCCGCCGCCCACACCCCCCATTCCGGTCACCGTCGCCACCGCCGAGCGGCGGGCGGTGCCGCTCGAGCTTCCGGCAACCGGGACGGTCGAGCCGTTGCAGACCGTATCGGTGCAGGCCCAGGTGAGTGGAATTCTGCAACGGGTGGCCTTCAAGGAAGGTGACGAGGTGAAGCAGGGGCAGGTGCTCTTTGAGCTGGACCCTCGCCCGTATCGGGCGGCACTCGACCAGGCGGCCGCCATCCTGGCGCGTGATCGCGCCCAGGCGACCAATGCCGCGCAGGAGGCGAAGCGCTACGAGGCGCTGGTGGAGAAGGAGTACGTCACCTCGCAGCAATACGATCAGGCGCGAACCAGTGCCGCCGCAACCGAGGCGACGCTGGCCGGCAGCCAGGCGGCGGTCGACCAGGCGCGGCTCAACCTGCAGTACGCCACCATCCGTGCCCCGATCACGGGACGCACCGGCAGTCTCCTTGTTCGCGAGGGCAATCTGGTGCGCGGAACCACGTCGGAGCCGCTGGTCAGGATCAACCGGCTTCGGCCCATCCTGGTCCGCTTTGCGGTCCCGGCCGATAACCTGCCGCTCATTCAGGCGCATCTCGGCAAGAACCTCGTCGTGCGTGCCGAACCGTCCGGTGGAGGCGACCCCAGCGAAGGCACCCTGATCTTCGTGGACAATGCCGTCGACGCCAGCACCGGCACGATCCTGCTCAAGGGTCGTTTTCCCAACGACGACGGCTCCCTCTGGCCCGGCGGGTTCGTCAACGTGCGGCTCCAACTGTACGTCGAGCCCGATGCACTGGTCATCCCCGCCGCGGCGGTGGTCGCGGGGCAGCAGGGAAGCTTCGTGTTCGTCATTCAGCCCGACAGCTCCGCGTCCACCAAGGCCGTGACGGTGACCCGGACGGCAGGGGATTTCGCCATCGTGACCGGCGACGTGCAGCCGGGAGACCGGGTTGTGGTCGATGGCCAGCTGCGGTTGCGCCAGGGCTCCAAGGTCCAGATCAAAGCCGCCGCGGACACCGCGCGCAGGCTGGGGGTGCTATGAATACCGAACTCTTCATCCGGCGCCCGGTCATGACCACGCTGGTCATGCTCGGGATACTGGTGTTCGGCCTGGTGGCGTACCGGCAGCTGCCGGTCAGCGACCTGCCCGCGGTGGACTACCCTTCGATCTCGGTGAGCGCCAGCTTGCCCGGCGCCAGTCCCGAAACCATGGCCTCCGCGGTGGCCACCCCACTGGAAAAGCAGTTCTCCACCATTCCCGGGGTCGAGACCATGACCTCGACCAGCACCCAGGGCAGCACCTCCAT
>CAZASU010000258.1:0-2819 GCA_964487785.1 uncultured Gemmatimonadaceae bacterium | reverse complement strand
AGCACCCCCGAGGCGAGCACCGCCGCGCGGACCTGGCACCAGAGGAGCGGGTTCTCTTGTTCGGTCGGAGCGGCACCTGGGGGCTTGCCCGGCGCCCACATGGCGAGCCAGGCGGCGTTGACGCCCCGGGCTACGTCCTCCGCAGTGGCCAGGCGGGGGGCCTCGAGCGCGTCGGCGATCGCTCGCGCCTCATAGATCGTGAGCCCCAGCCTGCCGGTCGAGACGAAACAGCGGAGCGCGCGGGCGGCCCGCTGCTGGGCATGCCAGGGCTGGCGTGTGGTGGCGCTCACCGGGGCCTCCAGGACGTTTTACAGGTATGTCTGAGGTATGGCTGGGGTACGATTACATTGCGGGCGAGGCGACCGGATTGGCCCCGAACGGTCGCCGAATCAGGCGGGACGGACGGCTGTGTACGCGCGGGAGTCGGGAGGCAGTAACAAGCGGTCGTCGTCTCCAATGTAGGAGAACCGTTCCAGTACTTCCAACCCCTCAACGACTTACGAAGCACCGTTCGCCACCTCTCCGGCTGAGGTACGACTAGGCTATCATTGGCCCCGCGCTGGCGTAGCTCAGCGGTAGAGCACCGGTTTCGTAAACCGGGGGTCGAGGGTTCAATCCCCTCCGCCAGCTTGGTCACTCGGTCGGCTCCCGATCCGCAATCGCCTGCATCTCTTGGCCCCGCTCCTTGATGTACTTCGTTGCCTGCTTCATGTCCCGATCCCCGATCCAGAACATGGCCTGCACGGGGTCACCGGTCTCCTCCCGCACGTTGCCGGTGCGGGTCCGCCGGACGCCGTGGAAGGCCCGCCCGTTGATGTGGGGCACGTCGGCGGACTTCTCCACCGCCCGGAGGGCGAGGTTCGCCGCCTGGTAGGTCCACGGCCCGTCTCGTCTGGATCGCTGCCCGCTGAAGAACACCCACTCCCCCGCGAACCCGAGCCGCTCTCGCCAGTGCTTCGCCGTGAGCAGGGCCGAGAGCGCCCCGTAGGTCAGCGGCCGGGTGATCCGGGAGTGCATCTTGTCGTACTCCTCGACCATCGTGACCGTCCCGGCGTTCCAGTCCACATCCGACCACTTGAGGTGGAGGAAGGCATTGGACCGAAACCCGTGCTCAGCCGCAAAGAGCAGCGCCGCAGCGATGCGCCACCGGACGCCATCCTGTGGGGTGACGTGAGCCAATAGCCGGTCGAGCTCCGCTGGCTGGTACTCGGGAATCTCCCGCGCCTTGTTCTTCTCGCCGCCGGGGCACTTGTAGAGGTTGGGCCGATTCCGGCTGATTAGCTCCCGCGTCTCCGCCCAGCGGTAGACCACCTTCACCGCCGTCACGATGTTCCGCACCTGATTCGGCGCACGGCCAGCGGCGATCAGCTTGTTCCAGAAGAGATCCAAAGTGTGGAGTGTCACGTCGTCCGCGAACGTCTCGGCTTTGGCGAAGAGCATGAAGCGGTGCCACCGCTCCTTGTACAGCGTGATGGTGCGAGGCCGGAGCCCTCCCTGCTCTGGCGGGAGGGTGCACCGGGCCTGGTGGAAGGCGAGCCACACGTCGCGCAAGGTGAGTTGCTTCTCGCCTAACTTCCCGCCGCTGGTGTACCACCGCTCGGCATAGAGCTTGGCGAGCCGCTCGCCCTCTTTGGTCAGCGGGAAGGTCGGCTTCCGAATCGGCCTCCCACCTGCGTACCGCTCGCAGTAGACCCGTCCCCGCTCGGCGTCCCGGATCACCAGGATCCGCCGATGCCCTCGCCGGCCATAAGTCGCGATCACCCCTCGACTCATGCTGCGTCCTCTCTGGCGTCCCGTTCCGCTTGGGCCAGGAGTGCCTCGACGTTCGCTTTGACCGGCAAGACGGCCATCAGGTAGTACCGTTGCCGGTGCGTCTTTTTCGCCTGCCCTTGTCCGGCCCATGCCGCGAAGTGGCTCCGGAGCCACCGCAGGGAGCGCCCGCTATAGAGGTGGGCATCCGTCTCGTTGAGCCAGCGGAGATACCGCTCCGCGCCCACCGCAATGTCTGTCAGGCACTGCTCCAGGGTGTCGGCGGTGACGTGCGCCTTCGTCACCCGGAGCATGTTGGCCTTCTCCCGCCAATCCGCGAGTACCTGCTCGAGCGTCACGCGACCTGCTCCCGTTGGGCGTTCTGTTGGATCCATTCCAGGAGCTCTTGCCCCGGACTAAACCACTCGCCTCGCACCCGGAGCGCCGCCCAGCGGGCATGTGCTTCCGCCTCCAGGGTCTGAGCGCCGGGGAGCACACCCAGGACCTCCAGCTCCGAGCCGCCGCCCAGGCGGAGCGCTGCCAGGCGGTTGGAGAGACAGATGGTCGTGCCGATCTTGATGAGGCCCGTATCCACGTTGCGGATGAAGTAGACGACCGCACCCCGCTTGAGGCCACGATCGGCATCCAGAGCCTCCCTCACCGACTCTTCCACCTCTCTCCTGGCGCGCTCATCGATCCGACGCTGGATCTCCCAGTCCAGGTCATCCCGAATTGCCGCCACCGTCCCCAACCCAAAGAGCACTGTCGAGACTTGGTTCCCTTTGCATGGACGCTCCGCCAGCCACCTCTCTGCGTAGTCGACCACCGACCACTGGAGATCAATGCGAGGGTTGCGCTGAAACTTTTCCACTAACTCCTCGAACACCCGGTGATTGCAGCGAAACAGGATGGCGCCGTGCTGGCCGCAGCGTCGGCAGATCCAGTAGCAGCGGATCGGGTTCGCTTTGCCCGGCGTGGCGGAGGCATACCAGGGGTACAAGTCGCTGTAGACTCGATCGTGCTCCTCTTCGGCGCAGACCGGCCGGGCGTCGGCGAGCACCTGGTCGAGC
>CAZASU010000257.1:0-2840 GCA_964487785.1 uncultured Gemmatimonadaceae bacterium | reverse complement strand
TTGGGCGCGTGAATCGTACGCATGCTTACTTGGCTCCTGTCTTGCCGGCCTTGCGGCGGACGTGCTCACCCTGGTACCGGATCCCCTTGCCCTTGTACGGCTCCGGCGGACGCACCGAGCGCAGCTCCGCGGCCACCTGCCCGACCAGCTCCTTGTCGGCCCCTTCGATCTTCACCACGGTGTTGTTATCTACCGAGATCTTGATCCCTTTGGGGGCCTCGTACTTCACCGGGTGCGAGTAGCCGACGACCAGGTTGACCCCGTAGGGCTTGGCCTCGGCCTTGTAGCCGACGCCCTGGATCTCGAGCGTCTTGCTGAACCCCTTGGAGACGCCCTCGACCATGTTCTGCACCAGGGTGCGGGTCAGCCCGTGGAGCGCCTTATGGCGCTTCTCTTCGCTGGGCCGCGCAACCGTGAACTGATCGTCGACCAGGGCCACCTGCATGTCAGGGTGAAGACTGCGGCGCAGCTCGCCCCGGGGCCCCTTCACTGCCACGGTGTTTCCCTGCAGCTGGACCGTCACCCCCTTCGGGACGGCCACCGGCTTTCTGCCGATACGTGACATCGTGCCTCCTACCAGACCACGGCGAGCAGCTCGCCGCCGAGGTTTGCCGTCCGGGCCTCACGATCGGTCATGAGCCCGCGCGGAGTAGAGACGATGGCCATGCCGAGGCCGTTCTTCACCCGGGGCAGCTCCCGGCACTTGACGTAGCGCCTGAGACCCGGCGTGGAGACCCGCCGCAGCTCCCGGATTACTGGAGCCTCATTGTGGTATTTCAGGTAGAGACGCAGCACGCCGTGCGCTCCGTCATCGAGGATCTTGAAATCCGCGATGTAGTGGTTGTCACGCAGCAACCGGGCGACCTCGCTCTTCAGCTTCGAGACCGGCATGTCCACCCGCCGGTGACCGGCAGAGCAGGCATTCCGGATGCGTGTCAGCATATCCGCTACGGGATCTGTCAGGCTCATACTTACTCGTTCCCCTTACCAGCTGGCCTTGCGCACGCCCGGGATTTCCCCCTTCAAGGCGAGCTCACGGAAACAGATACGGCAGAGTCCGAACTTCCGCAGCACCGCGCGGGAACGTCCGCACCGCTGGCAGCGGCGCACCCCGCGCACCTTGAACTTCGGCGTGCGTTTGGCTCTTTCGATCCAGGCTGTCTTTGCCATCTCAATTCCTCTTAGGTGAGAGGTGAGAGGTAAGAAGTGAGAGGGCCTCCCCACCCCACTTCTTCCTGCTCACTTCTGACTTCTTACTTCTCACTCGTCCTACGCCACTCGCTGCGGCGTCTCGCCGCGGAACGGCCACCCCAGCTCCCGGAGGAGCCCCATGGCCAGGTCGTCCCGGTCGGTCGAGCTGACCAGGGTGATATCCATGCCGTGGATCTTCTCCACCCGGTCGTAATCGATCTCCGGGAAGATCATCTGCTCCTTGATACCGAAGGTGTAGTTCCCCCGGCCATCGAAGCTGCGGGTCGGCAAGCCGCGGAAGTCGCGGATGCGCGGAATCGCAAGATTGATGAACCGGTCGAGGAACTCGTACATCCTGGCACCGCGGAGCGTCACGGTGGCCCCCACCGGCATCCCGGCCCGGAGTCCGAAGTTGGCAATGGCCTTCTTGGCCTTGGTGACCACCGCCTTTTGGCCGGTAATCAGTCCCAGCTCTTCGATTGCGGCATCGAGCTGCTTCGGATTCTTCCCGGCGTCGCCCATGCCCACGTTGAGGACGATCTTGACCACCCGCGGCAACTCGTTGGGGTTGGCCAGCCCAAACTCCTTGGCGAGCTTGGGCCGGATCGTCTTCTCGTAGTAGTCCTGCAGTCGGGGCTTGCCCTCCGCCGCCTTGGGCGCGTGGTCGATGCCGCCGGCAGGCGCCTTGTCCTTATCCCTCTTGCCGGACGATCCGCCGGGCGCTCCGCCCTTGGGGGCAGCTGCGGTCGAGCCCTTCCCGCTCTTCCCGCCCTTCCCATCCTTCACGCCCTCTTTGGTCTCAGCCATTGCTACCTGCTCCTCGGGATGGGCTGGTCCGACTTCACGGCGATCCGCTCCACGGTGCCATCCGTGTCCCGGCGTCGGCGGACCCGGGTGGGCTCGCCGCTCTGGGGATCGATCAGCATCGCCTTCGAGTGATGGATCGGCGCGGCAAACTCGACGATCCCCCCCTCGGCCGTGTTGGTGGCGCGCCGATGCCGTTTCACCACGTTCACGCCCTCGATCGTGACCCGCCCCGTCTTGGGGTGCACCCGGAGCACACGGCCCCGCTTGCCCTTGTCCTCACCGGAGATGACCTGCACGGTATCACCCTTCGTGATGTGCAGCCGCACCCTGACCGGTGCCTGATGGCGGATCCGCTTGGCCTTCTTGAACACGAGCGGCTTCATGCTACAGAACCTCCGGCGCCAGTGAAACGATTTTCATGTAGCGCTTTTCCCGCAGCTCCCGAGCTACCGGACCGAAGATACGCGTGGCCCGCGGCTCGCCGGCGTCGGTGATCAGGACCGCCGCGTTCTCGTCGAACCGGATATAGGAGCCGTCCTTCCGCCGGGTCTCCTTTTTCGTTCGCACGATCACGGCCTTGGCGACATCGCCCTTCTTCACCTGGCCGGTCGGGATCGCGTCCTTGATGGCGACGACCACCGTGTCGCCCAGGCCGGCGTACCGGCGCTTGCTGCCGCCGAGCACCCGAATGACCAGCGCTTTGCGAGCGCCCGAGTTGTCCGCGATGCGGAGCATGCTTTCTTGCTGGACCATGTATTCCTCGTCTGGGGCTATCGGCTATAGCCTCTACTACTTCGCTTTCTCCACGATTTCCGTAACCCGCCAGTTCACCGTCTTGGCCA
>CAZASU010000256.1:0-2902 GCA_964487785.1 uncultured Gemmatimonadaceae bacterium | reverse complement strand
GGGCTCTGGAGTGCGGTGGCGGTGCTCGTGGGCTCAACCATCGGGAGCGGCATCTTCCGGGTTCCCGCGAGCGTGGCCGAGCGCCTCCAGGAACCGGGACCGGTCCTTCTTGCCTGGGTCCTCGGTGGACTGATCGCCCTGTTCGGCGCGCTCACCATTGCCGAGCTGGCGGGCGCACTCCCCCGATCGGGCGGGGTCTTCGCGTATATCCTCGAAGCCTTTGGCCCGCTGCCGGCCTTTCTCTTCGGCTGGTCAGAGCTGGCCGTGATCAGGGCCTCCGCCCTCGGCGCCATCGCCACAATCTTTGCTGAATACCTGGGATACTTCATTCGGCTTACTCCGATGCAGGTTCGCATTGTTGCCGCCGCGGCCGTGGTGGCGGTGGGCCTGCTCAATTATCTCGGAGTCAGCCGCGCGGCCGTGGTCATGAACCTCACGACCATCGCGAAATACGGTGCTCTGGCGGCCCTGGGGGTGCTCGCCTTCGGCGGCGGTGATGGCAGCTGGGAGCACTTCACTCCCGCCTGGAGCGGGGGTCTGGACCTCTCGCTGATGGGCACGGCCCTGATTGCCATCATGTGGACTTACGATGGGTGGGCCGACCTCTCGTTCATGGGCGGAGAGGTCAAGAACCCTGGCCGCACGCTGCCGATGGCGCTCATTGTGGGCACGTTCAGTATCCTGGTCATCTATCTGCTGCTCAACGTCGCGTATATCTACCTGGTCCCCCTGCCGGAGATGGCCAGGTCGCCCCTCATCGCCGCTACGGCCGCAGAGCGCATTCCGGTGCTGGGACGCTACGCGGGCGCCATCATCTCCCTCGTGGTAATGATCTCCTGCTTCGGCACCCTGCACGGCTCGATGATGACCGGCCCCCGGATTTTCTTTGCCATGTCCGACCGCGGCCTGTTCTTCCAGAGCATAGCGCGGGTATCGCCTCGATATCATAGCCCCTCAGTCGCCATCTGGCTGGCAACCGTTCTGGGCGTGGTCTACGTTCTGCTCAATGATTTCCAGCAGCTTGCCGACAAGTTCATTCTGGGCATCTGGCCCTTCTATGCTCTTGCCGTCGGCGCGGTGTTCGTGCTGCGGCGACGTCGTCCCGATCTTCCCCGGCCTTACCGAACCTGGGGTTATCCGGTGGTGCCCATCCTGTTTCTGCTGGCGTCAGTGGGAATGATGGCGAACGCGCTCTGGACCGACCCGATGAACACCGGGGTCACCTTCGGCATCATTTTGGTGGGCTTGCCGGTGTACTTCGCTTGGACAGCCTGGTCTAAGAGAAAAACCAGCCACGGATGAACACGATAAACACTGATCGCTCCCCTTCGCCGCAGTCATCGCGAGCGGTCGGAGGCCGCGTGGCGATCCGGCGGCTCGGTTCTGCCGGCCGCGGGATTGCTTCGGCGCTGCGCGCCTCGCAATGACTCCCGGCTAACGCCCTCGCAATGACTGTTTTTCAGATCTTTACTTCAATGGCGATGTCGGCCGCCTTAACGCTGTGAGTCAGCGCGCCGATGGAGATGAAGTCGGCGCCGGCCTCAGCGTACGCGCGCACGTTGGCGAGCGAAATCCCGCCCGTCGCCTCGATCTCGATTCCCGGCAAACGCTCCCGCGCGAGCTGACCCCATGCCCGCACCGTCTCCGGCCTCTGGTTATCTACCACCAGCCGGGTGGCCCCCGCGGAGCAGGCCAGCTCGACCTGCTCGACAGACTCGACCTCCACATACAGGGCGACGACGCCGCGCTTCCTGGCCTGCGCCAGGGCCTGGTCCAGGCCGGCGCCGTCTCTGGCGAGCGCGCGCCAGTGATTGTCCTTCACCATGACCTCATGGCTGAGATCCGCCCGGTGAGGATGCCCACCGCCGGCTAGTACCGCGGCGATGTCGAGCGATCGAAGCCCCGGTGCGGTCTTCCGGGTATGGAGAATTCGGCAGCGCGTGCCTTGGACGGTCTCCACGAAAGCCCGGGTCGTCGTAGCGATCCCCGAGGCCCTCTGCAGAAAATTCAGCAGGGGGCGCTCGGCACGCAGGATATCAACGAGCTCTCCCCGAGCCACCCCAACCGCCACGGCCGGATGCACCGTGTCTCCCTCCCCGGCGGTCCATTCGACTCTGCAGCCGCTTAGCCTGGCCACCGCATCGGCGTAGGCGATGCCAGACAGCACTCCGCCGCTGCGGTATTCGATGACGCCGCCGGCCCGAATCCCGGGCGATACCGTAAGGGCGCTGGTGATGTCGAGCCGGCCGTCCTCCGCCAGAGCCGCGGCGGCGATGCGCTCGATCATGCGTTTGGAGGACAAAGGGGGCACTTACCCGAGAGCCACCATGCGATCGATGGCTCCGCGCGCCCGCCTGGCGATGTCGGGGGGAACGGTGACGTGATAGCGGTCCAGAGCGAGCGAATCGCGCACCCCGGTGAGGGTGATCGTTTTCATGAAGGCGCAGACCGCTTCGGGGTCCGCGGGGATGAACTGCTTCTCCGGCGCGACCTGGCGCATCCGGTGAATGATCCCGGTCTCGGTCGCGACGATGAACTGCTTCGCCGGCCGCTGGGTTACGGCACGGATCATTCCCTCGGTCGAAGTGATGTGAAGGCCATCGGGGTCGATGTCCCCCTGGCCGACGCTGTAGATGAGCTGCCCGGCGCAGCCGCACTCCGGGTGGACCAGCACCTCGGCCTCGGGATACGCCGCGCGGGCCTCGTTCAGGACGTCCGGCCGGATTCCCTTGTGCACGTGGCATTCACCCATCCAGACTTCGATCCGCCGCTCCGGCCGCATTCGCCGCATGTGGCTGCCCAGAAAGAAGTCGGGAAGGAAGAGAATGCCCTTGTCGGCCGGAATGGCATCGATGACGTCGAGCGCGTTGCCGCTGGTGCAGCAGTAGTCGAGCTCGGCCTT
>CAZASU010000255.1:0-2911 GCA_964487785.1 uncultured Gemmatimonadaceae bacterium | reverse complement strand
GAATTCACGCTCGATCGGTTGCCCAATGGGCGTTGCCGCGCGCGCGTCGGATTGACCTGGAGAGACTCGGAGCAGTTCACCGGTGAGGGCGAAGGCCTGGCATCACAGGCCGGCGAGCTCCGCTGCTCGGCCCAGGCGTGTGTCATTGCCCTTGGGCAGGCGGTGCAGGGGGGGCTGAGCTTCGAGCTCCTGGGCGTGAAGGCGGTTCGTGCGTTCGACGCCACCGTGGTGATCGTCTCCCTCGCCGTGCACGGCGAAGGCAGCGGAACTCGTGTGGTTGGCTCCTATCTCACCGAGGCCGACACTCCACGCGGGGCGGCGCTCGCGGTGCTGAACGCAACCAATCGGATTCTCGGCAACCGTTTTTTCATGCGCTAAACCAGGGACCTCTGCTCCTTTCCAGGCCCCCGGTTCGCGCAGGCACGAGCCTCCGGCGACACCTGGGCTTGCCTCAGTCTGCCTCTGGTCCGGCGGTTTGCACGTAGCTGCGGGAGAGGCTCCTTACTTCCACCCGAAAAGTTTCCGAAGGTGCGCGCCAGCAGCTTCATGGTCCCGCGCCCAGAGAGGTATCTATGCCCGGGTCCCAGCAGTGCCGCCTGTCCCTGATCCTGGCTCTCGTCATCGGGTGCGGAGGGCCGGGTTCCGCGCCTCCAGTCACGCCGGCGTCGTCTCCCTCGCCGCTCACGGGCAACCCCGCCTCGACTCCACGCACTGCCTACAGTCCCGGATCAGACACCGATAGTTCCATCCAGTTGGCCGCCGCCGACTCCGCGCTTCTCGTTGCCGACACCGTCGCGGAGCTGATGGTTGCCGCCGATTCGGCCGCCGATGAGGCGGTGCTCGAGGAGTTGGCTGAGGCTCATCCCGAGGGCGACGAGGCCGTGGAGAAGTCCAGTGACGAGAGCGCTGGGGCTGTCGTTCCCGGCGGAGCCGAGGAGCTCGCGGCCGCTGTCACCTGGGACATCGACGTCGAGACGTTCAACAGCCACGACCGGGTGCGGTACTACCTGGATTTCTTTCAGGGGCGCGGGCGCGAACGGATGGCGATATGGCTCACCCGCATGCCCCGGTACGAGGCAATGATTAGGGAGCGGCTCCAGCGGGAGGACCTCCCCGGCGATCTAGTGTACCTCGCCCTGATCGAGAGCGGCTTCTCCAACACCGCCACCAGCCGGGCCAAGGCGGTGGGGATGTGGCAATTCATGAAGGCGACGGGCAAGGGATATGGTCTGCGGGTGGACTCCTGGGTGGACGAGCGCCGGGATCCCTTTCGCGCCACCGACGCCGCGGCGCGTCATCTCCGCGATCTCAACCGCCGGTTCAAGTCACTGTATCTGGCCGCCGCGGCGTACAACGCCGGGTCGGGCAAGGTGTCGCGCGGCCTGGGCCGGTTGCCTGATGACGAGAGCGACTCCCCCAACTCCGATGCCACGTTCTTCCGGCTCTACGATACCAAGTTGCTCCGTCGGGAGACCAAGGACTACGTACCGAAGCTGATCGCGGCCGCACTGATCGCGAAGCAACCGGAGCGCTACGGCTTTCGGACGGGGACGGCCCAGCCCGCGGCCTATGATTCGATCATCGTGCCCGACATGACCGGGCTCGACGTGCTCGCGCGCCTGGCCGACACCACGGTAGCCGCGATCCGCGAGCTGAATCCGCAGTATCTCCGGCTCGCCACGCCTCCGGGAACCCGCTCCATCGTGCGTCTCCCCGCCGGACACGGCTCCATGACCGTGGCGGCCTACGCCGAGCTCCCGCCCCGGCAGCGAGTGACCTTCGTCGAGCACTTCGTTGTCAGGGGTGAGACGCTGGGCGGAATCGCTCTTCGCTACCGGGTGAGTCAGGCAATGCTCACGGCCTCGAATCCCAAGGTGAAAAGCCGGAGTCTCAGGATCGGGCAGCGGATCGTCGTACCGACCGGTGGCGCACTCTCGACCAGGGTTGCGCGGCGTATGGCCGAGCCCGTGGTCGCTGCAGGCACGAGCACCAAGGCTTTTCACTGGGTCAAGCGGGGCGAGACCATTTCGGAGATCGCCGATGAGTACGGCGTGACCCAGCAGGAGCTGATGGCTTGGAACGGGCTCGACCGGCTCGGGCGTATCAGAATCGGGCAGCGCATCCGGGTGTCGTCGCCCGAGGGACGCGCCGCACCGAGGGCAGAGCCGTCGGCCGAGAACGGGGCAGGGAAGACCCACGTCGTGCGGCGGGGGGAAACGCTGAGGGGCCTGGCGAGACGCTACCGCGTCTCGATCCAGGCCCTCAGGGAAGCAAACGGACTGACGGAGCGGGAGACCCTGAAGACGGGTATCGCGCTCAGGATTCCGGGCTAGCGCACGGACGGCACAGTCGCGGCGAGGGGCCGAAAGCCCTTCAGCACCGCGTCGGAGTACCCGTTGGCGGGGTTGCCGCCCCGGGAAATGATCTTGTTCACGTTCGCCGGACCCCGATTGTAGGCCAGCAGGGCCAGGTGCACATCGTAGTTGAACTTGGCCAGCAAGTCGTTCAGGAACCGGAAACCGATGCGAAGGTTTGTATTCCGGTCGTAGAGATCGCGCTGGGTGATGCCCGGCTGATAGAAGCGGGCCGTGGCCACCTGGAGCTGGGTGTAGCCATAAGCCGCCATGTTGCTCTTGGCCTTGGCCTTGAAGCCGCTCTCGATTTTCACCAGCTGATAGCCCAGCGACGGATCGATCCCTTCGCTCAGGGCAATATCGTAAATCGCGGCCGAGAGATCGGCCGGGATCTGATAGCGGGTCGAGTTCTCCATGATGGCGTTGGCGCGCTCGAGCTGAAGCTTGACCACCACGGCTTCGCCCCGGGAGGCCTCGAGCTGCTCGCTCAAGCTTCCCATCTGCCGCGCCACCACTCCTACATCCGGAATGGAGACGGCAACGTGATCGGTGGCGCG
>CAZASU010000254.1:1489-2912 GCA_964487785.1 uncultured Gemmatimonadaceae bacterium | reverse complement strand
GCCGTTTCGGGAGATGCGGCCCATGCATGGCGAGCGCAGCTGACAATCGGTCTCCCGCTCACGCTATGGAGTCAGACATGTTGTACATGCTCGCTCTCATCCAAGAGGCGGCTGCCGCGTCGACCGCCAGCGGCAAGGGGCTCGGTCTCATCGGCGCCGGCCTTGCCGCCGGCCTTGCCGTCCTCGGCGCCGGCGTCGGCATCGGCCGCATCGGCGGCTCGGCAACCGAAGGCATCGCGCGTCAGCCCGAGGCCACCGCCAAGATCCAGACCGCGATGATCATCGCCGCCGCGCTGATCGAAGGCGTGGCACTGTTCGTGGCGGTCATCGGGTTCCTGATTCAGAGCAAGATTACGTTCTAAGAAAAAGTCGACAGGAGTTTTGATGCTCTCGCTCATTCTTGCGCCGATCCAGGAGCAGCACGCCCCCAGCGGCCCGCTCACGGTCGAGTTCGGCCTGATGTTCTGGACCGTTGTGGTCTTCCTGGTGCTGCTGCTGATTTTGAAGAGGTTCGCCTACCCCGCCCTGCTCGGAGCCGTCGAGGCGCGGGAGCGTGCGCTGCAGGAGCAGCTCGATTCGGCGCAGCGCAACCGGGCAGAATCGGAGGCGCTGCTGGCCGAACACAAAAAGCTGCTCGCCGAGGCGAGGACGCAGGCGCACGCCCTGCTGGTCGAGGCGCGCACCACGGCTGAGAAGGAGCGGGCCCTGGCTATGGAGAAGACGCTTCAGGAGCAGCAGCAGCTGCTGGAGCGGGCCCGGCGGGACATCGTGGCGGAGCGCGACCGCGCCGTCGCCGAGCTTCGGCGCGAGGCGGTGGAGCTATCGCTGGCGGCCGCCTCCAAGCTGATCGGCGAGCGGCTCACCTCCGAGACGGACCGCAAGCTGGTGCAGGAGTACCTCTCCAGGCTGGACGTGCGGAATTGAGAACCGAAACCGTCGCCCGCAACTACGCCGAGGCCCTGTTTGAGCTTGCCGAGCGAGCCGGTCAGCCGGAGCGCTATGCGGATCTGATCGACGCGGTGGCCGGGGCGGTCGAGACCATTCCCCAGGTCAAAGCCGTGTTGATGTCGCCCCGGGTGCCCAAGGCCGCAAAGGCGCGTTTCCTGGGCGAGGCACTGAAGCAGGCCCCGCGGGAATTCGTGCTCTGGCTTCAAGCGGTGGTGAAGCGTGGGCGGCAGCAGATTCTGCGGGAGATTGCCACCCAGTACCAGGCGCTGCTGGACCAGAAGCTCGATCGGGTTCGCGCGTCGGTGACGGTGGCGAGAAAGCCGGACGACAAGCTGAAGGTGCTCATCGAGGAGAGCCTGAGCCGGCAACTCGACAAAGAGGTGATAGCGACCTACCTGATCGAACCGGAGATCCTGGGCGGGACGATCATCCGGGTAGGAGACCGGGTGCTCGACGGGTCGGTGCGGCGGCGGAT
>CAZASU010000254.1:0-1389 GCA_964487785.1 uncultured Gemmatimonadaceae bacterium | reverse complement strand
GCGCCACTCCGGATCGAGCCATGGCCGGCGATCCTTGGTGGCCCATACGAGGTGAACCCGAAGCGAAAGATACGTATCCATTCAAGCCGCCACCGCAAACGATGCTGGGTGATCCGCCCTCGAGCATAGCGCGGCTGCGCACCGATCGAGGGACCGCTCGCGCGCATTGTGGTGCCAAATTCCCGGGGCAACATCTATGTTTCTCGCCGACGAGTCGTGACTCCGCCGAACCCCGAACTTCGAGACATCCGTGATCGGCTTGGCGCTCCTCCTCCTTCAGCAGCCGGCGGCCGCGCCTTATCCGGCTCCCTACTGGCAGCAGGAAGTGGGATATGAGATCGAGGCCCGGCTGGATGAGCCCAGCGGGGTGTTAAGCGGCACCGAAAGGATCCGCTACACCAACCGCTCGCCCGACACCCTCACGACGTTCTCCCTCCACCTGTATCTCAACGCGTTTCGGCCTGGCTCCCGCTGGTCCGCTGCCGACTCGGCGGAAGGGCGCCGCCGCTTCAACGATCTGCGCGACCCGGATTACGCCTTCAATCACGTGCGCAACGTGCGGATCATGGGTACGCCGGCGCAGCCCGCGTATCCCTTTGCCCCGGACAGCACAGTAGTGCGCTTCGATCTCCCTGGGCCGTTGCCACCGGGAGAGACGATGTCGGTCGAAATGGACTGGGACGCTCGGCCGTCAACCGTCCCGCGCCGCCAGGGACGTCAGGGCCGCCGGTTCGACTTTGCCCAGTGGTACCCCAAAGTGGTGGTCTACGATCGCTACGGCTGGGCGGAACACCCGCTGTACCCGGCGGGGGAGTTCTACGGTGAGTTCGGATCGTTTCTGGTGGACCTCGATGTCGCCGCCGATCAGGTGGTCGGCGCCACCGGGGTTCCCATCTGCGGTGATCCCGGGTGGGAGCGGGTCAATCGGGCGCCGTCCCGTGCGGTCGAGTATCAGCGCGATTACTACGGCCCGCGTACCCCCGCGGCAGAGGTCTGCGGCGGGGCAGCGCCAGGACGAAAGAAGATCCGGTGGTACGCTGACAGCGTCCATCACTTCGCGCTCTCGTTGAATCCCGATTACCGCTATGAGGGTGGCGCATATGGGGACGTAGCGGTCCATGTGCTGTATCAGCCGGGTGACGAAGGCACCTGGGGCAACGGCACCGCCGTGGAGCGCACCGTAACGGCACTCGCCTGGCTGGACCGATTGTTCGGCAAGTTCGCCTGGCCCCAGCTGACCAATGTTCACCGGATCGAAGGCGGCGGCACCGAGTTTCCCATGATGGTCATGAACGGATCGGCCGATCAGGGGCTGATCGTGCATGAGGTTGGCCACAACTACACCATGGGCATTCTGGCCAACAACGAGTGGCGCGAAGGCTGGCTGGA
>CAZASU010000253.1:0-2926 GCA_964487785.1 uncultured Gemmatimonadaceae bacterium | reverse complement strand
CGCAGGTTGCGGGTGACGACGTCCCAGCGCGCCTCGGTCAGCGCCCACTGGCCGACCCCGATGACCAGCGCCAGCAGCAGGCCGGCCATGAGCCCGGTCATCAGCGAGCTGAGGAGGCTCGAGAACAGGTTCTTCCGCAGCCAGGCGACAGGCCCGATGGTGGTGCGCGGGGGAGCGAGCGTCTCGCTGGTCATCGGTCCCTAGCGCTCCAGCACCTGGACCCGGCGGTTGTAGAGGTTCATCAACAGCGAGGTGGCCAGGCTGATGGCGAGGTAGGTGCCCATCACCAGGGCGATCACCGGCACGGGCTGGCCGGTCTGGTTGGCCATCGTCGTCCCGACCTTGAAGAGGTCCGGGTAGCCCACCGCGATGGCCAGGCTCGAGTTCTTGGCGAGGTTCAGGTACTGGCTGGTGAGCGGCGGGACGATCACCCGCAGCGCCTGTGGAAAGACGACCAGCCGGAGCGTGTCGCCCTCCGACAAGCCCAGCGCGCGAGCGGCCTCGAGCTGGCCGCGACGCACGGCCTGGATGCCGCCGCGCACGACCTCCGCGATGAAGGCGGCGGTGTAGATCACGAGCCCCGCCAGCAGCGCGGTGAACGAGGTCGAGAGGGCGAGTCCGCCGCTGAAGTTGAACCGGCCGAGCACCGGCGCGTCGAAGGTCATGGGTGCGTCGCCCACAACGAACCAGCCGCCGACGGCGAGTCCGATGAACACCAGCACCCCGACCAGGCCGAGCCGATGCCCGGGGCGTCCGGCGGCCACCCGGCGCGTGGACACCACCCGCGCGGCGACCGCGACGACGAGGCCAGCACCCAGGATGGCCAGCCAGATCCCAAAGGCCGGGCCGATCTGGGGTGCGGGCACGAACAGGCCCCGTTGATTGAGGAAGATGGATCCGGGAAGCGCGATGGTGTCCCGCACCGGCGGCAGCTGCAGCAGGACGGCGAAGTAGATCAGGAACAACTGGACCAGCAGCGGCGTGTTGCGGATCACCTCCACGTAGCCAGCGGCGGCCTTGCTGACGAGGAAGTTCGGCGACAGGCGGGCAACGCCGATGACCAGCCCCAGCAGCGTGGCCAGCACGATGCCGACCACGCTGACGAACAGCGTGTTCAGCAGGCCGACGATGAACGCCTGCCCGTACGTATCGGTGGCGCTGTACGGGATCGGGCTTTCGCCGATTTCGAAACCGGCTGTCCTCTCGAGGAAGTCGTACCCGAACGAGAGGCCGCGCTGGCCCATGGCGGTGGTCAGGTTGGTGACGAGGTATGCAACACCGATGCCGACGGCCAGCAGCACCGCCACCTGCACTCCGGCGCGGAGCACGCGGACGTCGCGCCATGGCGGCACCGCAGCGTGCCGACGATCCGGACCTCCGGCTTGCACCATGGCGGGCCGGGGTTTCAGCCTCGGGACGGCGAGAGCCTGTCCCGAGGCTCAGGTTTCGATTACCGGTAGGGCGGTGCGTACAGGAGTCCGCCCTCGGTCCACAGGCTGTTCGGCCCGCGTTCGAGATCGAAGGGGGTGCCGGGACCCAGGTTGCGATCGTAGATCTCGCCGTAGTTGCCCACGGCCGAGATCACGTCCACGACCCAGTCGGGTGCCAGCCCCAGGCCCTTGTCCCCGTCCCCCCCGAGCAGCCGGGAGATGACGGGTGTCGTGGTCGTACTGCTGGCCATGTCGGCGACGTTGTCCTGGGTGATGCCCTGCTCTTCCGCCTCGAAGGTCGCAAAGACGACCCACTTGACGATGTTGAACCAGGCGTCATCTCCGAGAGGGACCACCGGACCGAGCGGCTCCTTGGACATGACCGCGTCGAGGATGACGTGGTCATCCGGGATGCCGAGCGTCGTCCGCTGGGCGATCAACTGGGAGCGGTCGCTGGTGACCGCGTCGCAGCTGCCCTCGTCGTAGGCGGAGTAGGTCTGCTCGAGCTCTCCGAAGGGCAACGGGGTGAAGTCGATGTTCGCAGCTCGGAAGACGTCGGCCAGGTTGAGCTCGGTCGTCGTGCCGGTCTGGACGCAGATCGTCGCGTCCGCCAGGTCCTCCAGCGAGCTGATGCCGGCATCAGCGCGGACCATCATGCCCTGGCCATCGTAGAAGGTGGTCGGGGCGAACAGGCCCCAATCGGTATCGCGGCTGACCGTCCAGGTCGTGTTGCGGATGAGGACGTCGATCTCTCCGGTCTGGAGCGCCGGGCCACGTGCGTCGGCGTTCAGCGATCGGAAATCAACCAGGTCCGGATCACCCAGCACGGCCGCTGCAACGGCGCGGCAGAAATCGGCGTCGAAGCCAGAGACGTCGCTCGTGGCGGCGTCCAGGAAGCTGAAGCCTGGCAGGCTGCCGTTCACGCCGCAGATCAGCGTGCCGCGGTCCTGTACCAAGGCGAGGCGGCCCCCGGCGGGCGGCGGCGCCTGCGTCGGTACCGGAGTCGCTGAGGCGGGGCCTGCGCTGGAGTCGACCGAACCCGTGGGAGTCGGGTTTGGCGATGATTCGCAGGCCGCGAGGATCAGCAGGATAACGATGCCGACGGGGAACGCGACGCGCTTGGTCACCTTGCACCTCAGTCGTATACCCCGACCGTCGCGGCCGACTTCGGCCGCGGCACCGGGCGAAAGGATCGAGAACCCCTGTGTACCCAGGTGCGCATCGCGAGGATGCCGGCCATTCTACCGGTTCGCGCAATCCCGGCCCGCTGAAGGTGCCCGCGTCGCAGCCCGTGATCGCGGAGCGCTTCGAGCAGTTCGGGGAGGGGTCGGACGGGCCGGGAGACATCGGTCAGGGAGGTCATGGGCCAACCGATGATAGAACAGATGTTCTAGTGTGGGATCCCGTATCCGTACTGATTGTGGAACTCCGCCTGGCTGAGCCGGGGGCGGACTTGTCGCTCGTCATCGCACTACGCATCGTCGCGAAGTCCACGG
>CAZASU010000252.1:0-2931 GCA_964487785.1 uncultured Gemmatimonadaceae bacterium | reverse complement strand
TACATGAGCACACTCGCCGCCGTGCGGTGCAACCCCGTGATCCGAGCCTTCTATCTGCACCTGCGCGCGGCCGGCGAACCGGCCCGCTGGGCGGTGCGTGGCTTTACCAAGGCCCTGACAGGCTGATCTGGCCAATACCGGTATCGGGGTCACGCTGTACGAATCCGGTGTCGTCCAGTCGGAGTACTGGGACCACAATCCCGGAAGTCGAGAACGTGTGCCCAAGATGGGAACCCTTGGGCCTACACTGACCGCTGAGGCTGCCGGGCGGGCAATCGTCCGAGGCATTACACGTGAGCAGAAGCTGGTTGTAGTTCCCTTCATGATGAAGCTGGCGTACTGGCAGCACGCGGTCTTTCCCGGGTTGGTTCAGTCTCTAATGACCAGTCGGGCAGCACGCAATGCAGCGTTTGACAGACGCCCCAACTGCGCGAGATCCGAGGAGTAGACGCCCATCTCATTGGTGAGCTGCTCGGCATACAGCCCCCACCCCTCGCTAAATCCCGCATTGTGGCCTGGCCGCTGACCTGATCAAGGGTGCCCTCGCGGGCGCGGTGGCGACCTGGGTGATGGAGCGGGTAACCGCCTACCTCTACGAGAACGAGAATCCGGAGGCTCGCCGGCGCGAGGACGAGGTCCGCCAGGGCAAGCACGCTTTTGTCGTAGCCGCCGAGAAGACCGTCGACCTGACTGGCATCCGCCTGTCGGAGGCGCAGCAGCAGAAGCTCAGCATGGCGTATCACTGGGGCTACGTGTGGGACCGTTGGCCGCAGTTCTTTAGGGGGTCGGCTGGTTGGGAATGGCCGGGGGAGTCCAAGCCCCCGGCTATCTCCACGCGTTCTCCCGCGCTGGATCGGTTTGTTTTCATGCAGTTCCCTACCGGGTGCCTTTGTGGGGACCCTCCTCGGTTGCTGTTCTAAGCACCATATTAGCTCCTACCATCAATCCGCCACTTCGCCTCTCAGCCGGATTCTTAGTACCTAACCGGTACCTAGACTCCGTGATTCTTGGCGACTTTGGATGATACTGCGTGGAGGGGCGGAGTGCGGTAAGTTATTGATGGACGATCACTAATCGTTCTCGTTGGTTCTCGACAGATTGGTTGCTTTCGCCCTCATAATCCGTAGGTCCTGGGTTCGAATCCCAGAGGGCCCACTCGCCGTACGTCATTCCGACTACGCCTCGAATACCCAAGACCACCGGGAACGGCTCGCCACAGTTTCTTAGGACTGTCCGACGCAATGCCGCTCTCGCCCACTCCTTAGCCGCTCCCGCCCACTCCCAAGCCATTCCCGCTCACTCCCACCCATTCCCGCTCACTCCCCACCCATTCCGTGTGCTCTGACGCCACTCACGCCCACTTCGTCGTCGCCGTGGATTGGCTGGTTTCGCCCTCATCCGTGTGCCCTCGGCCTGCGTGTGTAACCGCCGTCACCTCAGTCGTTCCCCATGAGGTATATTCTTGGTCACCGGCCGGGTGAAACCCGCCCCCGGGCCCGTCCACATAGTCCAACTGATCTGACGCCTCCCCCTGGCGTATTCGAGAGTCGACACGGTGCGCATCCCCCTCCGCCTCAGCTCCCGCTCCCCCTGGAGCCCCTTCAGGCTCTCCAGCCGAGGGCGTGTGCCCTCCTGTCCGGCCCGCCTGGCCACAATCGTCCTGTCCCTCGGTATTCTCGCCGGATGCGGTGGGGGGGACGGGATCATTCTGCCCCGCGACGGGGAGCCGGCCGATATCGCCGTTGTAGATGGGAATGACCAAAGGGGCCGGGTGGGGGAGCCGCTGAACGACCCGCTGGTGGTTCAGGTAACCGACGCCAGAGGCCGCCCGGTTGAGGGAGCCACCGTGGCCTTCGACTTTGCCTCGGCGGGTGCCGGCGCCGCCGTGGTTCCGGAGGAGAAGACCACGGACGCAGACGGTCTGGCCGACGCACGGCTCGTCCTCGGCACCAACCGGGGCCAGCAGACCGGCCAGGCCCGGGTGGTGGTGGCTGAGGGCAGGGAACCGATCCAGGCGTCGTTCAGCGCCATGGCACTCCCCGAGAATGCCAACAGCATGGCGGCCGTGGCCGGCCAGGACCAGACCGGGCACGTGGGCTTGCCCCTGGACGACCGGCTGGTGGTCGAGGTGACCGATGGCTTCGGCAACCCGGTAGCGGGTGTGCCGATCAGCTGGGCCGCCGCGGGTGGAGGGAGCGCCAGCGAGGCCGTGGTTGAAACCGACGAGGATGGCCGGTCGAGGGTCGATCGCACCCTCGGTCCCACCGTCGGACAGCAGACCACCCTGGCCAGCTCCGAGGGGCTGGTGGGCTCACCCGTCATCTTCGTGCATACCGCCCTGTCGGGCGACGCCTCGCGGCTGGTGATCATCTCGGGCAACGACCAGACCGCCGAGGCGGGGTCAGTGCTCCCGGCCGAGCTGGTGGTGCAGCTGATAGACGCGGATGGGAACGGCGTACCCCAGACTGCCGTCAGCTGGGTGGTGGCCACCGGTGGAGGAGCCGCAACGCCGGAAATCACGACCACCGATGGCGACGGCCGCACCTCGACCCGGTGGACGCTGGGTGGCACGCTGGGAGAACAGCGGCTCGACGCGGTGGTGTCGGGCGTGGGCATCGCCTCTTTCCGGGCCACCGCCACGGCAGGCGCGCCGGCGTCCCTGTTCATCCGGACCCAGCCGTCCGCCTCCGCCCGCAATGGAGTTCCGCTCGCCAGGCAGCCGGTACTCCAGCTTCGGGACTCTCAGGGCAACGACGTGGCCCAGGCCGGCGTCCAGGTCACGGTCGCCATCGGCTCCGGTGGGGGAGAGCTCGGCGGAACCAGACAGGTGGGCACCGACGCCTCCGGGCGGGCGACGTTCACCGACCTCTCCATTTCCGGCGCTCCGGGACCGCGGACGCTGATCTTCACGGCCTCAGGCTATGCCCAGGT
>CAZASU010000251.1:0-2947 GCA_964487785.1 uncultured Gemmatimonadaceae bacterium | reverse complement strand
CCACGCCTGCCCAATCGGGTCCCTTAGGAGGTCTCCATGCGAAACTTCGCCATCCTCATTGCTCTCGCCCTCAGCGCCGCCTGCCAGTCTGCTCCCAAGGCCAAGACCGCAACCATGGGGGTCGAGTCCGCGGCCGTCCCGGCCGGCTTGTCCGCCGAGGACGAGGCAGCGGTCCGTGCCGTTGACGTCGAGTGGGCCCGAGCGGCCACAGCGGGCGACGGCGGCGCTCTCACGGCCTTGTACGCGTCGGACGCCACACTCCTGCCCCCGAACGAGCCGGTCGTCAAAGGGGAGGCGGTGAAGAAGTACAACGATGATATGACCAACAGCTTCTCCGGACCGACCGAGCTCACGACCACGGCTGTGGGAGGCCGGGGAGACTTGGCCTACGCCATCGGCACCTATCGCGCGAGCCTGACCCCAAAGAAGGCCGGCGCCAAGCCCCTCCCCACCGAGGAAGGGAAGTACCTCGAGGTGTTGAAGAAGCAGGCCGATGGGTCGTGGAAGATCGTCTACGACATGTGGAGCCCGAACGCCCCGCCAGCCAAGCAATAGCCTTGCTTCCGCGTGGCGCGGTTGGCTGCACTGCCCGCGTTCGACCTGCTCTGGCTTAGGGGGCGGGATCTCCGGCACCTCCCTGGGAGGTGAACCGCCGACCCGAGTATAACTTCGACCGAGAGGTCTACGCCTGGCGCCACGAGCGCCGGGGCGGACCATCCCCGGCCCTGCGGATCTCACGGAAGGTTCTTGAGGACCACCCCGCCTTCGCCGTGCTGTACCACCTGGACACCCTCAAGGTGGCCGCGGCCATCCGGGCGCGACCGGACGCCCGGCATGTCGTGGAGCAGAATGGCTCAAGGGTTACCCTCGAGGTACTACCGGGGTAGTACCTGGCCGCCGGGGCTACCCAGCCCGGGCGATGGCTTCCTGTCGCAGACGAGCCCCCCTTTGTCGCATTTGGTGTCTATCTTTCGCCCGAACTTCCCCCATCTTCTGGCAGGATGAGGATCAAGCAGCAGCCATCGGAGAGTGTATGTCCAAGCCAGAACTCAAGTTAATCGGAAGGGGGCTCTATTCCCTTACGGAAGCAGCGCGCCTGAGCGGCGTCCCCATCCGCCGGATTAGGCGGTGGGTCAACGGATATTGGTTCACACATCGCCAAAAGCGGCAGTGGTCGGAACCGGTGATAGGTACGGAGGTTGGTCCGATTGGCGGAGCGCCTGTTCTGGACTTCGCTGACTTAATGGAGGTACGGTTTCTCAGCGCTTTTCGCGACCAGCGCATCGGATGGCCAACCATACGCCTGGCGGCAGCGCGTGCTAGGGAAGTGCTTGAGACATCCCACCCCTTCTCTTCGAAGCGTTTCATCGTTCATGGCCGCACCATCTTGGCTGAGATCGTAACTGAAGCGGGAGATCGACACTTGCTGAATCTCCTCAAGGATCAATGGGAGATAGAACCACTAGTGTTTGGGTCAATCCGGCAGTGGCTTCACTATGAGGACAAAGATCAACCTCAGTGGTGGTCGCCGCTTGGGGATGAGCGGAGAGTGAGGGTTCACCCTCGCCGCTCCTTCGGAGCACCAATCGTCGCGCCGGCAGGCATTCGCACCCGGATCCTTCACGACGCCTTCACCGCGGAGCAATCTGTTGAGGCTGTGGCGGACTGGTATTCGGTCGAGCCAGAAGCGGTGGCCGACGCGGTCACCTTTGAGGAGGGTATCCGCAAGCTGCGCCGCGTAGCGTGAGGTTTTTCTTCGATAACTGCATTTCCAGCAAGCTCACCGAAGCGATGACCCTGCTTAACAAACCCCATCACCAGATTGAGCATCTGACTAAGCGATTTGATCCCGAGGAGGATGATGAGGTCTGGATTCCGCAGATCGCAAGCGAACAGGATCTCATTTTGATTTCCGCTGACCCCGCAATCACGTCAAGCCCAAAACAAAGGGTGGTGTGGCAAAGTTCGGGACTGACCGCCTTTTTTTTCGCGGGGAAGTTTGCAAGGGAGCAGAAGTGGCCACAGGTTATTGAGGTGGTTCGATGGTGGCCGGAGATCGTCAGAACAGCCCAGGCTGCTCCGCGAGGTACGGGCTACAGGTTGCCTCTGAGGGGATCAAAACCGATAAAGATCTACCGACGGGCTTAGGGTTGCAGGAGTGGCATCAGGACAATAGCGAGAGAGACACAATGCCCCGAAAACCGAAACGGCCGAGAGTCCCGGCCGTGTACAAGTGCCAGAATCCTGCGTGCCATCGCACCTCCGCGCTCGATACCGAGGGTTATAGGGCCAGCGTGCCTAGTGGAACGCCAGCTGACGAAGTCCACTACGGCTCGGAGCCCTCAGGGATCGAGTTCTCCCTCCTCTGCGCCTCTTGTGGGCACTACACCGTTGTGAGCCCACGGGAGTGGAGGCGCTCCGAGTAAGCTGGGAATGGATATGGAATGACCGAGCAGGCCAGTCAATCACCAGAGCCCAAGCCGAATCAAGAAGTTCAGAGCCGCGGGGAGGTCGCGCGTTCACGCGCCCGTGAACGGGCACCCGGCGCCGGGCCCACTCCGGAACATCTTCCCCTGTCTGCATATCCATGCTGTGGGGGTTTCTGGTAACGGCGCGGGCAAGAGGGCGGCCCGCATACCGTGTCCCAGGACGCAGAAATGGGGCCTCCGGCCCACAATACATTCCCGCCGCACACGCCCCACCGCTGGGAGCGGGTGCAGCGAGGTGAGATCGACCCCAGCGTTGAGGTGAGATCGACCCCAGCGTTAAGGTGCTGTTGAAGCCTTGGGTGCGTTCGTTCTATGTTATCTCTCGGGTAAACAGGTTATCATCGCCTAGGGCTCGGGGCGCGACGAGCCAGCGGTTTGTGCCGTTCTTTCACGCCGCACCCTGGGGTAGTTGCTGGATTTTCGGAATGGGCAGCTGGCCGCATCCGTGGGAAGGATCA
>CAZASU010000250.1:0-2954 GCA_964487785.1 uncultured Gemmatimonadaceae bacterium | reverse complement strand
AACATGAGGCACTCGGTCACCCGAAGCCCGCTGCCATAGAGCAGCAGGCCCACCAGGCGATGGGTGCCCCGGAGTAATCCCAGGACCCGCGCCACCTCCTCCGGGGTGAGCACCACCGGCAGCGTGGTGGGCACTCGCCCCCTCGGCAGACGCCCCAACGCCTCGAGCGATCGCCCGAGGACGTTGCGGTAGAGAAACAGCAGCGCGCTGAGGGCCTGCTGCTGGGTGGCCGCCGAAAGGTCTTGGGGCGGCTTCCGTGCGCCGGCTCAAATGCTGGAGGCGCAAGTTGGATTGCAACGATTGCAGGAGGGGCGACTTGTACTGCATTCGGGCCTGCCGGAGATGACCCGGCAATATCGGCTGCCGTTCCCAGCCTCCCGGCTCAATGCTATCCGCCTAGGCTCCGAATAACGCGGCGGCGCACGAGGTCCGAAGCGGCCGATGCCGCCGACCCGCTGCGCAGGGCGATGGACCCGCTCCTTCCGGGCTGCGTAGCACTCAATGCATGCTAGTCGGCCGCGAGAGATGGAGCTTGATGGGTGAGCCTGGGACGAGTGGCTACAGCCCTGCGTCAATTCTCGGCGGAGTTGTACGCAAACTGCGTCGCGAATCCGCACCGGCCGCTGACCTCCCAGCGCAGCGGTGGATCGGCCACGCGAAAGTACTCCGCGACGATCTCCTGGCCCGGCTGGTCGTGCCCGGGAATGCCGCAGGAGATGCGCTGCTCAGTCACGACTGCCCGGGCCGTGCGTGCAGACACGTACGGACCCGCGTCGATTCGCTCAGTGTTCGGCGCATGATCCAGCTCGATGCGCGCGGAGCGGACCGCGTACACCTCTCCGATCGCCTGGGCGAAGTTCTGCAGCGTCGTTCCCCCTGCGCGCCCGAGGAAGATCTCACTGAGCGTCCGCTGCTGCTCCCTGTCACCACGCTCGTCTACGTAGAGCACCACACGCCAGGGTTCGCCCGGCTCGTCGTCGCTGTAGCTTCCGGCCAGGACGACAGCCAGGCCCGAGAGGTCGATCTCGCCCGCGCGACCATCCACGATCAGCCACGACAGGGCAAAGTCGCAGGTGCCGTAGGATGATCGTCCCCCCTTCTGGCCGTCCTGCCGACGGCAGGGGCAGATCGCCTCGCAGCTACACACCTCATAATACGATCCAGCCACATGCCAAGGGACGGGAGGCTCCACTGGTGCCTCCTTCATGGGTGGTTAAAGGGTGCCATTCCAGCCGAGAATCCAGGGGTGCCCGTGTCTATAATCCCGTACGCTTGCTCTGAAAAAACCGCTTGAGGAGGTCACCGCACTCCTCGGCCATCAGCCCACCGACCACCTCGGGCTGGTGGTTCAATCTCGGATTGCGGAGCAGGTCGTACACCGATCCCGCCATTCCACATCTCGCGTCGTAAGCCCCGAACACCACCCGGCCCACCTTGGCCAGGACGATGGCCCCGGCGCACTGCGCGCACGGCTCGAGCGTGACGTACATCGTGGTCATGGGGAGCCGGTCCTCTCCCACTTTCTGCAGCGCCCGATGGAGGGCGAGGAGCTCCGCGTGGGCGGTTGGATCGCGGCGCTGCACCGTCTCGTTGTGGGCCTCGCCCAGTATCTCCCCTTCGGCGATGACCACCGCACCCACCGGCACCTCTTCCCGCACCGAGGCAGCCCGAGCGAGCCGGAGCGCGGCCTGCATTCCCGCGAGATCACCCGGCGAAGGCGTGCCCCTACGCACCGGCCATCTCTGGCACCGCCGCCGCGCCCCGTTCGACCCTTTCGAAGCGCAGCACGTCTCCGTCCCGCTCCACCCGGACCGTGTCGCCTTCGTGGAAATTGCCCTCCAGCAGCTCGAGGGCGATCGGATTCTGGAGCAGGCGCTGAATCACCCGCTTGAGCGGGCGAGCCCCATACACCGGATCGTAGCCCTCGGCGGCAATGAGCGCCTTGGCCTGAGGGGTCACCTCGAGGTGGATGTGTCGGTCTTCCAGTATCTTGATGAGCTTCTCGAGCTGGAGGTCCACGATCTGCACCAGGTCTTCCCGGCTGAGCTGCCGGAACACAATGATGTCGTCCACCCGGTTGAGGAACTCGGGACGGAAGTGATTTCGGAGCTCGTCCCGCACCCGCTCCTCCACCTTCTCCCACCCATGTGGATCCGGCTGCTCTCCGGCATCGACGATGTACTGGCTGCCGATGTTGGAGGTCATGATGATCACCGTATTTCGGAAGTCCACCAGCCGGCCCTGACTGTCGGTGAGCCGGCCATCGTCGAGGATCTGGAGCAGCACGTGGAACACGTCGGGGTGCCCTTTTTCGATCTCATCGAAGAGCACCACGCTGTAGGGCCGGCGCCTGACGGCTTCGGTGAGTTGGCCACCCTCCTCGTAGCCGACATACCCGGGAGGCGCGCCGATCAGCCGGGCCACCGAGTGCTTCTCCATGTACTCCGACATGTCCATCCGAATCATCGCGCGCTCGTTGTCGAACAGAAACTCGGCCAGCGCCCGGGCAGTCTCGGTCTTGCCGACACCGGTGGGACCGAGGAAGATGAACGAGCCGAGTGGCCGGTTGGGGTCCTGGAGGCCCGCGCGGCTTCGCCGCACCGCATTGGCCACGGCGGTGACCGCGGGACGCTGGCCGATGACCCGCCGGGCGAGCTCATCCTCCAGCTTGGTCAGCCGCTCGCGCTCCGACTCCATCATCTTGGAGACGGGGATTCCCGTCCACTTGGAGACGATCTCGGCAATGTCCTCGGCGTCTACCGCCTCCTTCAGATACTGAGCGCCAGCCTGAACCTCGTGCAGCCGGCGCTCATCCTCGGCCAGCCGCCGCTCCAGCTCGGGAAGCTTGGAGTAACGCAGCTCCGCGGCCGTCTGGAGGTCGCCCCGCCGAGTGGCCTGCTCGATCTCGGCCCGCCCCGACTCGATCTCCGCCTTGAGCTGCTGCATCTCCTGCA
>CAZASU010000249.1:0-2954 GCA_964487785.1 uncultured Gemmatimonadaceae bacterium | reverse complement strand
GGGGCGGGCGGCGGCGCCCGGCGGGCGCGCGGCTCCGGCGGAGGCGGCTCGGCGCTCACCTGAATCTTGAAGAAGCGCTCGGTGAACGTCGACTGGATGTCATGCATCAGATCCTCGAACATCTCGAACGCCTCCCGCTTGTACTCCACGAGGGGATCCTTCTGGCCCCAGGCGCGGTACTGGATGGCGTTCCGCAGCTGATCGAGGTCGTAGAGGTGGTCTTTCCACCGCTCGTCGAGCACCGACAGCATCACCTGTGACAGCACCTGGCTGTCCACCTCGGGTATGCCGATTGTCTTCCCGAAATCACCCAGGTACTTGATCTTGCGCCCGAAGGTTTCCTCGCCTTCCGCCCGGGCCGCCTCGGCCATCTTATCGATGGTCGGCGTGGCCTCGGCATCGACTATGGCATCGACCGTGACGAGGTACTGGAGGGTGAGCGACTCGCGCAGTCCGCCCCGGTCGTATTCTTCGGGACTCGAGGCGGTGGCCAGGAACTGATTGACCGACCGTTCCAGGGCCAGCTCGATCATCCGGCGTGCTTCGGCTTTCAGCTCCTCGCCCCGTTCCAGCGCAAAGAGCCGAAGCGAATAGATGACCTCCCGTTGCTGGTTCATCACGTCGTCGTACTCGAGCAGCCGCTTGCGCTGCTGGAAGTTCTGCAGCTCGACCCGTTTCTGCGCCTGCTCGATGGCCCGGGTAACCAGTCCGCCGGTAATGACCTCGCCCTCTTCCGCCCCGCTCTTGTCCATCCACCGGGCAATCCGGTCGGAGCCGAAGAGCCGCATCAGGTCGTCTTCCAGGGAGAGGAAGAAGATGGTCTGCCCCGGATCCCCCTGGCGGCCCGAGCGGCCCCGAAGCTGCCGGTCGATGCGGCGCGACTCATGCCGTTCGGTTCCGATGATCTGAAGGCCGGCCTCTGCCTCGGACAGGTCGAGATCCTTGCCCAGTTTGATGTCGGTGCCGCGGCCGGCCATGTTGGTCGCGATGACGATGGCTGCCTTCTGGCCCGCCCCGGCCACGATCTCCGCCTCGCGCTGGTGGTACTTGGCGTTCAACACTTCATGCTTCAGGCCGCGGCGCTTGAGCTGGCGCGAGAGGGTCTCGGAGACATCCACGTTCACGGTGCCGATCAGGACCGGCCAGCCCAACTGGTGCAGCCGTTCCACCTCGGCCATGATCGCGTCGTGCTTCTCCTTCCGGGTCTTGTAAATCCGGTCGGCCTGGTCGAGCCGGCACATCGGCCGGTGAGTCGGGATGACGTTGACGTCCAGACCGTAGATCTGATAGAACTCGGTCTCCTCGGTCTCCGCCGTTCCGGTCATCCCCGCCAGCTTGTCGTACATCCGGAAGTAATTCTGAATGGTGATGGTGGCGAAGGTCTGGGTTTCTCCCTTGACCTGCACGTTTTCCTTGGCCTCCACCGCCTGGTGCAGTCCATCCGCCCAGCGCCGGCCGGTCATGACGCGCCCGGTGAACTCGTCCACGATCATCACCTGGCCTTCCTGCACCAGGTAATCCACTTCCTTCTCGTACAGGACGTGGGCTTGCAGGAGCTTATGAATGATGTGGAGCTTTTCGCTCTTGATGGCGTAGTCGGATTCGACCTTCCGGCGTCGCTCGATCCGTTCGGCCGGAGAGAGCTCCGGATCCCGGTCGATGGCGTGGATCTCCTCCGAGATGTCCGGCACCAGAAACAATTCCGGATCGTCCGGGGACATGGCCTCTGAGCCGCGGTCGGTCAGGTGGACCGAATGCCCCTTTTCGTCCAGCACGAAGTAGAGCGTGTCTTCGAGGTCCCGCATCCGCTGCTGCTTCATCGGGAGCTTGCGATCGGCGATGGCGTCGAGCTCCATCCGCTGCACCAACTGCTTGGTTCCCGTCTCGTTCAGCATCTTGAGCAGCCGCTTGTTCTTGGGCATGCCCAGCCGGGCCTGGTAGAGCTTCAGGGCCGCATCGTTCCGGGTCTTGGGGTCTTCCAGGAGCTTCTCGGCCTCGGCCAGCAGCGTATTTGCCACTCCGGTCTGTTTCCGCACCAGCTCGGCCACCTGGCGGCTGAACTGGGCGTACTTCTCGTCGGTCTCGTTGCCCACCGGCCCGGATATGATGAGCGGGGTCCGGGCCTCGTC
Source organism: uncultured Gemmatimonadaceae bacterium (assembly GCA_964487785.1). Lineage (GTDB taxonomy): Bacteria > Gemmatimonadota > Gemmatimonadetes > Gemmatimonadales > GWC2-71-9 > CAVVWJ01. The sequence continues at coordinate 825 of CAZASU010000249.1, read as the reverse complement.
GATGAGGATGGAGTCCACCTCGTCGATGATGGCATACGCATGCTCTCGCTGAACCCGCTGATCGACCGAAAACACCATGTTGTCGCGCAGGTAGTCGAAGCCGAACTCGTTATTGGTGCCGTAGGTGATGTCGGCGAGATAGGCGGCGCGGCGCTCGGGTGAGGAGGGCTCGGTATCGTCGAGGCAGGCGACGTCGAGCCCGAGGTACCGGAACACGTGACCCATCCACTGCGAATCGCGGCGGGCCAGGTAGTTATTGACGGTGACCAGGTGGGCGCCCCGGCCGGCCAAGGCGTTGAGGTAGAGCGGCAGAGTGGCAACCAGTGTCTTGCCCTCGCCGGTGGCCATTTCCGCGATCTTCCCCTGGTGCAGAACGACACCGCCGATGAGCTGGACGTCGTACGGCACCATGTCCCAGACCAGCTCGCGTCCGGTTACCTGTAGGGTGGTACCGAGCAGGCGCCGGCATGCCTCCCGGACCGTGGCAAAGACCTCCGGAAGCAGCTCATCCAGGACAGCCGCGAGCTCTTTCTTGTAGCGCTTTTCCAGGTCCTGGAATCGGCCCTCGAGCTCATCCCGCTCAGCCGGATCGGCGCAGCCGTGCTTGGCCTCCCGAACCTCCTCCAGCTCGGTCTTGAGAGCGCCGACCCGCGCGGCCAAACGCTCCCGAAAGCGAGGCGTCTGGGCCTTGAGCTCGGATTCGTCCAGCTGCTTGAGCCGCTCCTCGTGACCGTGGATCTGGTCCACGATCGGCTGAATACGCTTGCGCTCCCGGTCGAACCGCGTGCCGAAGACCGAGGTCATCAGTGTCTTGATCATTCTGGG
>CAZASU010000248.1:0-2963 GCA_964487785.1 uncultured Gemmatimonadaceae bacterium | reverse complement strand
TGTGTCACACGGCGGACCCCGACTGCCCTGGCGGGATTGGGTGCCGTCATCGCCGCTGCTGGCGCCCTGACCACCTTCGGCTGGTGACGCCGGGATGGCACAGGCGGCAAGCAGGGTTGAGTACCGGCAGGAAGAACCGGGCCAAGACGCACTGTCCCGCCGGTCACGTCTACGACCGCGTGCTTTCCAGCGGGGCTCGGCAATGCAGCACATGCCAGCGAGACAAAAAGCGGGCTCGGTACGCAGCCGACCCGGAACGGTACCGGGCTCAGAACCGAGCTAAGTACGCCCGTGAGCTGGAGCGCTCCAGGGCGCAAGGTCGAGAACGACAACGGCGGCGCCGTGAGACGCGGCTTAGTGGTTGACACGCTGACGGCGCCGGCGCATCTGTGGGTCCCGGACCATGTCTCGAGCGCCGCGGGTGAGGCGATCGACCTGGCCGAGTCCGTCGGCATGAACCTGGACGGCGAGCAGCGGCTGTCGCTCGAGGTGATCCTGGCCGAGAAGGCCGGCGGCCACTGGGCCGGGTTCGAGGCGGCGATGATCATGGCCAGGCAGAACGGAAAGACGGTATGTCTTGAGGCGCTCGTCCTCGCCGACCTGTTCCTGTTCGGCTCCAACCTCGTCATCTGGACCGCCCACCTGTTCCCCACGACGATGGAAGCTTTCCGGGACCTCAAACGGATCATCGACAGCAACGACCATCTCCGCCGCCGGGTCAAGAGGATCTCGGAGGCGAACGGCGAGGAGTCCTTCGAGCTGGTTTCCGGTCAGCGGCTCCTGTTCCGGGCCCGGTCGAAGTCGGGTGGGCGGGGCCTGACCGGCGACCGGGTGATCCTCGACGAGGCGTTCGCGTTGGGTCCGTCTGAGATGGGGTCGCTGTTGCCGACTTTGTCGGCCCGGCCGAACCCTCAGGTGGTCTATGCGTCGTCGGCGGGGAAGGTCGACTCCCATGTCCTGCGTGGTGTCCGGGACCGGGGCCGTGCCGGTGGTGACCCGTCGCTCGTCTATGTGGAGTGGTGCGCCCCCGTGGTGCCCTGCGGAAACGACCGGTGTGACCACCGCCCCGGGTCTCTTGGTTGTGCGCTTGATGACGTCGACTCGTGGCGGAAGGCGAACCCGGCGATGGGACTACGGATCTCCGAGTCCCATATCGCCGCCGAACGCCGGGCGCTCCCACCCGAGGAGTTCGCCCGGGAGCGGCTCGGGTGGTGGGATGAGCCAACCGGTGCCGGCGGCGGGATGCCTATGACCTTGTGGGACGCCGCCGTCTCAACCGCCCGGCCGGGGACGCTGCTTGCCTTGGCGGTTGATGTGACACCCGATCTGGCGTTCGCGTCTGTGGCTAGGGCTACCCAGCTCGCAGGCGGCGGGATGCTGCTCGACGTTGCTATGCACAAGCGGGGTACCGGATGGGTCGCCGACGAGATCATCCGACTGCGGGGCGAGAATGCTGTCCCGGTGGTAGTTGACCTTGGTGGTCCGGCCTCGGTTGTGCAGGACGATCTACTCGGACTGGCTGTGACCACGTTGAACCCGTCGGCGCGTGACGTCGCCCAGGCCTGTTCTTCGCTGATGGACGGGATGATCCGACGTGCCGTCTGGCACACCCCCGACCCCCGACTCGACGCCGCCGCCCGCGGTGTTTCCCGCCGCACCCTGGGGGACGCGTGGGCGTGGTCCCGCCGCAACAGCCTCGCCGACATCAGCCCGCTCGTGGCCGCCACCCTGGCGTTGTGGGGAGCGTCGAAACCGCCTGAAAGTGGGCCGTCGGTGTATGAGGGTGACCGTGGGTTGCTGGTCCTGTGATCGTCTTGGCCGCCGCGATCCTCGCCGCCGCCATCGTCGTCTGTGCTCTGCTGGCCCGCCAGTCGAGGGACCGGCTGCTCCGGGAGCGTCTGTGCGACAAGGTGGTTGTCACGTTGAAGACCGGCACCTCGTTCGCCGGGGTGTTGTTCAAGGTCGACGACCGGGTCGTAGTGCTCCGGGACACCCAGGCCCTCGGGGCCGCCCCCACCGGCGCTCCCGTCGCGGTCGACGGCGAGCTATTCCTGTCCCGGTCCGACATCGACTATCTGCAGCGCCCGTGAACGAGGGGAGGGGACGCCAATGATCCAGAGCAGCGGTGTCCTCGTGAAGAGCCCGAACGTGGTTTGGACGGGCACCCCCGCGACCTGGGGCTCCTGGCCGGCGTCGTTGCAGATCGGGAACCGCTGGGTGTCCTACGCCGCCATGTACCGCCGTCAACACTGGGTCCGTACCTGTGTCGACAAGCGCGCCGGGCTGCTGGCGTTCCTTCCCTTGAAGGTGTACCGCCACGACGACCTGAACCGGCCAGAGCAGCCCGACGACCCGTACGCCCGGCTGCTGGCCCGGCCGAACACCAGGCAGTCCCGTAACGCTTTCTGGCGGGACGTGCAGACCACCTACGACATCTACGGCGAGGCGTTCATCGGGAAGTTCCGGGACTCCGGTGGCCGCCCCGCCGAGCTGGCATTGATGCACCCGACTTCGATGCGGGAAGCCGGCGAGGACACCGGCGGCCGGCTCCGGTGGGACTTCGACAACGGCCGGGTCCAGGTCAAGGACATCCCCGACACCGACCTGATCCACCTCCGCACCTACAACCCCGACTCGTACACCCGTGGCCTTTCCAAACTCGAGTCGCTCCGCTCCACACTGGAGAACGAGGATGCCGCCCTGCGGGCACAGTCCGCCTTCTGGCGTAACGGTGCCCGCCCCGGTGTCGCCCTCACCCACCCAGGGAGCCTGTCGCAGCCCGCAGCGGACCGGCTCAAACTGCGGTGGAATGAGATCGCCGCCGGGGTTGACAACACCGGCACCACCGTCGTGCTGGAAGAGGGCATGAAACCCGAAGTGCTCTCGTTGACGGCGGAGGAAAGCCAATACATCGAGGCCCGCAAACTGAACCGGGAAGAGGTCGTCGCCGGCTACGACATGCC
>CAZASU010000247.1:0-2969 GCA_964487785.1 uncultured Gemmatimonadaceae bacterium | reverse complement strand
GCTGGCCATCCTCTCAGACCAGCTACCCGTCGTCGCCTTGGTGAGCCGTTACCTCACCAACTAGCTGATAGGCCGCGAGGCACTCCATCGGCGCATTGCTGCTTTCACCACCTAGGGATGTCCCAAAGTGGTCGTACGCGGTATTACCCGGCCGTTGGGCCGGCTATCCCCCGCCGAAGGTCATGTTCCTCACGTGTTACGCACCCGTCCGCCACTGAACCAGAGTTGCCCCTGGTCCCGTTCGACTTGCATGTGTTAGGCACGCCGCCAGCGTTCGTCCTGAGCCAGGATCAAACTCTCCAATGAGTGCTTGAACAGCTCTAGCCGAACGACCTGGTATATCTGTCGTCCGAATCACTAATGATCAGAGTAAACCCTATCTGGTCGGCCTCTGTGTCCGTCCAGATCAATGGGTCCGCACTCCATCACTATCTAGCTCACATCACTTGTCAAAGAGCGTGGTGCAGTTGGCGGCTCGAAAACGCCGACAGCCGCTAATCTTAAGTAGTTTTGGCGTTGGAGTCAAGGGCTAAACTTCGGAGAGCGAACCATTTCGCCTGGTACTGCCGAGCGTCTTAATAAAACCAAGATCCGGTCCCAGAAGTTCCCCCGCCCCCTCACGACACCGGTCGAGGGACGGCAACTTTAACCCCCCTCCAAGTGAGACGCAAGGCTATGGAGCCACCGACTCGCCGGCCCGGTCCAAACCCCGCCGAAATGACACCGAGGAGGCAGAGGCGTCCAGGTAATCCAGCTCAAGCCGGATCCGCAGGGTGCGGCTCGGCGCTCGACAGCTGCGGAGTATCGATCACTACCCGTACCTGTCGGCGCGCGAGCCGGGCCCGCACCCGTAAGAGCAGTGAGGTGCCCACCAGGCCAAGCCCCAACACCAACCCCCACCAGAGGCCCGCTGGACCGAGCCTGGCCACGAATCCCAGGTACAGGCTGACTGGAATACCCACCAGCCAGTATCCCAGGAGATTGGCGACCATCGGGGCCCGGGTGTCTCCCAGCCCGCGTAACACCCCCGAGGCGACAACCTGGATCCCATCGAATATCTGAAACACGCCTGCAATCGGAATCAGGCTGGCGGCCACACCGATCACTCCGAGATCGCGGCTATAGAGCCGCGCCAGAGGCTCAGGGAGGGACAGAAAGATCACCCCGGTCATGGCCATGAAGGCCACCCCGCAGGCAAAGGCTGCCCGAGCCGCGCCCCGGGTTCCTTCCGTGTCCCCCCGCCCCACCGCCTGACCGACGAGCACCGAGGCGGCGTCGCCCACACCCAACGGCACCATGAACGTGAGCGCCGCGAGGTTGATCGCCACCTGGTGCCCCGCCATTTCCTGAGTGCCCATCCAGCCCATCATCAAGGCGACCAGTGCGAAGGCGCCGAACTCCAGGACGTGTTGGGTGCCTATGGGGATGCCCAGCCGAAACATCCGGGCGAGAGGCTGGAGCTGCCAGATCTCGGGGCGAACGGGTGAGAGGAGGGGGTGGAGCTCGCGCCGCGACGCTGCCCAGAGCCAGAGGACCAGGAGCACCCGGCTGATCGTCGTGGCCCAGGCCGATCCCACCACACCCATGGCCGGGAAGCCGAGGTGGCCAAAGACCAGCACCCAGTTAAGGAGTCCGTTGGCGAGATTGGCCCCGATGATCGCCCCCACGATCGGCGTGGTGCGCCCCATGGCCTGAAGGGTCTGGCGAAAGACCACGAACAGCAGAAAGGGGAAGATGCCCGGCGCCGTGCGGATGGCGTACGCGGCCGCGAGCGGGACTACCTCAGCCGGCTGGCGAGCCAGGTTGAAGACCGGGGCGGCTGAGGTAAGAAGCACCGCTGCCGGGATGGTCAGCAAGGCGGCAATGATCACACCCCGCTGTACGGCACGAGCCACCGCCGGCCGGTCTCCGGCGCCGACGGCCTGGGCCACCACCGGGTCCAGCACCATGAGGGTCCCCAGCGCGAACACGGCCAGGGTAAAGAAGTAGAGGTTGCCCAGCGCGACGGCGGCCAGGGCCTGCGCGGAGATATGGCCCACCATGACGGTGTCGACCACGCCCATGGCCATCATGCCCACCTGGACGATGACTACGGGGATGGCCAGCCGCAGCATGGGCCGAAGCTCGGCCCGCCGGGGGAGGACCCGACCCACCAGCCCAAATCGGAACGACACTCAGGATCGGAGGGTGGACCGCGGCTGATCCTCTGCCGCGCGAGGCTGGGCCAGAAGGCGCTCCGCAAAGTCGAGGCGCTCGGCGAGCTCGGCGACCTCGGAGCGAAGGGAGGAAAGTTCTTCCATGACTTCGGTGGAGAGGCCATCGCCCCTCGATGCGTCCTCAGGGTCCCAGCGGGAGACGAGTCGGCCGTCGATGTCCCTGAATGATCCCCCGGCGACCAGGATCAGATCATAGAGGTACCAGAGGCCAAGGCCCCCAACGGTGCAGAGCATCAGGACGGCGGTGCCGGTCTTGCCGACGTAGAACCGATGGGCGCCGAACGGGCCCAGCAAGGCGGCGAGGGCAAAGGCGACCCCGCGTGACTTCGGGGAAGGCATGTCGGACACCGATACCGTCATCAATGGACACCGGAGGAGGGGTGGTTGCCCCAATATCCTTTCTATTCCGGTCGCTGTCTACGGCGGTCAGGTCAGCGGGAAAAGCCTGGGACCGTCATGACTGCGAAAACAGGACGAGGTGCTCAGAAAGCGGCGAGCGCTTGGAGCGGCAGGAATGATGCGCCCGGCAGGACTCGAACCTGCGACCCACAGCTTAGAAGGCTGTTGCTCTATCCATCTGAGCTACGGGCGCTGAAGGGGGACCGAACGGCCCAAGTATAATTGCGGGGGAAACCCGGCGCCTCAAGCGGACGTAAGGCCCCTAACAGTCCCGCTTGACAACTCCCGAATCCAGGAGGACCAGTGTTTCGATTCGCGCTGGCCGCGTACAGCTTGCTGCTCCCCTTCCCCTCC
>CAZASU010000246.1:0-2981 GCA_964487785.1 uncultured Gemmatimonadaceae bacterium | reverse complement strand
CCGATCACCGGCACGTGACTGAGCGCGAGATGAAGATGAGCCCAGCTCATGATCCCTTCCAGTCAGATGATGTCTGCTACAGGTCGCTTCGCGCGAATCGCCGACCTGCCAGCGCCAGCGGTACCAGCGTCCACCCGACCAGCGCCCCCGTGAGGGCCCATGCGCCGGCCTTGCCGAGCACGGCGCGGAGCGCGGCTCCCGTGGGCCCGGCGACCACGTCGGCGTGGAACAGGCTCAGGCCCAACGCCCGCGCGCTGTCCACCGGGTCGGCCATCAGCAGGGCCGAGAGCCACCAGCCCGCCTTGCCGGGCGGCAAAACAGCGAGTGCGCCGATCGCCACGAGATCAACCCCGATCACGAGGACAAACCAGGCGACAACCGCGATTGCGACCGCCTTGAGGCGCGAACGCGCGGCGACGCCAATCCAGAGGCCCAGCGCCAGAGTCGCGCTGAGGACGAGCAGTGCCACACCGATCAGCCTGAGGTACCGCCAACCGTCCGCGGTTCCGGCCAGCAGCCCGATCACAATGCCGGCGGCACCAAGCCCGACGAGCAGTGCGGCACCGAGCGTCAAGGTCCAGGCGAGCCACCGGCTGAACAGGATGTTGCCGCGACGTATTGGGAGCGAGGCAGTGAACTCGAGCTCGTGGCAGTCGGCACCTGCCACGGCCCCGGTGATGAGCGCCAGCATGGGCACCACCCAGACGACGAGCTGCAGCAAGCTCACCGAGGTCCGGGCGAATCCTTGCACCGCTACGACCCCGCCCGCCGAGAGCCCCACGAGCGCCACGGCCACGCTGGCGAGGGCGAACCCGGCCGCGAAAAGTGGGGCCGTGCGCCCGCGACGTGCGGCGCTCAGCTCGAACCGGCAGAGCGAAAAGGTGTGACTCATGCCGCGTCCTCCCGCAGCAGGGTGAGGTGCCTCGCGACCGACTCGCGACCACGGCTCACCAGAATCCGATAGATCCGCTCGATGGGCGGCTCCGGCGGTGCCGCCTCGTAGGAGACCCCCGCTGCCGCCGCCAGTTCGGCAAGGCTGCCCTGTGCCACGGCCCTGCCCTCCACCATCACCACGATGCGGTCGGCCAAGACCGCCACATCGCGCAGCTGGTGCGAAGCAAACAGCACCGCGGTGCCGCGCTCCCGCGCCTGAAGAATGGCCTGGCGCACTTCCTCGGAACCCTCCGAGTCCAGGCTGATGCTCGGCTCGTCCAGGAGGAGCGCCGTCACTGGGCCCAGCGTGGCCAGCGCGATCATTACCCGCTGCCGCTGCCCGCCCGATAGCTCCCCCATCGTGGTTCCCAAGCGGTCACCTAACCCCGCGGCCAGCAGCGCATCCAGCGCCGCAGGAAGGGGCACTCCGCGGACCTCCGCCACCAGCTTCGCCAGGTCGCCCACTACGGTGGAGTGCGGCACGCCCAGACGCTGCGACAGGTAGCCCAACTGTCGGCGGGCGGCAACCGCATCGGTGACCACGTCGTGCTCTCCGATGGAGGCCCGGCCGCCGGTGGGCTGGATGAGCCCCGCCAGGGCCCGGAGCGTCGTGGATTTCCCCGCCCCGTTAGGTCCCACCAGAGCGACGACCTCACCGGCCGCGACCTCGAGCGTCAGGGGCTCGAGCGCCAGGCGCCCGCCATATGACTTGTGCAGCTCCTCGAGACGTATCACCGGATCCGTTCCTTTCCGTGAATCCCTCGCCGCCAACGGCCCGGCATCACCAGTAGCCCGAGACCGGCCGCAATGCTCGCGGCAGCGGCGACATACTGGGTGCCGCCCCCCTCTGGCGCTCCCGCAGGCGGCAGGGAAGCGAGGATGCTGAGCCGGGGTGGCCGCGCCGCGGGGCAAACATCTTCCGCCTGATCCAGCTGAAACACCGGGAAAGTCCGTTCGGCCCAGTCGAGCGTCTGAGCGGCCGGGCTGCCCAGGAAAACGCGGAGTCCTTCACGCGACCGGGCCAGCTCCGCCAAGGGTGAGCTCGCCGCATAGGGTGCGTCCAGCACGCCGTCGCCGTCGAGGTCGTAGCCGCCAACCATGGCCCTGCTCCAATAGTTGCCCCGCTTGCCGCTGCAGAAGATGTAGGCCCCCGGCGCAGCCCCGCCGGAGACATCGAAGGTGTTGCCGATGATGGCATTGGCGGTGACCTCCGTCTGCTCGCTGTTGCTGAAGAGCTGGAGGCCGAGCCAGTTCTCGGAGACGAGATTCCCGATGTACTGTCCCCGGATCACGTTGTCGAAGAAGGTGCCTACGCCGTTGCCCACGAACAGATTCCCCTGGACGATCGGCTCGGTTGCAGTCTGCAGCACCAGGCCGAAGGAACGGCTGCCCGCGTTCCAGGCGAAGACGTTGTCCCGGATGGAGAGGCCGTTCGAGTTCATGACCACGGCGCCGGCGGCGCTGTGGTGAAAGACATTGCGCTCGAACTGGTTCTGGTGGCTGAACATGTAGTGCAGCCCGAAGCGCACCTGACTCACCTGATTGCCGGTCACGCGTGCGCTGTCGCTGTACTCGAAGTAAATGCCGTCCCGCATCCACGCGATGCGGCTGTCGGCGATCGTTACCTTGCGCGAGGCATGCAGGTGGATCCCGTTGCCCGTCTGGCCCTCCGGCAGCCCTCGCGGCCCCTCGATGTCTATCCGGCGGATTGTGACGCTACCCGCCTTCCGCAGGTACACGCCGAACAGGACGTCCCTGATCTCGAGATCCTCCAGCGTGACCGAGTCGGCACGTATCATCACCCCGGCATCGTCCCGGTCGGTGTCGCGCCCGCTGTGCTCGATCCTGAGCCCCCGCAACGTAGTCCCCGGAGCGGTGATCTCCACCACGCTGCCCTGGCCGCTCCCCCGGATCACCGCGCCCGGCTCGCCGAGAACCACTGTCGGGCGGGAGATCACCAGCGGACCCGGATGCACGCCACGCGCGAGCCTGAGTGTATCAGGCGGTCCGACCAGCAGGAGCGTCAGGAGGGAGATCATGCGGCGGCC
>CAZASU010000245.1:0-2986 GCA_964487785.1 uncultured Gemmatimonadaceae bacterium | reverse complement strand
ACCCGCTCGGCCGGGATGTGCGAGTCTACATCGCTGCAGCCGAGGAACACGGGCGTTCCCTCCAGGGACCCGGCATAGTCCCTCGGCGTGCCCTCGGGACCAATGAGGCCGCCGCTCAGTGCCGCCACGCCTCCGTACCGGCGGGCATGACGCGCCGCAAACTCGGTTGCAAGGCAGGCACCCTGGGAAAAGCCGAGCAGGAAGGTGCGCTCGGGCGGAATACCGGCAGAGGCGGTCTGCCGGAGAACATCCTCCACGGCGGTCATGGCGGACGAGATGCCGGGCTCGTTACTCGCGATCGGGGCGAGAAAGCTTTGGGGCCACCAGCTGTTGCCTCCCGCCTGCGGCGCCAGGTACGCGAAGTGCGGAGCATCCAGCTCGGAAGCCAGGGAGAGGATGCTCTCTGCCGTGGCACCGCGACCGTGGAGCATCACCATGGCGGCCCGCGCGCGACTGAGAGGCGTGCCGGCCGTTCGAACCGGCTGACCCTGATGTGGTCCCTTCATTTTTCCATCTCCTTGTGCTCCTTCAGCGGGAACCCCGGCCCTCGAGTTGCGAGCTCTATCGTTTGGCCATCGGGATCCCGGGTGAATAGGCTCTTGAAGTACCCCCGGTCCTGAATCGGCGACGCCGGTAGTCGGGCAGCGAGCAGTCTCAGACGCCATTCGACCAGGGCGGCGGCGTCAGCAACGGCCAGAGCGTAGTGATCGATCTGCCCGGGGCCGTGGACCACACCGGCCTGCCCCGGTCGCTCGAAGTAGGTCACCACGGTGCCGGGTTCGCCTTGGCCGGCGCCCCAGTACCAATGAAACGAATCAGGCATGTCGAAGTTCGAGGTGCGCTTCACCCGCCGGAGACCCAGCACCCCGTGCAGGAAGTCGTGCACCCGGTCGATGTTGGCTCCGATGGCCGTAACGTGGTGCAGCGTGCGAAACCGCATTTCCGGCGTGATCTCCAGTACCGGGTGGGGCCAGATCTCGGCCCGGATCCGCTCCTGATCCCGGTTTCCCTTCAGCATTTCCGGTGGCGGCGGCCGGTGCTCGGTGCCGATGCGGTCCGGGGCCTCGTCTCGCGCCCACCCCGCGCCGCGGGTGGCGATCTCGATGACCGTGCCATCAGGATCCCGATGATAGATGGACTCGAAATAGTGCCGATCGAGCGGACCGTTGACGGCGATGCCCCGGTCGATGAGCCGCCGCTTCCACTTCAGCAGGACGTCGCGGGTTTCTACCAGCAGAGCGAAGTGATGGGTACCGCCGACACCCTCTCGTCCCGGTGCCGCGCCCGGCCGCTCGATGAATGAGACGATGCTGCCTGGGCCACCGTCCCCTGCCGCGAAATAGAGCTGGCGGTCTTCCGTGACGGCTCCCCCCGACTGCGCCACCAGGCGCAACCCCAGCGTATCGGTGTAGTACTCCTCCGTGCGGGCGGCGTCGGAGCAGATGGCCGTGATGTGGTGGAGGCCCTGGATGCTCACGGCTGTCCTATCGGCGCGGCTCGCCGGCGACCTGTGCCGGGGCTTGCAACGGTGGCAGGCTAGCCTCGATCTGCGACCGCTTGGGCTCCAACCATGGCGGCAGCACGAGAGATGCGCCCAGCCCATCGAGCGGCTCGTCTACCCCGAAACCCGGTCCATCGGTGGCAATCTCGAACAGCACGCCGCCTGGCTCCTTGAAGTACACCGACTTGAACCAGAACCGATCGATCACCGGGGTCGGACGCCGCCCAGCACTCTGGAGCAGGCGCTGCACCTTGAGCTCGGTCGGATCGTCCGGGACCCGCCAGGCGACGTGGTGCACGCTCCCCGTCCCCCAGGTTCCCTGCCGCTCGGTGGGAAGCTCCTTTATGTCCACTACCCGCCCCGACCGACTACCCGGCAGCGCGAACCGGCGCCAACCGCCCTCCTCGCCCACCTCTTCGAAGCCCAGGGTGTCCGCCAGGAAATCGATGGTCGGGGCCGCGTTTCCCTCCAGCAGCCGGACGCCATGGAGGCCACGGATCTGGTACGCCTCGGGCACCACGCTCTTTGCCCAGGGCATGAAATCGCGTGGGTCGGGCGTCTCCGCCAGCGCCAGGCGCAGCCCATGCGGATCGGCAAAGGAGAGCAGCGGCTCGCCAAAGCGCGTCGTCGGCTCGCTCGCCTCCACGCCGTGGCGGGTGAGCTGGTCGGCCCAATATTGAAGGCTCCCGACCGGAACGGCCAACGCCACCTCGACCGTCAGCCCAACTCCGGCCTGGCCTGGCGCCATGTCCGGCCAGGGGAAGAACGTCAGATCGGTGCCGGCGTGCGCGGCGCCGTCGGCGTAGAAGAGATGGTAGGTCCCCGGCACGTCCTGATTGACGGTCTTCTTGACCAGTCGCATCCCCAGGATTCCAACGTAGAAGTCCAGATTCTCCTGGGGGTCCCCGGCGATGACCGTGATGTGATGCAGTCCCGTGATGTTGTCACCCATGGCGCCGGGCCTCGGCTTTCCGGGTGGTGAGCACGCGGTCGAGCGAGTATTCCCCTGCGCCGGCGAGAGCCAGAGCAAGCGAGCCTCCTAGAAGCGAAAGTGCGAACTCGTAACCGTCCGGCAGGAAGAAACCCTTGTTGACGTGGACCAACGCGATCGCGCCGAGCATCTCAACGGCAAGGAGCAGGGCGACGGGCCGCGTGAACAGCCCGAGTACCAAGGCGATGCCCCCAAAGAACTCGAGGAAGGCGACGGCTGGACCGATGACTCCCGGCAGCGGCACCCCCATCTGGCCGAATGCGCCGGCGACGCCCGCCAGACCGAAGACGAAAAGCTTCTGGGTGCCGTGAACGATAAAAATGCCGCCTACCACGATACGCAGAATCGCGAGGGCGGCGCTCAGGCGCTGGGCCGGGATCGTGGTGGTCGAGGGGTACGCCATGATCGGTCTCCCTGCGGTTCAGGTTCCTGGAACTGGGTCTCGTTCGTTAACGCACTCTGAGTGACAACACATAGTCTGCTGATTTGGTTCT
>CAZASU010000244.1:0-3024 GCA_964487785.1 uncultured Gemmatimonadaceae bacterium | reverse complement strand
CAGCCGGGCGATTTGCCGTACGACCTGGTGTTCGGGTTGCTGATCCTCGTCTTCAGCTACTTCTACACCTCGATCATCTTCAATTCGGTCGATCTGGCTGAGAACCTGAAGAAGCAGGGCGGATTCATCCCGGGTGTGAAGCCGGGAGCCAGCACGGCGGATTACATCGACGGTGTTCTGGCTCGCATCACCCTGCCGGGCGGCCTCTTCCTCGCCCTGGTTGCCCTGCTGCCGATCCTGGTCTCGAAGTGGATGAACATTCCCAACAGCGGCTTCGGCGGCACCTCGGTCCTGATCGTCGTCGGCGTTCTCCTCGACACCATCGCCCAGGTCGAGCAGCACCGGACGCTCCGCAAGTACGACGGCTTCATGAAGACCGGGCGGGTAAAGTTCCGGGGACGCCAGCAGCGGTACATGTAGGTCTTTTCGGAAAGACCATCTCCTTTGGACATCCTACTCATGGGCCCGCCCGGCGCGGGGAAGGGCACCCAGGGCGCCCTGCTGGCGGAAGCGCGCGGCGTGCCCAAGTTCGCCACCGGCGATCTGCTGCGCGATGCGGTCAGACGGGGAACCCCGCTCGGGCTTCGGGCCAAGGAGCTCATGGAGGCGGGTCACCTGGTCAGCGATGATGTCATCCTGGGTATTGTGAGGGACGAGCTCGGGAAGCCTGGAGCTGCGCAGGGAGTAATCTTCGACGGGGTGGTGCGAACCATTCCACAGGCGGAGGGAGTGGAGCGCCTGCTGGCCGAACGGGGTCGCCGCATGGATGCGGTGCTGTTCTTCGACGTGTCTGATGAGGAGATTCTCACCCGGCTCGCCAAGCGGCTCGCGGTCGAGAAGCGCGCCGACGACGATCCCGAGGCCGTCGCCACCCGGCTTCGCGCCTACCGCAAGCAGACCGCTCCGGTGCTCGAGTGGTATCAGCAGCGGAACCTCATGCACCACATCCCCGCGGTGGGCTCGGTCGAGGAAATCGCGGAGCGGGTCCGCCGGACGCTTGGCAAGTAACATGATCACCCTGAAGTCTCCCCGGGAAGTCGAGATCATGGGCCGGGCGGGACGGATCGTGGCGGGAACGCTGGCGCGGATGCGGGAGATTCTGCGGCCGGGGATGAGCACCGAAGACCTCGACGCCGAGGCGGAGCGGTTCATCAGGAGCCATAATGGAGCCGTGCCGTCGTTCAAGGGCCTGTACGGCTTTCCCAAGACGCTCTGCACCTCCATCGATCAGGAGATCGTTCACGGTATCCCATCTCCCAAGCGGGTGTTGGCCGAGGGGAGCATCGTGAGCGTGGACGTGGGCGTGCACCTGGAAGGGCTGCACGCCGATTCGGCCACGACGCTGCCCGTGGGGAGGATAGACCCCGAGGCGGAGCGGCTCCTACGGGTGACCCAGGAATCCCTTGCGGCCGGCATCGCCGCGGCGCGGCTCGGCAATCATGTGGGAGACATCGGGCACGCGGTGCAGCGGGTAGCCGAGGGGGCGGGGTACGGCGTGGTGCGGGAGCTGGTGGGCCACGGGATCGGGACTCGCTTTCACGAGGAGCCCCAAGTGCCCAATTACGGTGCTCCGAAAAGGGGACCTCGCCTACTCGAGGGAATGACCCTGGCCATCGAGCCGATGATCACGATCGGGGGCCCGGCAACGAAGACGCTGGCAGACAAATGGACCGTGGTTACGGCGGATGGGAGCCTGTCGGCTCACTTCGAGCACACCGTCGTCATCACCGCCGAGGGGCCACGCATTTTGACGGCCTGATTCACCCCACCCGGTCCTCCAGCAGCAGCTGCACCCGCACCTCCGCCGATTCCACCTGTTCCAGCGTCGTCCACGCCGTGTCGATCAACACACGAGCCTCGTCGGGCCACCCCACGGCCTTGAGGTTGCTGCGAATGCTCCAGTAGGCGCTCCGGCTGGTGGCAGCCGCCAGGAAGCTCGCCGCGGCTGCATCGCCAATGGCGGTGGCCAACCCCGATCCCGCCATCGCTTCGGCCAGCTCGGCCACCTCCGCCGCCTGATGGAGAAGCTCGAGCTGCACCCGAGCCGCCTCGATGAGCGCGGCGCGCTTGGCCGCCTCCCGGGCGGTGCGCTCGAACTCGGTGGCCTGGGGCAGGGTAAGGGCGTCCATGTATTCGGCCACCGCCACCGCATCGAGCGTCGCCATATTCAGAAGATCGGCACGCAGGATCTCGGCCCGCTCCAGCGTGGCCCGGGCATGATCGTGCACCGCGGCGTACTTCTCGCGGCGCGTCGTGAGGCCGGCAACCATGGCTACCAGCGACGCCGAGAGCGCGGCCGCCACTGCGGCGACGGCTCCGCCTGACGGCGTGGAGGTCGCGGCGGCGACTGCATCGGACCACTCCTGGAGTGAATTATTCGAGCTGAGTGCGTCTTCCTCGTCCATTCCACTTTCCGGTTAGCAAGCATTTACCACAGAGGAGTACTTCACAATAAGGATAAAACCGATATCAGGTCCCGCGATGGACGATTCTAATTCATGAGCGATCCCTCTGTGTCCTTCGTGCCTCTGTGGTGAATTATTAGTCCGCGTTCAAGGTTTCAATGAGCCAGGCGTGGATCATCGGGTTGCCCGCCACGACGCCGGTGTGCTCGATGCCGATATCCCGGCCCGAGAAATCGGTGACTAATCCACCCGCCTCGCGAATCAGCAGTGTGCCCGCCGCAATATCCCAGGCCGACAACTGCTGCTCCCAGAACCCGTCGAACCGCCCGGCGGCCACATCGGCGAGGTCCAGCGCGGCAGCGCCGGGCCGCCGGATTCCACTCGTCGCTCGCGCCACCCTGCCAAACTGCCGCTGATACTCCTCCAGCCGGGACACGTCACGGAAGGGAAAGCCGGTGCCGATCAAGGCAAATTCCGGTTCTTCGATTGTCGAGACAATGAGGCGCCGATCCCCAAGCCAGGAGCCACCGCCTCGGGACGCGGAATAGGTCTCATTCTGGGGCACTTGCAGCACCACCCCCGCCTGGAGCACGCCATCGAGAGCTGCGGCGATCGATAC
>CAZASU010000243.1:0-3047 GCA_964487785.1 uncultured Gemmatimonadaceae bacterium | reverse complement strand
GGTCACTCCGGGACGGAGGCCGGCAGTTCATCGCCTCGCTGCAACAGCGGGAACGCGAGCGCACCGGCATCCCTTCGCTCAAGGTCGGATTCAACAAGGTGTTCGGCTACTATCTCGAGGTGACCCACACCCACACCGCCCGGGTTCCCGCCGACTACGAGCGGCGTCAGACCCTCTCCAGCGCTGAGCGCTATGTCACTCCCGAGCTCAAGGACTACGAGGGCCGCATCCTCGGCGCCGAGGAGCGGATGGGCATCAGGGAGGCGGAGCTGTTCGGCGCCCTCAGGGGCCTGGTGGCCCAGGCGATCGGGCGGATCCAGTGCACGGCGCGAGTGCTGGCACGGCTCGACGTGTGGGCCGGGCTGGCCGAGTGTGCCGTGGCGGGTCGGTACGTACGGCCCGAGATTACCGACCGGTTCGATCTCACCCTCAAGGAGAGCCGGCATCCGGTGATCGAGCGGATGATGCAGCGGGAGTCGTTCATTCCGAACGATGCGCGCTTCACCGAGTCGGAGCGAGTGGCACTCGTCACTGGGCCCAACATGGCGGGAAAATCCACCATTCTCCGGCAGATCGGCCTGTGCGTGGTGCTGGCGCAGATCGGCTCGTTTGTGCCTGCCGCCGAGGCCTCGGTCGGCGCCGTGGATCGCCTCTTCACCCGGGTCGGTGCCAGCGACAACCTTGCCGGCGGCCAGTCCACCTTCATGGTGGAGATGAGCGAGACCAGCGCCATTCTGCACAACGCCACTCCGCGGAGCCTCGTCCTGCTCGATGAGATCGGCCGCGGGACTTCGACTTATGACGGTGTCGCCATTGCCTGGGCCGTCACCGAGCACCTGCACGACCGGGTAGGCTGCAAGACGATGTTCGCCACCCACTATCACGAGCTGATGCAGCTGCCCGAGCGGCTGCAGCACGCCCGGAATTACAACGTGGCGGTGCGGGAGACCGGAGATACCGTGGTCTTTCTCCACCGCCTCGAGCCCGGCGGCACCGACCGGTCCTATGGCATCCACGTGGCCCAGCTCGCCGGTCTGCCTCCCGCTGTCGTCGGCCGGGCTCGCGAAATCCTGGTGACGCTCGAGGGTGAGCACCGCATGGTCCCGGGGCCGCCGCCCCTGCTGTCACGCGACCCGGGGCAGCTCCGGCTCTTCGGCGAGAGCGGCCATCCCGACCCCATGATGGAAGAGCTCAAGTTGCTGGACGTGGATACCCTCACACCGCTCGAGGCGTTGAATCGATTGGCGGATTTCAAGCGTCGCGCTGGTGAGAGAAAAGGCAGCAATGAAGGGAGCCACGGATGGTGAAACCAAGCTGTTCGGCCGCGGCACTCGCGCTGGTTCTCCTAGCCTGCGAACGCAAGAGCGACGGGACCATGAGGCTGGTGGACCGCAACGCTTCCCCCCCGGCACCATCGGCTGAGGAGCCGCCCGTGGCCATCAATGCCGTGTCACCGGTCCGGTATCCAGCGGCGCTGCTGGAGCAGGGGATCGAGGGCCAGGTCCTGCTCCGGCTGTATGTCGACTCCGCCGGCCAGGTGATCCCGGATTCCACCCGCATCGCGGAATCGAGCGGCTACCCCGCGCTCGATTCGGCCGCGCTGATAGGCTCGCCCGAGCTTCGGTTCTCCCCGGCGCTGCACCAGGGACGTCCTATCGCCGCGCCCTTCATCCAGCCGGTGCAGTTCCGCGGCCCCCGCGCTCGCCCCAAGAATCCGACACCATGAGCAAACCCCAGCACCTCAAGCCGTATGAATCGGTTCTGGACACGGTCGGCTGGACGCCGCTCATCCGCCTTGCACGGGTGGGCGCCGGCCTCCGAACTCCCATCTACGGCAAGGCCGAGTATGTGAACCCGGGTGGCTCGGTGAAGGACCGGATTGGTCTCGCGATCATCGAAGACGCGGAGCGGCGGGGTGAGCTCCGGCCCGGCGGGACCATCGTCGAGGGAACCAGCGGCAATACCGGCGTCGGCCTGGCCATTGCGGCCGCGCTCAAGGGATACCGCTGCGTGTTCACCATGCCCGACAAGATGTCGCAGGAGAAGGTCCGGCTGCTCAAGGCGTATGGCGCGGAAGTCGTGATCACCCCGACGGCCGTCCCTCCGGATCATCCCGACAACTACGTGATGAAAGCCCAGCAGATCGCCAGAGATACGCCGGGCGCGATCCTGGCGAACCAGTTCTACAACGAGATCAATCCCGCGGCGCACTACGCTACGACAGGGCCCGAGATCTGGGAGCAGACTGGGGGGCGCGTCACCCACCTGGTGGCGGGGGCGGGTACCGGCGGGACCGTCAGCGGGGCCGGCAAGTACCTGAAGGAGAAGAATCCTAAAGTCAGGGTGGTAGCGGGCGACCCGGTCGGCTCCTTGTACACTCACTATCACCGAAACCACACCCTGGGGGACGGCCATCCCTACAAGGTCGAAGGAATCGGGGGCGACAAGATCCCCAGCACCATATGGTTCGACTCGATCGACGAGTTCCGGCAGGTCTCCGATCGAATCTCGTTGATGATGGCGCGCCGGCTGGCCCGCGAAGAGGGGATCCTTGCCGGAGGCTCCACCGGACTCAACGTTGCGCTGTCCCTCGATCTGGCCCGGGAGCTGGACAACCCCGAGGCGCTCATCGTCACCATCCTCTGCGATACCGGCGAGCGCTACCTCTCCAAGATCTTCAGTGACGAGTGGATGCAGGAGAATCAGATGCTCGAGGCGCCGCGGACCACGGTCGAGCAGCTGCTGGAGCGTAGGCCCGCCAACGCGCCTCCGCTGGTCAGCGTGACGCCGGCCGCTGCCGTGCGTCAGGCGCTCAATCTCATGAGCACCTGGGGCGTGAGCCAGATTCCCGTGGTCGAGGACGGCCGATCCGTCGGTGGGCTGGTGGAGGGAACCCTCATGACCCGCGCCCTCGCGCAGCCGTCGCTGCTCGACCGACCAGTCCGCGAAGTCATGGAGGCGCCCTTTCCCGAGGTCGAGGCGAACTGCCCCACCGATCGGCTCGGCGCCATGCTCACCCGGGAGAGTCCGGCCGCGCTGGTCCGCAA